>CAMWUR010000005.1 GCA_947177485.1 uncultured Helicobacter sp.
GCGTAAGCTCGCAATGATGAATCTTTGTCATGTTGAGGCAAAGCCGAAACATCTCATGATTGACAACATGAGATTCTTCAGCCTAAAGGCTTCAGAATGACAAATCATGAGATTTGTTTTGAGATTCTCAATGTGGTTATTTTCTAAGGGGGATAAGGGGGCTTAATTGCCAAAGTAAACATGAAATGTTTGTGTGTTCAATGATAGCTTCGCCCTTATCCCTTAATCCCCCAAACCCCTGCACACTTTTTAAAGGATTAGACTATGTCTCATGCTCCACAGCGCTTCGGCTATGTTAAGATTAGAACATAGCCGAAGCAATCAACGATTCTTGAATGCTCGACATGTTGAGAACGTCCAACACGTCCGATTGCTTCGGGCGCACTCGCAATGGCGCATAGAATCTCGCATAAATCAATATCAAAACCTAAAACGCCAAAATTGCCAAAACGAGTGTTTGTCGTGTTTGGTAGAACGCGTCATCATAAAGCTTTGCTCGTAGAAAACAAAGAGCGAAAAGACGATTCCAATCGCGAGCGCAAGCGTGATAAAGCTCGTGTTGAGCAAGTTTTTGACCATTGCGACCATATATTGCATAGCAAGCGCGGGATTCTCATTCTTATAAAACGCTTCAAAACTTAGAATCGTTTGATAAGCAAAGAGACCGGGAATCATCGGAATCACGCTTGGCAACGAGATGACTTCAGCAGGGACGCGCAAAATTCGTGCGCTTGCAAGCCCGCCAAAGCCAGCGAGAAATGCGACAAAGAATGTCGCGCTGACGATATTGAGCGCAAAGGCTTCCATTAGAACATTGCGCAGTCCGAATGCAAAGCCAGCCAAAACCATAGATACAAGCGCAGCTTTCAGCGGTGGTTGCGCCGTATAGGCGAATGTGAGCGTTCCAAATGCGGCAAAAATCGAGACTTCTAAACTCGCGAGAATCATTTCAAGCATTCCTAGCCTCCGTTGATTTGCAAATTGAGAAACATACCAGCAGCGATGCAAACGATAAGAATCCCTGCATCGACCCCACGTGCAATTCCTATGAGGATATGTGAATCGAGAATATCAAGTGTTGCATTGATGATTGGAATTCCGGGCACCAAAAAGAGCACCGAAGATGCGATGGCAATCTCGATTGTTTGTGATGGAAAAAGCGCTGTGAGATATGTTGTCGCAAACGACACAATGAACGCGATAATGACAAAAAGAAGCCGTGTGTCGATTTTGTGTAGCACTTTGCGCACGATGAGCGCAAAAATTGTTGCGACAAAAACAGCAGCGAATGAACCGATGTCGCCTCCAAAAATATGGCACAAAGACGCATTTGCGAGCGGGATAAAAAACAGCTCACACCAGAATCGGCGCGGCTTTTGCTGTGTAATCTTTTGATAATCTTTAATCAAATCTTCGATTGAAATGCGCTCATCATACACACGCCAACTCAACGCGCTAAGCTCGGAGATAATGCGAAAATTCAGCGCAGGCTTTGCGCTTGTGAGAACGTATGTGCGCGCATAGCGGTTGTCGTAGGTGTTGAGCGTGAGCGTGATGTTTTTGGTGAGAATCGAAAGATGCGTGTTGTAGCCATAGCTTTGGGCAATGCGCGTAACACAGCGGATAATGCGAGTCGTGTATGCGCCGCAACGCAAGAGGGTTTGGGCATATTGCAACAAAAAATGCGTGAGCGTTTCGATTCGCCATTCTTCTTTGGAATCTTCGGGAGATGTGGCGATTTTGGGCAAGACACTCATGGCGATTCCTTGCAAAAAAGCGTGCCACGTGTGTGGGTTTTGCGTAGCAAAAAGTCGCGCGCCGCGCTCAAATCAAAGCCATTACAAAGGAACATTTGCTTGCCATGTTGCATCAAAAAATGTGCGGCTTGCAGCTTGGTTACAATCCCTCCTGTTGAAAATTCTGTGTGTGGTGTGGCAGAAGCGTCAAGCTCGCTTTCGCTTAAGTTCTGCACAACCTTGCGCAAAGTCGCGTCTTTGTGTTTGTGCGGGTCTTTGGTATAGTACCCCTCGATGTCGCTAAGGATAATCAGCAAATCACAATCAAAATAATGCGCGACATGCGCGGCAAGGCGGTCATTGTCGCCAAACACGATTTCTGCTGTCGCCACAGCATCATTCTCGTTGATGATGGGCAAAATCTTATTTTGCAGCAACACTTCAACCATGTTTTTCGCGTTTTCGGTTTGTTTGCGCGAATCAAAATTATGCGCCGAAAGTAGAATCTGCGCCGATGTCGCGCCATATTTCGCAAACGCTTGGCGATAGAGCGCAAGCAGCAGCGGTTGTCCGATTGCCGCGAGCGCTTGGCGGTTTGCAAGCGTTGTTTTGGGTAGTGGACAGGCGCAATGCCCTGTGGCAATCGCACCGGAACTCACAATAATCACCTCATAGTGTGCAAGCAACTCGGAAAAAAACGCGCAGAGCATATCGATTCTATCAAACGCCATATCATGTGCGTTGCTAAGCAGCGCGGTGCCGATTTTAAACACAATACGTTTCATTGTTTTTCGAGGAAGCGCCCGAGCAGGAATCGCAATGTTTCGGTATTGTGCCGCATGAGCGAGGAGATGGGCAAGACAAACACGGGCGTTTGCGTTTGTAGAGCTTGCTCCCAATTGTTTGGCATGACATAGCTAAGTGGTACAGAATCGAGTGGATTTTGGGCGAGCCCGAGCGATTGCAAGAAGCTCGCGAAAGCTATTTCTTGCGCATTCAAATCGAGCATGTCGGCGCGCGAAAGGACGATTCCAAACGGCTTTTGCGCGAGTGTTTGTGAGAAGTTTTGGAGCTCATAGCGCAACGATTGGAATTGAGCCGTAATCTCATCTGCAAAATCGAGCACAAAGAGCAAGAATCGCGTACGTTCGATGTGCCGCAAAAACTCGAGCCCAAGCCCTTTGCCCTCGCTTGCACCCTTGATAATGCCCGGAATATCTGCCATGATGAATGAATGATAATCCCCACAATCAACAACACCAAGCGAGGGAATCAGTGTCGTAAAGGCGTAGTTTGCAATCTTTGGGCGCGCGTTTGAGATAGTCGCAATCAATGTGCTTTTGCCGACATTGGGGAATCCAACAAGCCCAACATTTGCGATGAGCTTGAGCTCAAGAATGAGGCTCGCCTCGATTCCCGCGATTCCTTTTTGGGCATACGTTGGGGCTTGGTTTGTGGCATTTTTGAAATGTACATTGCCAAGCCCGCCCTTGCCGCCGCGCAAAAACAATGTCTTGCCCACATCGCGTAAATCGAGCAAGAGTTCTTCTGTGTTTCTGTCGCGCACCTCTGTTCCCGGAGGAACGAGTAACACGATGTCTTTGCCATTTTTGCCTGTTTTGTTGCGCTTGCCTCCCGGGCTGCCATTTTGTGCGCAATAGCGATTCTTGCCGCGAAAATGACTCAATGTGTCGCAATTTTGGCTGACTTCAAAATACACATTGCCCCCATCGCCCCCATCGCCCCCATCTGGACCTCCAGCAATCACGAATTTCTCGCGCAAAAAGCTCACAGCGCCTGCACCACCATCGCCGGATTTGACGACAACCTCAACTTTGTCAACAAACATGCATGCGCCTAAAACTTGCTTTTAGAAACAATCGCAAAGAGTCGATTGGCAATCTCGCTAACTGCGTTGGCGATTTCATCTGTTTGTGTCGCAATCTGCGCGTTTTTGGCAGCTAAATCGTTGATAGAATTGATTGCGGTATGGACATTTTGAATGCCGTCTGTTTGGTTTTGGATTTGCGAGCCTATTTCGTTGATACTTTGTGCGAGGCAATTCATCGTGCTTTCGATGTCGGTGAGGCTCTTGCTCGTGCGTTCGGCGAGCTTACGCACCTCGTCTGCCACAACGGCAAATCCACGTCCATGCTCCCCTGCACGTGCTGCTTCAATTGCGGCATTGAGCGCGAGTAGATTTGTTTGCGCGGCGATGTCGTCAATAATCGTAATCACGCTTTTGATGTCCTCGCTTTGGCGCAACATATCCTGTGCTCTATCGTTGATTTGGTTGGTGAGTTCAGCGATGTTATCAATCGTTTGTGTGCTCTCGCCCAATTCTTTGTATTGGTCATTGGTGGCTTGATTGAGCGCCATCACATTCTCTTTGAGAATCTGCGTTTTTGCATCGAGCGTTTTCGATGCGTCTGTGTTGTCGCTCAACATCTGCGAAACTTCGAGGCTGACTTTATTCAACGATTCTTGCAACATCGAATCGGCAGGCTCAAATCGCGGGCGAAAATCAACTTGTGCAAAGCTTTGCATAACGGCATTGAGCTGATTGATGTCCTTGCCTAGTTTGCTTTGCAAGACTTCAATTGTTTCATTGAGGAGCTCATAGAGCCGCATAAGCAAGGGGTTTGCAGGCGGTGTTTGAATCGTTTTATCTAGATTGCCATTCTTAATCGAATCAACAATCAAAAGTGTCTCTTCAACGCATTTATTATCTTGTTCACGATTAGCGATGATATGCCCTGTGTTATTGCTAATCAGCCGCGCCATGCTGCCGAGCTCGTCTTTTTGGGCTTTGATTTCGAGCTCATGCGGCGGATGGTCGATTTCATGACGCAAGAATGCGAAGAAGTCATTGAGGTTGTTTTTGATAAGTGTGATGGGTTTGAGCATGTAACCAATGTAAAAATAGAGCGCGACAACATTGACGATGATAAAGAAAAGCCCCAACCCAAGCGCGATATAAAGGGAACGATTCGTACGTGCATAGTAGGCTTCTTCGGGGATAGAAACGCACATTGTCCAACGCAACGTGGGCGCAATTTTACATGTTGCTTTGTAGGGCTCACCGCGCGTGTTGACATAGTCGATATTGCCCGTTTCGCCTGTTTTCTCACGTTCTTTGAGCGCCTTTGTCAAAAACTCTGCACTCTTATTGTGCTTCATGAGCAGCTTTTCAATGTCATGGATAATCATGCGATCTTGGCTATCATAGGCAAAAGCACGTGCGCCATCGACAAGTTTGATTCCTAGTACCATTTTCTCAAAGTCTTTGAGCGTAATAAATCCAGCCACAACACCATAGAAATTGGGGTTTTTGAGTGGCGCATAGAACGCTACAACGCGGTCACCTCCGCTTGCGGCAATATAGGGCTCGTTGGCTCCCGCTTTGCCTGCGGCTTTGGCATCTGTATACCAGCTGCGTGTACGTGGGTCAAAGCCTGTGTCAGGTGTTGCATGGTTGCCGTTGCTGCGCAACATTGCCCCGCTTTGCTCATAGCCGACAAAGACAAGCCCGAATCCATTTTGCTCTTTGGTCTGTGCGAGCACTTTTTCAATCTCGGCGACATTGCTCTCGGGGATTTCGTTGAGCTTTTGGGCGAGCGCTTCTATCGCTAAAAGCTTATCTTGCGCAACTTGTTCCAAAAAAAGAATCCCATTATCAATGGCAATATTCTCGATTCTGTCAATCAATGTGAGTGTGTTGTGTTTATTATCGAAATAGCCAAAGATGGCGAGCAGCATAAAGCCCACAGCGATGAACGGGAGAATGGTGAAGCTGATTTTCTGACTCAGATGCATGGGAACTCCTTTACCTTAGAATAGCAGATTGATTTTGTCAATGAAGTCGAGTGGGTCGACTTGCGCACCATTGACGAGGAAACCAAAATGCAGATGTGGTCCGCTCACGCGCCCACTATTACCGCTTAGAGCGATGAGGTCGCCCTTTTTGACAGCATCGCCCACATTCACCTTGAGTTCACTGCAATGATAATACATGCTAAAAATGCCCTGCCCGTGGTCGATGACAACGCTACCGCCTGCGAGAAACCTTTCTTTTGCAATGACGACAACACCATCGTTGCTCGCGCGAATGGGTGTGCCGATAGGCGCGCGAAAGTCTGTGCCGCTGTGGTAGCTCGCAATCTCGCCGTTGAAGATTCGCGCCGAGCCATAGGGGCTTGTGATAGCACTATTCATCGGCAGGGTAAACGGAGAATCCCAATAACGTTTGGGTTCATAGCGCGCATAGATTTGTTGCGCTTCTTTGCGCTCGCGCTCGATGCGCTGCTGATTCTGCTTGTTGGGTTTTGCATGGCTTGGTGCGACATTGATTGTCTCTTTGGGGTAATCGCCCTCAATCACGCGCACTTGAATCGTGTTGCTCGCTTGAAAGATTTGGGGTTTTTCGCGATAAGGGATTGCGAGAATAGCGATTTTTTGTGTCGAATCGGTTGGGTGCGCAACCCATGCAATCTTGCGCTTGCCAAGCAGCAGTGGCGCGGGATTTTGCTCTTTTGTCGTGGCGATATAGGTCGTGCCCTTTGCTACAACAATCTCGCTCCTATTGTCTGCTAGCAAAAGCCCAGAGCACAACAATTGCGCAAAGAAGAGCATAGCGTAGCGAATCATAATCCCTCCAATATTGCTTGCTATTATAGCATAAAATCAAGATAGATTGCGGAGTGTTTATGCTTAATCTCAAAGCAACTTTGTTCATTATCATTGCAAGAAACCGCAGCGAGTGAAGCAAATGTTAGCTGATGATTTCCATAAAAACACATTAAAAAAATACTTGCAATGACACCTGGATAATCAAAGCATTAATTAAATCAATAAAAAAAGCTCCGACTAAAGGCACAACAATAAAGGCAACATGGCTAGGACCATAATGAGAAGCGACTGTTTGCATATTGACCATAGCAGTGGGTGTTGCACCCAATCCAAATCCACAATGCCCAGCAGCAAGCACCGCAGCATCATAATCTCTTCCACAAAATCTAAAAGTAATAAAAATAGCATAAAACATCATCGTCACGGCTTGTGCTATTAGGATAATCACCATAGGCAAAGCCAAGCTGACTAGCTGCCATAAATTTAATGTCATCATAGCAAAAGCAAGAAATAAAGAAAGGCTCACATTCCCAATCACAGAAACTTCCCTATCAAAAACTTTATGGATATTAAGTGCAGAAAGAACATTGCGAAAAATAACACCAACAAAGAGACAATAAACAAAAGTAGGGAGTTTAAAAGAGGGAACAGTCATTTTCATATAGTCATTAATAAGATTGCCACAAAGTAATGCTATGGCAATCAATGCTAAAGATTCTACAAAGCTTATAGGAGTAATGAGCCTTTCTTTTTGTGGTGTTTCAAAACCATGCGGATTATCATTATTATGTTCCTTACCCGGAATTTTTAAATTGTATTTTTTGATGAGATAACGTGCAACAGGACCACCAATCAAACCCCCCATAATTAATCCAAAAGTAGCGCAGGCAATAGCAACTTCTGTTGCGGCACTAAAACCATAAGGCTCTCCTTTAAAAATATCTGCCCAAGCCGCCCCTGTTCCGTGCCCCCCACTCATAGTAATCGAGCCACCAAGCATCCCGATTAATGGATTAATTCCCATTAGATAGGATACGCCAACACCAATCAGATTTTGCAATACCAAAAGTCCGCAAACAATAAACAAAAAAACCACCAGCATTTTCCCGCCTTTTTTGAGTGAGGCGAAATCTGCACTCAATCCAATAGAAGCAAAAAAAGCAAGCATTAAAGGGTCTTTAAGGGAATTCTCAAACTTAAATTCAATGAAGAAAAATTGATAGATCATTAAAATACCAATCGCAACAACCCCTCCACCCACAACAGGTTCGGGTATATTATAATCGCGCAAAAATGCTACACGTGCAATTATAAACCGCCCTAAAATCAAAACCCCAACCATAAAAACTAAAGTGGAATAAAAATCAAAATGTAACACCTGCATATTGACTCCTTGCATAACACTTTATGATATACTATCTTTAGTTTTATATAATGGTTTGATATTGAATCATCATAGGATTTATGTCCGTATTATAAATTTGATGATAATAAAGCAAATGCGATTGCGCGCCCAAGTGTCAGCTTTAATGCGATAATAGAACAAATCGCAAAAGGCTAGAGGAACAAACTCCCCTTCAGAGAACGGCTAAAAGCATTGTGTAGTTTTTGCCTGTTCTTTTGAAAGAATTTTCGTTTTTTAATGTAAGTTATGATACAATCTGAATCGCTTATAGTCTTCTTCATAATTTTTAAAGAGCTCTTCACAAAAAGGTTTAGGGGATTTTGCATCTTTTTTATATTCTTTAGAATATTCCCTGACTATATTTATGCAACTATCCATATCTTCCTTAACCCAAGATATTTCTAGCAAATGTTGATATTCTTCCACACTCTTTTTAGGCTCTTTGCAACCTTGCAAGATAAAAATTAACATCACAACATTGCTTATTTGTTTAAACATTATGAGGCTTTATCCAAAACAATTCAATATATCAGACAGCTTTACACGGCGGATTGTCGCGCTTCGCTCGTAGAAGACTGATTGTCATGCTAAACAATGATTGTTATACCGAGCGAAACGAAACATCTCGAATCCAAAACATCTTATCATGCTTGCAATCCGAGATTCTTCAGCCGCAAAAGCGGCTTCAGAATGACAATTTCCGTCATTGCAAGTCAGAATCAATGACTAGAATTTATAGAGAGCTTGGAATCGGTAGCGATTTCTTTTCTCTGTGATTTTACTCGCACCTTCGTTTGTGATGTCAGTTGAAAGCATCGCATAGAATGTTTGGAAGCTCAATTTTTCGCTGAACGCATAGTTGAGCAATGGAGTGATTTCTTGGAACTCACGTTTGCTGCTGACAAGGTTATTATACACATTGGCTGTATTGCCCTTTTTGTATTCTGAACTACCGGTTACATAGGTGAGGTGAATGCCCAAACCAGTATTGAGAATATTCTTTGCCCCAATGCTTGCGGTAATCACGCTCAAGCTATCCTCTGCACCGCTTGCAACAGGCATTGCAAATCCGGTGCCAGCACTAAGTGCATTACCTGTTCCGCTGATGATTCGACGTCCAACACCAAGGCTTGTGCGCGTTGAGGCATCTTGCCACCAGATTTGCCCCATTGTAACAGGGTCAATCATCGCACCCATATCATCGAACATCACGCTATAACCGGGCTTGGTGTTCATCATATAGTTCACATCAAGCACAGCGGGTCCAACGGTAACGCCCGCATTGATTTTGAGCAAGTCGTTGTCGGTTTCTTGATTGCTAAAGAGTCCAACGCTTCCATAGGGCAAGCCAGCACCTGCCAATAAGGTATTATACGCGCCAACTTGTGTCAATGCGGTTTTGTCGCCATCATTGAGTTTGGTCAAGCCATAGGTAACGCCCACGCGTGCACCAAATGCACCGCCGAAGTTTTGGTCATAGGCGATGTTTGCGAAGAGTGTGGTGTCTGAAATGTCTTGTGCATTGAACCACCAAACTTGCGCTGTGATAAGGTTTGGAATGCCGTAAATCGCAGCGAGTGCAAACAAGCCTTTGTTGACAGAATCAAAACCTGTTCCGAGGATTGAGCCGCCATAGCCTGCCATGTTGCTCAAAGACCAGCTGCCAAATGCACCACCAGCAAGCGTGAGCCCTTTGATGTCTTGGTTCAACACCAAAGCACCAACAGCTCGGTCGTAGTCGCTTGCGTCTGTAACAGGTGTGCCGAGAAGTTGCTTTCCAAGAATCACGGTGGTGTTAGTTACATTGTGGGGTGCATAGGTAAGCGTAAAGGTGTTGACGCCAAAATCGCCATCTTCACCGGCACCAAGACCGCCGCCAAGTGTTCCTGTACCTGTCGTTGCGCCTTCGTTGATATACAGAATGCCCACACCTGCTGACACATTTTTAATCGGTGCTGTCGAGATGTTTGCAAGCGCACGGTATTGGTTGGTTGTGTTGGTGTTGTCGATACCACTCTGACCGCCCATATCTTGGTAGTTGTCTGATTGGAAGCGATAGCGCAACATTCCATCAACCGTTACGCCTTTGATTGCTTCTTCGAGGATTTCTGCCTGTGCGAAATTGCTCCCAATTCCGAGTGCAACGGCACATGCCAAGCTAAGTTTTGCGATTTTCATCATATCTCCTTTTATGATAGCGTTGTGCTATGTTTGGAATGGTAGCAGATTTTTGTTGTGTTTTTGCTTTAGCTGCATTTTTTTGTTGGGGGATTGGGAGAAATCGTTACACTATGGGGGTTTGGAGGGCTTAGGCTCTCATGCTTTGCATCATTGCGAGGCAATCAACGATTCATGGCTGCCTGATATGGTTGATTGCCATGCTCGCTGTGGTTGGGGAATCGAAATTAATGGGCAATGGCAGAATCGGAGGTGCGACTTCAGTCGCACATACTTTGAGTGCGCTCGATTCCGCACCTCCAAAGATTCCAATTGTTATATTGAGCGCTAGCGAAATATCTCGCCATTGCGAGGGCTTGCCCGAAGCAATCGAACGTGTTGGGATTCTTTGCTCGTTGATTGCCATGCTCGCGCCGCTCACTCGCAATGAGTTGGAAACTCTTGTCATGTTGAACATAGCGAAACATCTCCATGATTCTCGCAACATGAGATTCTTCAGCCTAAAGGCTTCAGAATAACAAGCTGCCGCCCTTGCGAGCGCTCCTAACACGATACCACAATCCCCTCTTCGTTTGCGTCAAACACGACATGGCTGCCCTCTTTAATCGTGCCTTCCAAAATAAGCTCGGCGAGCTTGTCCTCAACCTCTTCATAGAGTGCGCGCCTAAGCGGGCGAGCGCCATATACAGGGTCGAATCCAACCTTTGCAATCGCGTCTTTTGCTGCGTCTGTGAGCGTGAGCTCGATTCCACGTTCGCGCACTTTTTGTTGAATCTGCACAAACAAAATCCCCACAATCGCGCGAATCTGCTCGATTCCAAGCGGATTGAAGATAATCTTGTCATCAAGCCGATTGAGAAACTCGGGCTTGAAAACATGCCGCAACTCCGCATCCACAGCCTCTTGCAGCTGCTCTTTGTCCGCAATCTCCATAATCTTGTCGCTCGCAATATTGCTTGTCAAAATAATAATGGTGTTGCGAAAATCCACAACCACGCCCTTGTTGTCAGTCAGCCGCCCGTCATCAAGCACTTGCAACAACATATTGAATACATCAGGGTGCGCTTTTTCGATTTCATCAAACAACACAACACTATAAGGCTTGCGCCGCACAGCCTCCGTGAGCTGCCCGCCTTCTTCGTAGCCGACATACCCCGGAGGCGCGCCAACAAGGCGGCTTGCCGCGTGTTTTTCCATATATTCACTCATATCAATCCGAATGAGATTCTTCTCGCTATCGAACAAAAACTGCGCGAGACTCTTTGCACTCTCTGTTTTGCCCACGCCTGTGGGTCCGAGAAACAAAAAGCTGCCAATCGGTCGATTGGGCTCGCTCAACCCTGCTTTGTTGCGCTTAATCGCCTTTGCAATCGCACTCAAAGCCTCGTCTTGCCCCACAACACTTTGGCGCAATTCGTTTTCGATTCCAAGAATCCGCTCGCGTTCGCTTTGGAGCATTTTGCGCACAGGAATCTGCGTCCAACGCGACAGCACAGCGGCAATCGATTCAGAACTTACCGCGTTTTTGAGCAATGTCCCGCTTTCTTGCATCTTTTCCCACTGCGCATTGAGCGCCTCTTCTTGTTTTTCGAGCTCGGGAATCTTGCCATAATCAATCTCGGCGGCTTTGTTGAAATCGCTATTGCGTTTGGCAAGCTCGGATTCTTTGCGCAATGTGTCAATATCGCCCTTGATTTTGGCAATTTGATTGAACACATTTTTTTCGCCCTCAAACTGGGATTCTAGCTTGCGCTTCGCCTCGTTTTTGTCCGCAATCTCTTTTTCAATCTCATTGAGTCTCTCGGTATTTTTCTCATTTTTTTCCATATTTAGCGCTTCTTTTTCCACCTGCAATGTCGCAATCTCGCGCTTGACTTTGGCAAGCTCGCTTGGCTCGGATTCAATCTGCATTTTGAGCTCCGCGGCGGCTTCGTCAATCAGGTCAATCGCCTTGTCGGGCAAGAATCGGTCGGTGATGTAGCGGTGCGACAGCTTCGCGGCGGCGACAAGCGCAGAATCGGTAATCGTTACATTATGATGCGCCTCGAGCCGCTCCTTGAGTCCGCGCAGAATCTGCAAGGCTTCATTCACGCTGGGTTCGTTCAGCGCCACAGGCTGGAATCGGCGCTGGAGTGCAGCGTCTTTTTCAAAATATTTGCGGTATTCCTTGAGCGTTGTTGCGCCGATTGTGTGCAACTCGCCGCGCGCAAGAGCGGGTTTTAGGATATTTGCCGCGTCCATGCTGCCCTCGCTTGCGCCCGCGCCAACGATTGTGTGGATTTCATCGATAAACAGAATCACATTGCCTGCCTGCTTGACTTCGTCAATGACTTTTTTTAACCTATCTTCAAATTCACCGCGATATTTCGCGCCCGCAATCAACGCGCTCATGTCGAGCGAAATCACCTTTTTGTGTTGCAGCGAAAGCGGAACTTCTTTGTTCACAATGCGCTGCGCGAGCCCCTCGACAGCCGCCGTTTTGCCCACGCCGGGTTCGCCGAGCAGAATCGGGTTATTTTTCGTCTTGCGAATGAGAATCTGCATCATGTGTGCAATCTCTTCATCGCGCCCAATCACCGGGTCGAGCGCGTTTTCGAGCGCCTTTTGCGTAAGGTCAATGCCATATTTGGCGAGCGCGTCCAGATTCGCATCGCCTGTGGGCGTCTCGATTTTTGCGCCCCCGCGCAAGCTTTGGAGCGTTTTGCGCAATTCCATCAAATCGATGGCATTGCCAAAAATCTCAACAAGCACGGGATTCTTGGATTCAATCAGCGAGAGCAAGAGCATATCAATGGCGATAAACTTGTCGCCATTTTGCACCGAGAGCGCGTCTGCGGCGAAAAACGCCTCGTTGAGCTCCTTGCCGATGTGCAGATTGTCCTTGCTCGTGTTGCTGACTTTTGGAATGCGCCCAACAAACGATTTTGCCGCAAGCTCGAGCGGGGCTTTGTCGACATTGCAGCGGCTTAGCGCAACATTCAGAATCGACTGGGAATCAGCGAGCAATGCCCACAGAACATGGGCGATTCCGATTTCGGGATTTTGCGCATGCAGCGCGAGCGCAGCGGCTTGGTCGAGTGTTTCGCGAAGATTGTGGGTGAGTTTTTCGTTTAAATTCATTGGTTCTCCTTAAAGTTTATAGATAACGCATTATATAATATGAGCCTACAAATGTCAAGTTTTTTTAGTGAGATTTGTGGAAATATGGCAAAACGGCAATCTGGAGCAGTTTAGTCAGCAGAATTCCACTATTCGTCATTGCGAGAGGCGCTAGCCTTTTGCAATCCTATGCTCACTTTCCAAACATGACTAATTTTTAATATAATGATTGCATTGCAATTCTTTGGAGGTCCAACAATGCGTCTTCTGCTCGCGTGTTTGCTCGCGTGTTGTGCGCTCGCCAACGACAAGATTCAAAAACGTTATGAATTTAGCAGCAACATCATCGATTCCCAGCTCATCATGCCGAGTGCGCCTCCATTCACGTTGTTTGAGCTCGCACCCTCGGCAAATCTCTATCGTGCTAAATCATCTCTGATTGTCGAAAAGTTCAAACAGCACAACATCACATTGATTCCAACCTCAACCATTGTCGAGTTTGTGCGCACGCAAAACGACCGCGTTGCGTTTCTCGAAGAAAAAATCGGACCATTGTTTGTTGAAGAATATGCGAGATACCATATCCTCGTGCAAGATGTCATCGTTACGCCGCTCAACAACATCTCGCTTGAGGGGCTGCATTTTCAAGATTTCCAATTCCCAAAAAAGCTCCAAAAGCGCGCCACAGGTAGCTTCCCCGCAAACTTCATCGACGAGCTTGGCACGATGAAGCGAATCTATTTCCGTTATGAAATCAAAGCGACGCTCGAGGCGATAGAGACGACCAAAAAGCTCAAGGTTGGCGACATCATCAGCCCCGATGCCGTGAGTATTACGCGCATTCCGTTTGTCAAGATGGCGCGCGAGCTCGCCACGAAAGCCGATATTGACAAATACTCGATTGCGTCCTACACGGCAAAGGGCACGATTCTACACCAAAACGACCTCGCGCCCAAAATCGTGATTCGCCGCGGCGATTCGGTGTTTGTACTTGTCAACGATGGGCGCGTGATTCTAAGCTTCGATGGAATCGCCCAACAAGATGGCGCGATTGGCAAGAAGATTCGCGTCAAGAATCCGCGCACAAACAAGAGCTATGATGTGATTGTGATTGACGAAAAACGTGTCGAGGTGCGCTAGTGTTGCCCATTGTCATCGCGCTAAGTGGGGCGAGCGGCGTAACACTTGGAATCCGCTTGCTCGAGGCGATTCCACAAGAACGTGAATGCTATGCAATCGCCACAGACGGCGCGCACGAAGTTTTGCGGCGCGAGAAGCTGCACAATGTGCAATGGTTGCGCGATGATGACATCGGTGCAAAGGTTGCTTCTGGCTCGTTTTTGTGCGAGGCAATGGCGATTGTGCCATGTAGCATGAACACGCTTGGCAAAATCGCGAGCGGAATCGCCGACAACCTCACCACGCGCGCTGCGAGCGTGTGTCTCAAAGAACGGCGCAAGCTGCTTCTTGCTCCCCGCGAAATGCCCTTTAGCACGCTCGCGCTCGAACAAATGCAGCGCCTCTCGCTGTATGGCGTACTCATCGCCCCGCCTGTGGCGGCGTATTATGCGAACGTGCAGAATCTCGAGGCAATGGAACGTTTTTGGGTCGGCAAATGGCTCGATTTGTTGCAGATTCCACACAATCTTTACGAACGATGGGGAGGCTAAAGTGTACAAAACAGCGATGTATCCGGGGACATTTGACCCCATCACAAACGGGCATTTGGACATTATCCGCCGCGCGAGCCTGATTTTTGAACGCGTGATTGTCGCAGTGGCGCAAAGCGCGAACAAAAAGCCGCAATTCTCACTAAAAGAGCGGATTGAGATGATAGAAAAGAGCACAGAGGCGATTGGCAAAGTGCAGGTTCGAGGCTTTTGTGGGCTTTTGGCAGACTTTGCCACAGCACAAAATGCCGTTGTCATCGTGCGCGGGCTGCGTGCTGTGAGCGATTTTGAATACGAATTGCAAATGGGCTACACCAACACATCATTAAACCCCGAACTGGAGACAATCTATTTCATGCCCAATCTCAAAAATGCGTTCATCAGCTCATCAATTGTGCGCGCAATCCTCGAGCATGGCGGCAAGATTTCACATCTTGTCCCTGCACCTGCTTGCGCCTATCTGCGCGACAAAGGCTATCGATGTATGTAGCACTCGAGGGAATCGACACAAGCGGCAAAACCACACAAATTGCGGCGCTCAAACGGCATTTTCCCAACGCGATTTGTACAAAAGAGCCGGGCGGCACGGAGCTCGGAGCAAAGCTGCGCGAGATTCTGCTTGAACGTCATGTCACAAAAACAACAGAACTCTTCTTGTTTCTCGCCGACCGCGCCGAGCATTACGCGCGCGTGATTGCGCCCAATGCCGATTCTTTGCTGATTTCTGACAGAAGCCTCGTATCTGGAATCGCGTATGCACTTGCGTTTGACGTCGAGATTCTATGTGCACTCAATCGCCTCGCGATGCCGCGAATGCCTGACTTGGTGATTGTGCTTGAGCTCGATAGTGCGAGTTTGCAGCAGCGCCTTAGCACAAAACATCGCAACATGCAGGCAGATGTGCTTGAAAGTCGCGGGATTGCCTATCTACTCGATGTGCAACAGAACATGCACCGCGCGTGCGAGCTGCTCGAGCTGCCCTATCTCACACTTTGTGCCAACGAAAATAAAGAAACTCTGACGCAAAAAATCGTGGAAGCGATTCGCACAAGGAGCGTTTCTTCAGATTAAAATTTTTTTGATAAAATGGCAGGTTTAAACTTCAATAAGCGAGTTAGCGATGAAAGAATCACAATATATCTGGATGGACGGCGAATTTGTCGCTTGGAAAGATGCAAAGGTGCATGTGCTCACACACACCTTGCATTATGGCAATGGCGTTTTTGAGGGCACACGCGCCTATCAAACGCACAAAGGACTTGCCATTTTTCGTCTTGCTTGCCACACTAAGAGACTGCTCAATTCGTCCAAGATTGTCGCAATCGATTGCCCATTCAATCAAGAGCAGCTCGAAAACGCGCAAATCGAGCTTTTGCGCAAAAACCATTTCGATGGCAATGTCTATTTGCGCCCGATTATCTTTCTTGGCTATGGCGCAATGGGCGTGTACCACAAAAACTCGCCCGTCAATGTCGCGATTGCGGCGTGGGAATGGGGCGCGTATTTGGGCGATGAAGGGCTACAAAAAGGCATTCGTGTCAAGACCTCTTCTTTTGTGCGCAACCCCGTCAAGTCGTTCTTCGGCAAGGCAAAAGTCATCGGGGGCTATGTCAATTCACAAATGGCAAAATATGAAGCGATTGCGTGCGGCTTTGACGAAGCGCTTTTGCTCGATGATAGCGGATTTGTGGCTGAAGGCAGCGGTGAATGCATCTTCATCGTGCGCAATGGCAAGCTCATCACGCCGCCGCATGACAATTCTCTTGAATCGATTACGCAAGCCACAATTGTCGAAATTGCGCGCAAACTCGGAATCGTGATTGAAGAGCGGCGCATCACACGTGATGAAATTTATATCGCCGATGAGGCGTTTTTTACAGGCACAGCAGCAGAGGTAACGCCCATTCGTGAGCTCGATTTTCGTCCAATCGGCAAAGGGGCGCGCGGCGAACTCACCAAAAAGTTGCAAGATGCGTATTTTGATGTTGTACTTGCAAAAAATAAAGATTTTGAACACTACTTAACTTTTGTCAAATAAAGGACACAAGCAATGCCAATCGACCTCAATGAACATCTCAAAAAAAAGTGGAACGAGCGCAAAGACAAAGAATCTGATGATAGCGAGATATGGGGCAACAAAAAGCCTCCAAACGGCGGAGGCGACAAAAACAACAAAGGCGGCAGCAATTTTAACTTTGAATTGAATATACGTCCAACAAAAAAGCTCGTTTTTCTCTATGCTTTTGTGGGTTTGCTCGTCCTCTTTTTTGTCGTGCGTCCTTTTACAATCATCAACGCGGGCGAAGTCGGAATCCGCGTAACAACAGGAAAGTTTGACACCACGCCACTCTATCCTAATATCCATTTCTATTTTCCCGGATTCCAACGAATCATCGTTGTCGATTCGCGCGTGAAAATCCTCAATTTTAGCAACGGCGAAGAAGGCGCAAGCGCGCGCAGCGAGGCGACAATCTATCGCCCCGCAATCCAGACGCTCGATAATAAAGGCTTGCCTGTGTATATTGACTTGACCGTGCAATATGCGCTCAACCCCGAGTTTGTCTCCGAAACCATCTCGGAATACACACAAAATTGGGAACAGCGCATCATCATCGAGCCCATCCAAGAAATCGCACGCAATGTGATAGGGGGCTACACAGCCGAAGAGCTGCCCGGGAAGCGCGATGAAATCGCCGCAAAAGTCGCGACTTTGATGACAAAAAACTTGCAAGCGCTCAAGAATCCTCTCGCCGAATTGCGCTCGATTCAGCTCAAAAGCATTCTGCTCCCGCCGAGCGTGCAAGAACAGATTCAGCGCGTTCAAGTCGCCAAACAAGAAGCCGAACGCGTGCGCAACGAGGTTGAGCGCACGAAACAAGAAGCCGAGAAAGTTGCCGCTCAAGCACGTGGTGAAGCAGAGGCAAAGCGCATCAATGCGCAAGGCAATGCTGACGCAATCTTGATTGAGGCAAAGGCGCAAGCACAGGCAAATCAGGTGATTGGCGATAGTCTTTCGCGCCAGCTTCTTGACTTGCGTCAAATCGAGGTGCAGGGCAAGTTTAACGAAGCATTGCGCGAGAACAAAGACGCAAAAATCTTCCTAACCCCAGGTGGCAGCACGCCAAATCTGTGGATTGATAGCAAGAGCAACAAGCCGTAGGAAAGAGAATGAAAATTGCACTGTTTGTGGTGGTTGGGCTGCTCATTCTGTTTGCCTTTTTTGGCAATCCAATCGCGATTATCAATGCGGGCGAAACAGGAATCCGCGCCACTTTTGGGCGCTTTGACCCTGTTCCGCTCAATGCCGGAATGCACTTCTATGTCCCGCTTTTTCAACGCATCATCATCATCGATTCCAAAGTCAAGCTGCTCAATTTTTCCAACAACCCCCAGCAAGAAATGGCAAGCAATCAAGCCCGTCAATCCATGCTCGCACGTCCAGCGATTGTAACGCTCGACAAAGCGGGCTTGCGCGTGCTGATTGACGCAAGCATTCAATATTCACTCAACCAAAGCGAGATTCCACAAACGATTTCCGAATACACAGAGGATTGGGACGAACGGCTCATTGTGGGACCAGCACAGGGCATTGTGCGCGATGTTTTGGGGCATTATAGCGCCGAAGAATTGCCCAACAAGCGCGACACGATTGCGTCCGAGATTCTTAGCGCTTTGCGCGCCTATCTTGCCAATATCCCAAACACACCTGTGATGCTGCAGTCGTTCCAGCTCAAGAATATCCTCTTGCCCGAAGCCGTACGTGAGCAGATTCAGCTCGTCCAAGTTGCGCAACAAGAAGCGCAACGTGCAAAAGAGGAGATTGCCCGCGTCAAAGAAGAAGCCCAAAAAATGATTGAACAAGCAGGAGGCGAGGCACAGGCAAAGCGCATCCATGCAGAGGGAATCGCCGATGCGATTCTGATTGAAGCAAAGGCGCGCGAGCAGGCGAACAATGCCATCAAACAAAGCCTCAATGAGAATCTCTTAGAGTTGCGTGCCATCGAGGCACAAGGGCGATTCAACGAGGCATTGCGCACCAACAAAGACGCGCAAATTTTCCTAACCCCAGGTGGTAGCACCCCAAATCTATGGATTGATGGCGCAGATTCGCCGTTGCGCCAAAAAATCCTCTCGACACAAGGAGCGCCCTAATGTATACAATCGATTGGAATCGCACACCACTCATCCCCGCCATTGCGCAAGATGAAAGCGGCGCAGTGCTCATGCTCGCATATATGAATAAAGAAGCGCTTGAACGTACACTCGCCACAAAAGAGGTGCATTATTTTTCACGTTCTAAAAACCGCATTTGGAAAAAGGGCGAAACGAGCGGCAACACGCAAAAGCTACTGCGGCTGTGGATGGATTGCGACAGCGATTGTCTGCTTTTGTGCGTGCAGCAAAAGGGCGATGCATGCCATACATTGAATCGAAGCTGTTTCTTTCGCGAGATTGTACCCGATGGCGCTGTGCAAGGCGAAGAGGACAATATGAACAAGCAGATTGCGACCTATGGCATTCTCGACACTCTCTACCACACCCTTTGTGCACGCAAAACCGCTGACCCAGCGCAATCGTATACAGCACAGCTTTTTGCAAAAGGCGAAAACACCATTGGCAAAAAAATTGTCGAAGAATCCGCCGAACTCGCCTTTGCGCTCAAGGATAAAAACAGAGACGACATCATCTATGAAGCCGCCGATGTGCTCTATCACCTGCTCGCCCTGCTTGCGTTTGTCGATGTCGCGCCCGAGCATGTCTTCTCGGAGCTTGCAAGGCGGCTTGGAACAAGCGGAATCGCCGAAAAAGCATCACGTAAAACATAGGAGACACAATGGACGTTGCGCTCGAATTTCTTTCCTCGTTTCTCCCCTACATCATGCGTTTTAATCTCTATTCATGGCTGTTTCTCGCGGGCGCGCTCGTGCTGTTTGTGCTGATTTTCGTGCTTGGAATGATGCTTTCAGGCGCGGCGCGCAAGATTCTGATTATCTTTGCTTGTATGATTCCAACTGTTGCACCCCTCTTGCTCGAGTTTGCGTCCAAAAAAATGCTGATGCCTGTTGATGTGAATCTAAGCTCGCGCACACTCACGTATGCGCCAACCTTTTTCATCAGCGGCACAATCACGCCCACAGGCAAGCTGCCAATAAAAACGTGCATTATGACAACCAAGCTCAATCCCCCGCCGACAAATGCGAAATCAAAGCTGCTTGCCGTGCTCAAACCGCAATTTGTCGACAAACTCACATTGAATGGTCCCTTTGTGTTGGGCGAGTCCCTGTTTGTCCAACATTCCATTGGCGGAATCACCACCGAAATGGTCGCCGACATCGATGTTTCATGCTATTAACACGCGCGAGCGACTAGCCACATTCTTTTGGGGCGCTTTTTTGGTGCTTTTGGGGCTAGCAATTTTCATGCTGCCGCTCGCGCCGTTGCGCAAAGTGTGCGCGATTGTGTTGCTTTTGTGCATCGTTTGTGGCATTGCTGTTGTGCTCTTGCGCAAAATCTCGCCATTGGATATGCCAAGCGTTGTGCTGCTTGCGTTTGTCTTGTTGCTCATCGCACCAAATGCCACAAACCCAGATTTTTGGGGATTCCACCTCGCCTATTTTGGGCAAATCCTCGTTTTTGCTTGCGCATTGTTTTGGCTTTTGCGCCTGCTAAAGCTTGGCGATTCTGCACTCTTTTGGACATTCCTTTTGCCTTCAAGTGTGCATTCTGTGCTGTTGCTTTGTATCGGGCTGTGGCGATTCTATTGCACTCCGCACACACAATTCACCTATATCAATAGCAGTGGCGAGCTCGTCTCGCGATTCTATTTCTATGACAACCCCAACCTCGCCGCAATTTTTGCCACGTTAAGCTTCGCACTGCTGCTGCCCTTTTGTGTCGCACGCATTCCGCATGTGCGCCTCATCGCCGCTGTGGGCGTTGCCGCTGTGGGTGCAAGCATCTTCTTGCTCGGCAGCCGCATGGCAATCGCTGTCATGGCAGTGTGCATGATTCTATTCTTGCTTTGGAATCGCAAACAAAAAATCAGCCGCCGATTCGTTTTGCTCGTTGTGTCCTGCCTCGCGCTGCTCACGGCAGGCTTTTTTGTGTTCCATATCGAAGTGTTTATGCTCAAGATTCTCTATGGCAATGAGCCACGTCCAATGCTTTGGCTCGAGGGTTTGCGCGCCTATTTTCAGAGTGGGCAGATTCTCTTTGGGCTCGGGGCGGGTGCGTTTATGGACATCGACTTTACCGAGATTCTCGGCGGCGAGGAATACCGCAATATGTGGCATGCGCACAATCTTTTTGTGCAGATTCTTGTTGAATATGGCTTGCTCGCGTTTTTGTGTCTTTGCGGGTTTCTTGCTGCCCTTTTGCGCTCTGCTCCTGCTCCACACACAGCGCGCGCGCAGGCATTTTGGCTTGCCGCTTTGTCGTTTTTGCTCTTTTCTCTTGTCGAGTTCAACCTTTGGCAGCGCAATGCGCTTTTCACACTTCTACTCTTTGGAGCTTTAGGGAGACGCAATGACTAAACCAACACTCGGATTGTTTTTTGAGAAAAGCTTTGACCGCTTGCCCACAGAGTTGATTCTGATTGATTTGCTGCATGCGCATTTTCATTGCAATGTCTTTGATGCAAGCAAGCTATATGACAATGGCTATGTGCGCGCATTTATCGATGAAAACGATGTGCTGCTGCCCCATCTTTTCAGCATTCGCGCCGCGAGCCACAGCAAGAAATGGGGTGATTATCGCTACTACACGCCCAATTATCGCGAACTCATCATTCATGGCGCGCGTGTACTCGAGATTCTGCATGACTGCAACAAGCCCGTGTGCTGCTTCAATGTGCGCAGCGATTGGTATCCTGAAACACAAGCTTTTTGGGAATCTATCCCCCCTCAAGCCTATATTTTTGGCGGCATTCAGCGCGGCTACATCAACGAAACGCCCGAACCCGAGTTTTTCTTTGGCGACATGGACATCAACCCCACTCTTGGCAACAGCTATTTTGATGATTCGCGCATTATCCCCATTCGCCATGTGCTAAGCGACAAAGAGCTACAAGTCTCCGTGCGGCGCAAAAACTATGATTTCTCTGTACTTGGCGTGTTCTATGCGCGGCGCAAGAGCGTTTATGAGAGTGCCAAAAAAATACGCAAGATTCACCTCTACAATCCATGGCTTTTGCACAAAATGCGCAAAGCGCTCAACCGCCACCATAAACGTAGCTATTGGAGCAATGCGCTTTTAAACATGCTTTTCAATGACGCTTTGCGCCGCTCACGTGTGAGCTACACAGACGGCAGCCATTTGGATATTTTTGTGCGCAAATATCTCGAGATTCCAGCAAACCACGCATTGCTTTTGTGCGCGCCTTTTAGAGGCATGCAAGACTTTGGATTCATGCAAGATGTGCATTATGTACGCTGTGATGAAGAAAATCTCGCCGAGCAGCTGCATGCCTTGCTTGCCGATGGTGCATTGTGTGAATCGATTATACAAAACTCTTTTGCGCTTGTGCAAGAGTTCTTCTGCCCTGCGAAAGTCGCCACACAACTCTTGAGTATTTTTGCGCAAATGAGCGCGGGCACATTCACGGGCTGCTATTATGACAAGGGCGAGCTTTGCTTTGGCACAAGGCTTGAGAATGCCTAAACTCACGATTGTACGTGCCAACAAGCGCGCGTTTGGCGGCGCCGAAATCTACCTTGAGCGGCTTTGCGAGGAGCTTGGCAGAAACCATGTCGACTATGAGATTCTACATTCGCGGATTCCAAAATGGCTTGCCTCGGGCTTGCGCGCGTGGTTGTTCAACATGCAAGTCTGCCTTGCGCGCGACACATCGCGGTTTTATTTCTCGCTCGATAGGGTGAACTGCGCCGATGTTTTGCGCGTTGGAGACGGCGTGCATAAACATTACATGCAGCTTAAAGGTGGATTCCCTTACACATTGCTCAATCTTGTCTATACGTATATCGAAAAGCGCGGCTTTATGCATGCGAAACATCTCATCGCGATTTCCGAGATGGTCAAGCGCAACATCATGGATTGCTATGGTGTCGCGCCCGAAAAGATTAGCGTTGTGTACAATGGAATCCCATTGCATAGCGAGCAGGAGCAAGCAACACATCGCGCAAGCGCGCAGAAACTCCGCGAGACACTCGCGTTAGGCGAGTTGCCCGTGATTTTGTACGTGGGCAGCGGTTATAAGCGCAAGGGCGTGCATGAGTTGCTCGAGCTTTTTGCGCGCTTGCAAAGCCGCGCGTGGCTGCTCATTTTGGGCAAAGAGCAACATTTGCAGGCATACGTTACGCATACAAGAGCGCTTGGAATCGAAGAGCGCGTGCGGTTTTTGGGCGCGCGGAGCGATGTTTGGGGATTCTATGCGCTCGCGTCTATTTTCGTGTTTCCAACGCATTACGAACCCTTCGGGAATGTGATTCTTGAGGCAATGCACAGCCGTTGCGCAGTGATTACCACGCGGCAATGCGGCGGCGGCGAGCTGCTTGCCTCACGTTGGCTTATGCAAAATCCAGCCGATACTACCATTGTTGGCGAGATTGACGCGCTTTTATCTGATTCAGCGTTGCTACAACATGTGCAAGAAGAGAATTATGCACGTTCGCTTGAATTTGGAATCGACAAAAACGCCGCACAGACAATGGAGATTCTTACGAGATTTTGCAAGAATGAGCCCACAGATACGTGACAAAATAGCCCGTGCGTCTGCGCGAATATCTATGTTAATGACACGGTGGATTGCCACCGTCCTAACGGACGCTCGCAATGACGTTTTAGTGTTTTCATGCGCCCTCCGCAATTCCGCTTGCTCCCGCTGTCTTGACACCATTTGTGATTTTGCTCATGACTTGTTGCAGAATCGAATCATCATTTCCTTTGAGCTTGGAGCGGATTCTGTCAATCAAGTTTTCATAGGTTTTGGATTCTTTGGTGTTGGTTTGCATAGAATCTTGGGAGAGATTCAAGAGAATCTCTGTGTTGTCTATGGCTGAAAAGCGGGAGATGAGGTTGTCTTGGAACTCTGCATTTTGAATCTTAAGTTGCATTTGTGGGTTATTAGGCAATGTAATCGCATTAGAGACATTTTCTTCGAGATAGGAATCAATATGATTTAGAGCATCTAATATTTCTTGCTGTTCATTTGGAGAAAGATATTGATACAAAAATTCTACCATTTTATGAATAGGTGCTATAACTTCTGTTCCAGCACTATAACTCAACATTTGATGAATATTATTGAGTTTTCTATCAATTTCCTCTAGGTTCGCATTTGGATTGAGCGCATCGGTCAACGTTTCTTGCGCAGATTCTGCCGCTTGTTGTTGAATTTTTTCCCATTTTTCGGGCGAAAGCTCAAGTTCTGCCCGAAGAACCAAAAGCGCATTGGTAATCGATGATTGAGAATCTTTGGCATATTCTTCACCCAAAACCTTATCGAGCATTTTTGTAAGAACATTCATGCTTTCTTGGTAAGTAGATTCTGAAACACCTTTCTTAAAACCCCTACTTTTGAGTTCAGATTTGACAAGATTTTGTGCTCCAATTGCATCCCACTCCATTGTATCAAGGCTTGTTCCATTGAGTTGCAGTGTACCGCCAAAATCCAATGCACGTTCTCGAATCGAATCTGTCAAATATGACATACCATCTTTGTAGCGTTCCGAATGCACTTGCTGCAAATCAAGAAAGTTTTTGTGCCACTCATCAAGGCTAATTTGACCAAATAAGCTAGCATTATGGTTATCAAACTTTGCCCTCTCATTATCTTTCATTACGGCAACAAGTTCGCGAATATCCTGCGAATTGTCTTTGTCGTTTTTCTGATTCCGCACAAGTTTGTCCTGAAAATTTTGCACATTCCCTGTGGTTTTGCTGCCATCATAATTTACAGACCAACTTTGACGATTAGAATTTGTATATTGGACTTGGAGAGTACTTATCATGAATTTTCCTTATCTACCAAAAAACCGTTGTCTTTCAGGGATATAACCACGACCCTGACCGTCATTCAAAACCCTAGAAAAAAGACTTTGTCCAAGAGCTTGTATCATATTTGAACCCTGATAAACACTATATTCCTGTTTAGTAATAGGATTAAACTTGACGATACTCACACTTTCTGCCGAATTTGCAAACTTGACAATCTTAAAGTGAAGCGTTGCTCCATTGATTGGGCGATTTTCTGCGCTAAATTCTGCATGAATCCTTTTGCTTGTTACACCATTAAGAGTAGCATAACCAGACCCTTCTTCACCGGGCGAAAAGATAATTTCTTGGTAATACATAAGACGTTGTGGATTACCAAAATTATCCGATAACCTATGTCTGTGAAAAATATTTGAAACATCTATCCCACCCATAACCTGACTTGCCTCATCATCTGCAAGCTTGCGGAAGCCTTGCATTGAATCGCTCAATGCGCCTCTTGAAGCAATAGCAAGGACATCTTCGTCCATTGCTTGTTCTGAATCGCTGATGGCGTTTGTGCCAATGCGATTGCGGTTATTGCGCTGATAAGCCCTAGTTTGAGAATGTTTTTCATTCTGCTCTCTTTGTATCAGAATATCTCCACTCATAACAAGAAAATCCTTAAAAAATTCTTTAAAATTTAGGATTTTTCGTCTTTGTGTCTCTACCAACACTCAAGCAACTTTTGTTCCGTTTTATTACGATGGAGATGTTTCGCTAACGCTCAACATGACAATGGAGGTGCGGAATTGAGCGCACACATAGAATAATGATGTGCGATTGAAATCGCACCTCCGATTCTGCTTGCGTCATTGCGAGGGCTCGCCCGAAGCAATCCACGATTCTGTGTTATGTACCATGTTTGATTGCCACAAGGCTATCGCTTCTCGCAATGGCGGATAGTGAGAATCTTGTGAGATTCCCAATATTGAGATGTTTCGCTTCGCTCAACATGACAAATGGGGGATTCTTTGCTCGTTGATTGCTTCGCTCGTATTGCTCACTAGAAAATAACCACATTGAGAATCTCAAAACAAATCTAATGATTTGTCATTAAAAAAATCTAACATTTGTCATTCTGAAGCCTTTAGACTGAAGAATCTCGGGTTGTCAAAACACATGAGATGTTTCGGCTTCGCCTCAACATGACAAGCGAAATATTGGAGGTGCGGTTTTAACCGCACTCATTATAATTTTATGTGTGCGACTAAAGTCGCACCTCCGATGTTCCATGTCAAACATTCCCTCTCCCTTGCGGAGGGGGGCAGGGGGTGGATTGTCATGTTGAGCGAAGCGAAACATCTTGTCATTGCGAGCGAATGTAGCGAGCGCGGCAATCAACAGTGCGGGGCGACACACGGTGGATTGTTTCGGCTTCGTATGACGAGAAACAGCCTTTGTTTTTTGTCATTCTGAACTCGCGTAAGCGAGTGAAGAATCTCAAATGATAAGAATCTAAAGAGATGTTCGCTCATACTCAACATGACAAAAGAAACCCAAAAGCGGAACACTATTTGCTTGAAAACTTGCAGAGACACAAAGACGAAAAATCCTAAATTTTAAAGAATTTTTTAAGGATTTTCTTGTTATGAGTGGAGATATTCTGATACAAAGAGAGCAGAATGAAAAACATTCTCAAACTAGGGCTTATCAGCGCAATAACCGCAATCGCATTGGCACAAACGCCATCAGCGATTCAGAACAAGCAATGGACGAAGATGTCCTTGCTATTGCTTCAAGAGGCGCATTGAGCGATTCAATGCAAGGCTTCCGCAAGCTTGCAGATGATGAGGCAGGGAGTATTGTTGGCGGGTTAGCTTATTTCAGTGGAACTGGCTTCATTATGCCATCAGGTTATAGGGGCTATGATGTCTCGGCATATTATCCAATACTGTTAACAGCATCTGAGGTAAATGGGCAAAGACTTAACATAGGTAGAGGTGAAAGCCATGAAGACTTTTATGAGTTTGCGCTACTATCAAGTACTTATGGTCAGCTCTTTTTTCATATAGGTGTTAATTATAGAACCAATACGGTTACGAAGCAGATTGTTGACCTTGACGAAAGAAGAGTTAATACTCCGTTCGCAAATCGTATGCTGCAATTTGTGAGCTCGTATTATAATACACGCTTTGGACAAGATAGAGCACGTTACGGTAGATAATAAGCAAATAAGGAAAACACATGACCGTCAATAATAGTATTTCTTCACAATATTGGACAAGTCAATTTGCCAAAACTGAACCAACAGAAAAGGTGGAATTTACAACACGAGTAATAGCAGCAGAACAAGCAACTGCAAGCACAATTCAGGCGCAGCAAATATCGGCGATTCCACAAAGACTTGCCCAAAAAATCAATGATTTGTCGCAAACAATGTTCAACAATATTGGTGCATATCAGATTGTATGGTATTCTTCAGCTACAAATACAACAGATATGAATGTGAGCTATATGATTGGCGATTATGAGTATTCTATTTCTAAAGCAGACAAGGAGCTTCAGTTTTCAAAAGAACTTGAAGCTTCAGGTCAGATAATTAAGAATATTCGTACCACAGGAAATTATCAAGGTAATGGTTTCTTATATTCTGCAAATGATATATCAGATAAATCCCGATTTTATACGTCACGAGAAGATGAACGTGAAAATGCACGCTTTCGTCCATTTGTAACCAATGTAGCTGGCGCAAACCCTTATGCGTATAATGGAGAAAATGCGACATTCCCAGAGGCTTTGGATAAAAAAGAAGACCAAGGTTATACATATTCTGACATGCAAAATAGCTTGACTAAAATTGAGTCCTTGCTTGATAAATATCTTGTTGCTGCCTATCAAAATGACCCAGATTCGACAGAAACAAATCAATTGCTTTTCCTCAAAGCAAAGCTTCAAAGCTTGCCTGAAGCCTTACAAAAAGGCAAGCAAGCAGCAATGAGTGAGATTCAAGAATTGGCTGCTTTAATGAATCCAAAAAATTCTGAAAGTATTTTATGGGGAGTTGAACAAGATATTGACTCGTTTGAACGTTTTGTTCAATATGAAACAGGAATGCTTGCAGAGTTTAGCATGAATCTTGCTGCACTTTTGCCCGAAGACCAAAAGCAAGAGCTTATGGATGCACTCAATGTTATTTTGAATTATACAGACCACAAGGCATTTGAGCTTTTGGGCACAGATATGGAACAATTGAAAACAGCGCAAACACTTAAGAATGCAATAGGTGCTTATGCTGAAAGTCTTGTTTCTCGACTTGGAGCAGTGGATAATACACAGACACTTTTTGAGCTTACAGGAGATACATCGATTCGTTACAATAATGACAATATCAAAGAAAGTTTGGAGAAAAAATATAATTCCCAAGCAGGAGATTCGCTTTTACAACAAGTGCTATCAAAGAAAATGGGCGAGAAATTACCAGTAACAGAAAGCGTGGCAAATGCATGAAAAAGCTTCTGTTTCTTTGTTGCGCTGGCTTTCTTTGTGCCTCTGATTTAATCGGTGTGGATTCGTTGTTCAAACAGCAATCAGGCATTCGGAGCATTACGAGCCTTTCGTTCTTAAGCACAGGCAATCCCAATAGTTATCGAGTCTATCCCAATGTCAGTGTTGAAGGTGCAGATTATGCTATTGAAGACACAAAGGTTTTGTCTTTGCGGCAGACTTTGATGTATACGTTGATTAAAGATTTGGACATTCTCACTTCTGTTGGTGGGAGCTATCGGCGCGAGGAAGTGTTTGATTTCAACACCTTTGGCTATACGGGCAATAATCTTTTTTCATTCAATTCATGGTGGATTGGATTAATGTACACTGCTCCCAAAGTCTTTGACTTTGTGCCGCAAATCACCGTGCAAACATCCCTCATTGAACGTGAGAAGCTTCTTGATGAGAAACAGAATTTCTATGTGCATTCGCAATCATTCAAGGCTTCTTTACGGAGTTATAGCGACCCGATTGTCTATTCTGTCTATGCCTCTTTTGACCACAACAAGCAGCGCAAGTTTCATACGGGCAAGATTATGTATGGCAATGGAATCGGTGTTGGCGCTGATGCATCGCTCATTCTTAGCCCCAAATTTTCTTTTGATGTGGGGCTAGAACAACGAATCCAAACGCCACAAAAGATTGATGGCTATCAATCCACTGGCTGGCGCTCTATCCCAACTTTGTCTTTGGGTATGACATATAGTCTTAACTCCACTTCGGCTTTTTCTATCTCGGGAATGGCTGGGGGCTCGAGCTCTGCTCCTGATTCTGTGTTTGGAATAAGCTTTTGGAAAAAGTTCTAAGATTCTTTCTTCTCTCTCTTTGTTTTCTGCCTCTGTTTGCTGATTTTGCTGTGAAGTCCTTTCAAGAATTGCGCAACCAAAATCTTGTGCGCCAAAGCTATGAAGAATCATGTGGCGCTGCTTCGCTTGCAACGCTTATTCGGTTGATTGATTTCAAACGAGTCGATGAGCTTGAAGTTTTAGAATACTTCACCAAAGATTCTAAGGGAAACATCAACACAGATATGGTGAGCTTTTTAGAATTGCAAAAGGCTGCACAAAAAATGGGATATAAAAGCGCGAGCTATCAAATGGATAGAGAGGCGCTCGAAAAAATCCAGATTCCATTATTGGTTAAGATTGAAGACGACCCACGATTTCCTCATTTTGTTGTGATTATCAACTATGCGGGCGATTATATCCGCGTCTTTGACCCAAGCCATGGCGAATATCTCTCGTTAAAGAATGAATTTTATAGTGTTTGGGACAAAGACCACAAAGGAGGCTATGCGCTCATTTTGACGACACCAAAGGGAATTGCGCCCGAACAGCTCCCGCTCACAATGCCATTAGATGTGTTTTTTGAGGCGGGGAGGAGGTAGGCGAGGTTTGTTGCGAGGATTTGCCCCAAGTCATCAAACGTGTTGGGATTTTTTGCTCGTTGATTGCCACGCTCGTTACATTCGCTCGCAATGACGTCAAATTGTCATTCTGAAGCCGCATTTGCAGCTATGGAATCTTGCAATAGTTGGCGCGCTTTTGCAATCGCAAAATGGAACACTATTTGCTTGTTATTTTGTGATATTCAAAATTTCACGGAGGATTCTTCTATGGTTTCAGAAGTTAACAATTCGGGTCTCACACTCGCATCGCTCAAAAGTCGTCTTGAGGGCTTTTCACAACTTTCATCTGCCCCTGTTTCACCCACACCCAATGCACAACAAAGCAATGGTGTTATCAGCGCAAAACAAGACACTGTCGAGCCTGCTCACCCCAATTTTGAGATTCTCGCATTCGCAAAAACGGCAAAAGGCGCAAACGAGTACATCGGCGCGCTCCAAACCGCGAGCTCGACTCTCAAAAAAATCGACAAAGCCATCTCTGAAGGCGCAGGCGAAGAGCAAGTGCGTGAGCTCGCTGCAAATAGCAAATTTCTTGGAAATACGTTGTTTGACAAAAACCTCATCGTTTCGATTGGCAAAAACGATTTCTCGCTCACACTCCAAAACCCTGCTTCGCTGCCAGCAGAACAAAGGGGAGAATACATCGCTAAAACGCGCGATGAGATTAGCAGCACACTTGGCAAAGTCAGCGAGGCAATCACCTCTCCTGAAGCCACGCCTAATGTGCCGATTAATGGGCAAGAATACAATTTTGAAGAATTTGACGCCGAAGCGTTCAAAAGAATGTTCTAGCTCATTTGCTGTGCCACGAGCTGTGGCACAGATTCTCCTTACCATTCAATCAGACAATTAACTCTATATTGTATTTTTTTAGCTACCATATCTCTCAAAGTCTTAAGGGGGGAGTATGCGCGCATTTTTGTGCTTGTTTGCTGTATTTGTGCTTGTTGCATGTTCGGACAAAGAGGATAAAATCACCTTATTTGAAAAGGGTATTCGCGCCTTGAGTTATGAAGCCTATGATGTCGCTGTCCATTATTTTGAACGTTCATGCCATGCGGGTTTTGCCAAAAGCTGCGAACAAGCAGCGCGGCTTTACCAAGAAGGAATGGGAATCAAAATTGACCATGAGAGGGCGTTAGATCTCCTTATCGAGGGCTGTGAGAATGACGCGCGAACGTGCCTGCTTGTTGCACAATACGATTCGCCACAACTTAGCAAACAGCAAGCGCAAGAACTCTACGAGGAATACACTGACAAAGCATGTAGAATGGGGCAAGTGAGCGCATGCGAAGAGCTCGCACTGCAACACAGCGGGCGCAAGGCGACAAGCTATCTACGTTTTGCATGCAAGAATGCAAACGCACACTGCGATGGAGCAAAGTTTTATGCGTTTGCAGGTGCATTCTATTTCCACCAAGACGAACGTGAACGCGCGATTCCCTTTTTGGACAAAGCATGCAAAGAAAAAGACAAAACGTCATGCCATATCCTTGGGCTCGCCTTGAGCGAAAAAGACGAGTTCAACTCTGCTTTCGCCCACTTTGAACGCGCATGCGCACTAGGCAAACTCGAATCTTGCAAAGCGATGCTTGCAGACATCTACAACATCGCACCAAATGTTGCGCGTCAAACACGTGAGCGACTCTGCAATCTCGGAGATAGCAAAGAATGCTTGCAGCTTGCCAAAGAGCTCACAAACGAAAAACGTGGCAAATCGCAATCCGAATCGTTCTATCGCAAAGCCATCGATTCATGTGCAGACCAAGATGAATGCGACCAAATCAAAGAAGAATGGCAGGAATTTAAGCGCCCTACCCCGCAAAAACAAAAAGGAAATTCCGAGCAAAAGCCCCAGATTCATGAATCACGAATCTAGGAATCGCACATGAAATCTATAAAATGGTGTTTGTGTATTGCTGCTATTTTGGTTGGGGGATGCAGCGTAACCAATTCAGGCAATCCTGAATTTTTCAATTCTCTATGGGAAGCCTACAAAGAGGGAAATACAAGCAATGACCCGCAAGCTTTTATAGAATATAAGGAAACAAAAAAAGAACAAAGACGCTTTGTGCAGCGGCAAACACGGCATGACAAAGATTATAGCAAACGTTTACTGCTTGGCGTGATAGACGCGACAACATTTGTGGCAAGCACAGCGCTCACACCCGTGCATTCGGAGAATCTGCTTCTCACGCCGATTTATATGGTTGAGGATTATGCCAGCCAGCTCCCCGTGGGCGAGGAGCGCAAAGAACGTTAAATCACAGCATAACCAACCGAGAGGCAAGCAGGAATCGCTCGAAGCTCGGCGAGCGTATCGCTGTCGACATCATCATCGACCAAAATTACGGCAAGCGCCTCGTTGTGGTTATTGCGCCCAAGCCGAAAATCGGCGATGTTAATCGCATGGTTTGCCAAAATTGTCCCAATATCGCGAATCACGCCCGGAACATCAGTATTTTTGAAGAAAATCATGCGCCCTGCTGGGGTAATATCCAAACCAAATCCATTCACAGAGACAATGCGCAAGACATTTTCGTCAAACACCGTGCCTGCAAGTGTGATATTGCTGCTTTCACCGCTCACTTTGAGCGTGATTTTATTCGTATAGGTGCTTCTGTCTCTCGTGTGGATATTGTGCTTAATCCCACGTTCAAGCGCGATATGCGGCGCATTGACATAATTAATCTTTTCGCCAAGCGATTCACTCAAAGCACCAACGAGCAGCGAAGCCAAGAGTGAATCGCCATAGCGCGCAACCTCGCCTTCGAGCGTCAAATCAATCGTGCGCAACGGGCATTTGTTGATTTGCGTTGCCAAAAATCCCATTTTTTGAATGAGCTCCAAATAGGGCTTGAGAAACGGGGGCAGCTCGCTCTCTTTAATCGGCAGGTTGAGCGCGTTGGGATAGCTGCAACGGCGCGCGGCTTGAATCGCTGCTTCTGCCGCCTCAATCGCGATTTTTTCCTGCGATTCGAGCGTATTTGCGCCGATGTGCGGCGTTACATAGACATTGGGCAAATCAAGCAGCGGGTTGCTCGTTGCGGGCTCTTTGCTGAACACGTCGATGGAGGCGAAGCGGATTTTTTTGCTTTTCAGCCCCTCAATCAGCGCTTCTTCGTTATACAGCCCGCCGCGCGCGCAGTTGATGAGAATCACGCCGTTCTTCATCTTCGGAAAATGCTCTTTGTTAATCATATTGATAGTCTCGCGATTTTTGGGCGTATGAATCGTGATAATGTCGCATGCGAGAATGTCATCAAAGTTTGTCGTATAGGTAATTCCCAAATCTGTTGCCTTTGTTGGCTTGATGTAGGGGTCATAAGTGATGACATTGAGCTCAAACGCTTTCGCACGTACACCCACGCGGCTACCGATATTTCCAAAGCCGATGATTCCAAGAGTCTTGTCTTTAAGTTCTGTGCCATACCAATCTTCGCGCTTCCATATCCGCTGCTCCTTGAGCTGATGGTTTGCGCCCGGAAACTGCCGCACAGCATTAAGCATGTGTGCCATTGTGAGCTCCACAGCAGCAATGGTGTTTGCAGTTGGGACATTCATCACCACAATGCCTTTTTTGCTACATGCGTCAATATCGACATTATCAACCCCCACGCCAGCGCGCACAATCGCGCTCAATTTGGGCGCAACGTCTAAAAAAGCAGCATCGACATCAGTCGAACTCCGCGTAATCGCAACATCGGCATCATGCAAAACCTCGCCGAGCTTGTCTTTGGGGTGCTTGGCAGCATTCAGCAGCTCGATTTCTTTATTTTTGCGGAGAATCTCTAGCCCACTCTCGTGGATATGGTCGCAAACAACGATTTTGTATGGCATAGCAATCCTTTAACTTTTATCGATTTGGTATTTGATTTCGTAACGATTGAGCTGCGAAAGCACTTGATTCAAAAATTCCTCACTTTTGGCGCTCACCATAAGCTGCAATTGATTGCCGCTTTTGTAATAGGCATAATTCATGCCATTGCTGCTCAACACTTGGTGCAAGCAAAAGAATTTGTAGGAATCAAGCGGCTCCACAATCACACGAAATTGTTTGTATGTTTTCTCGGGGGCTTGCAGGTCAAAGTTGATGTCGAGCTCCAATGCAGGATAGGCATAGCTACTTTGTGTGCTCGCAACAAAGTCCTTTGCCCAACCTGTTTCATCAAGAATGGATTGATTGTCATTGCGGATTCCGTTGCTGCGGTCATTGAAAATGGCAACCCCGCTATGCGCCACAGCGGCTTTGTCCTCAAATGCCGAGAGTTTGAGATAGCTAAAGGTAACGACACCTATAATCACAACGGCAATCAGCCCCACAGCGGCAATGACAAAACGCATGCAATACTCCTTTAGGTTTTATCGCGAATCACATCACCTAACGTGATTTTTTCGTTTGAACCAAACTCCTTGAGACTCTCACGTTCTTTGATTTTCTCGAGCCTGCGCACAGAAACGCGAATCTTGTTGTTCGCCTTATCAATCATCGAAATTGCGCCCTCAATCGTGTCGCCGATTTGTAGCTCGTCTTTGTTGAGCGGGGCAAGGTCGGCAGTGCGAATGAGCGCATCAATGCCTTCTTGGATATTGATAAACACGCCAAAATCTTTGATGTCTCGAATCGTCCCCGTAATAATATCATCAATTCCATGTGTTTTGCTAAAATCACCCACAGGAGAGTTTGTGAGGCTTTTGCGACTTAGTGAAACGCGCTCTTTTTGAAAGTCAATGCGGATAATCTTGACTTCAATCTCATCACCTTCTTTAAAGCTGTTTTTACATGTGAGGTTTTTATCCCAAAATGCATCTTCGTTATGCAGCAAACCATCGATTTCACCGAGTTTCACAAACGCGCCAAAATCTGTGAGCGTTGCAACTTTGCCTTTTAAAACATCGCCCTCTTTGTGTGTTTTGCAAAAACGAGCAAACGGCTTCTCGATGAGATTCTTTTGCGAAACGCGCAATTTGCGCCCTTTGGTGTCAATCTCAATCACCTCAACAACGATTTCCTGCCCGGTTTTGAGATATTGATTGGGGTGCTTGATATTTTTATCCCACGAAATCTCGGAGACATGCAAAAATCCTTCAATATCATTGCCCAAATCGACAAATGCGCCATACGATTCGACATTACTCACCACAACGCTAATCGCATCGCCCACTTCGAGCTCATTTTCGATTTCAACCCATGGATCTTCGGTTGTGGCTTTAATCGAAAAAGAAATGCGCTTTTTGTCTTTATCATAGCCAATCGCCTTGACAAAAACTTCTTGCCCTTCTTTGAAATTCTTAGCAGGGTTAATATGCCCTTTATAGCTAATCTCGGTGTAGTGAATGAGCCCTTCGATTCCATCGACATCAACAAACATACCAAATGCCGTAACATTTTTGATAATCCCGCGCAATGGCTCGGTTGCATCAAGCAGCCGCTGTGCTTTTTCTTGTTTGTTTTTGGTATCAATATCAAAAAACCGCTTACGTGAAACGATAATCGTATATTCTTCTGGTTTGATATTGATAATGCAAACTTTGATTCGCTTGTTGGTGTGCGAGCTACCTTCTTTTAGGGCAGCAACTTTGCGGGGCATAAAATATTCCACGCCGTCCGCATCTTCGAGCGTGTATCCCCCTTTGTTGCCATGAGCGATTTTTGCCTCAACAATCATATCTTTATAATCGCTTCCTAGCTCCTCGATTTTTTTCTGAATCTTTTGCCGCTTCAGCGCCTTTTTGTGTGAGACAATCGGACGTTCGCCATTCTCATTAATGACAACCACATCAAGTTCATCGCCCTTTTTAAACAAAAGCCTGCCTTCCGCATCGGTGATTTCCTCAATGCGGATTCTGCCTTCATTTTTCTCATTCACATCAACAAACACAAAGCCTTCATTTTCATTGATGCTGATAATCTTACCCTTTGTGAGTCGACCACCTTCACTTTGTTTTGCATCACCTTCAAACCAAGACACGAACTCATTATCTTCTTCAGTATGAGAATTATTTTGCCCACTCTCAACCATTCTTAAAAACCTTTCTCCATAAAGTTAAAACCAAATCCACACGGCATATCGATAACTATTATAGCAAAAATCACTTACGTATCGATTGCTTTAATTTGATTTACGACATTGTTAATAATCCAATCTGGTGTCGACGCACCCGCACTCACACCACAGATTTGTTTATTCTTAAACCATTGTATTTCAAGCTCGCTCTCGTCTTCAATCAAATAACTATCGCGACAATGTTCCTTGCAAATCGAGAGGAGCTGTTTTGTGTTCGATGAATTTTTGCCACCTACGACAATCATAATATCGACTTCACAACTCAACTCACGCGCTGCTTCTTGATTGTCTGAAGTCGCATTGCAGATTGTGTTGAAGACTCGTACTTCGACACAGCGGCGCACGAGATAATCGGCAATCTCTAAAAATCCGCTGATTTTCTTTGTCGTCTGTGAAACAAGCGCCACGCGGTCTTTGATGTCATGCTGCGACAGGGCATCGATTCCTTGCACGACAAGCGCGGGTGTGAGCGAATAGCTCACAACTCCCTTGACTTCTGGGTGTTCGGCATCGCCAAAGATTATCACCTGATAGCCCTCTTTGCTCATCTGCTCGCAGATTTGCTGGGGCTTGGTTACAAAAGGACAAGTCGCATCTGTGATGGCTTTTGTCTTGAAACGTAAATTTTTCAAATCTTCTTTAGGGATTCCATGTGTGCGGATAATCACCTCGGAATCATGCGGAATCTCCTCAACACTCTCGCACACGCTCACGCCATAATCATTGCGCAGGCGTCCAATCTCTTTGGGGTTGTGAATGAGCGAGCCAAGTGTGATTCCGCCCGGCTTTTTTTGCGCGAGCCGAATCGCACGTTTCACGCCAAAACAAAAGCCCAAACTCTTTGCCTGCCGCACTTCCATTACGATTCCTCAATCATGCCAAAACGGCTCAAGAGATTCAAAAATGTCGGAAAACTCACCGCCATTGCACCACTATCGGTAATGGTCATCGGCACAAGCAAGCCAAGAATCGCAAAGCTCATCGCGATTCTATGGTCACCGAAGCTATCGCATGTGGCGGCTTGCACATCGCCGCCATCAATCTCAAATCCGTCAGGGAGCTCGCGCACGGAGATTCCACATGCGCGGAGGTTTGTCGCCACAGCGGCGATTCTGTCGGTTTCTTTGACGCGCAATTCTTTCGCGCCCGTGAGCCTGCTTCTGCCTTTTGCGCACGCCATCGCCACAGCAAGAGCGGGAATCTCATCAATCAGCCACGCGATTCTTTCGCTCACGTCTGTCGCGGCGAGCTGCCCGCCATAACGCACGCAAATATCGCCCACATCGTCATACGCGTTTGGAATTTTGTTGAATGTTATCTGCGCACCCATTTTGCGCAACACCTGATATGCCTCAATTCGCGTGGGGTTTAGCAACACATTGCGCAAAACAATCTCTGAATCTGGAACAATCGCCGCAGCGACTGCAAAGAAAAATGCGCTTGAGGGGTCGCTTGGAATCATAATATCAAGCGGCTCAAGAGGAGATTCTAGCGGAACAATGCGCAATATGCCCTTATCGCATGAAAACGTTGCGCCCATTGCTTGCAACATTCTTTCGGTATGGTCGCGGCTTGGCTCTGGCTCGACAAACTCACATTCGCCATTTGCGCGCAGTGCTGCTAGCACAAAGGCACTTTTAACTTGTGCAGACGCAACAGGGGAGCGATAGCTTGTTGCTTGCAAAGCGCCACCTCGCACAGCAAGAGGGGCAAGAGAATCTCCCTTGCGCCCCCAAATCTGTGCACCCATTTGACTAAGTGGCGCAATCACGCGCTGCATTGGGCGAGCCCGCAAATAGCAATCGCCATCGAGCACAAAAAAGCTGCCCTGCACTCCTGCCAAAAGCCCGCAAAAGAGGCGCATCGCCGTTCCTGCATTGCCACAATCGAGTACACAGGCGGGCTCGACAAGCGCTTTGGGCGGCGTGAGAATCAACTCATCATCGTTTTCTTGCACACTAAGTCCGAGATTCTTAGCGATTTGCAACGTATGGAGTGTGTCTTCGGCACGCAAGAATCCACGCACACGCGAGGGTTTGGAGCACAAAAGCGAGAGAATCGCTGCACGATGAGACATCGACTTGTCGGTGGCAATATCGACAATCTCGCCCTGCACAGGCTGACGCGGCAAAAGACGAACCACACTCATCGCAACACTGCTCCAAATTGTTGCTGCAAAACCTGCAAAACCTTTTGCATGATGTCGTTGATTCCAAGCTCATCGAGATTCTTGTCCTCGCTTTGGAGAATCAGGCGAATTGTGAGGCTTTGTTGATTTTGTGGCATTTTGTTATCGCGATAAATATCGAGCGGATAGAGCTCGCGAATTTCAGCGATTGCCAATGCCTTAATCGCATTGCGAATTGCGACAAACGGAATACTATCGCTAATGAGCACACTCAAATCGCGCTGGCTTTTTTGCATTTTTGAAAAAGGCACAAAATGCGGTGATGACTGCTGCAAGAGTGAGAGTTCAATCTCGGCAACGAAAGCAATATCAGTCTCAAATCGTGCATTCAGTGCGGGGTGTAAAGTGGCGAGCGTGCCGATGATTGCGCCATTTTGAATGATATGTGCACTCTGTGCAGGGTGGAAAAGCTGCACAGATGTGTCCTTGAGCATCTCAAGGCTAAACGCACCAATCACTTGACTAAGAGCCTCGGCAAAGCCATAAATAGTATAAACATTATCTTTGCTCGCTGGATAGCGAGCCTCACGCATGATAGCATTACTCACAAATGCCATACAAACACGTTCATTGCGCTGCGCATCAAAAACAGAACCAATCTCGAATAGATTGACTGCCTTTTTGCCATTACGAAGATTAAACAGCATAGTATCAAGCAAAGACAACAAAAGAGTTGGACGCAAAGTATTGAGTTCTTCGGTAATGGGATTTTGCAAATCTTGCATAGGAGAAAGCGAAGTAAAGCCGAGATCACGTAAACGCGAGGATTGGTTGAATATGAAATGGATTGTTTCGCTAAAGCCAACACTACGCGCACGTGCAGCGAGCGTACGTGCAAAATGGTATTTGAAATAATGCTCACCTAGTGAACGTTGCTCATGAAGCCGCAAGGGAACGGTAGCAATTCTATCGATTCCATAGATGCGCAAAATCTCTTCAGCAACGTCTTGCTTGTTAACAATATCATGCCGAAAAATGGGCGCTTTGAGCGCTAAAAACTGCTCATCACTCGCGACTTCAACGCTGAATCCGAGCTTGCGCAATACATTCACAATCTGCACGACAGAGACATCTGTACCAATGATTTGGTTGGTTTGGTTGATATTGATGCTAATAGTTGGAGCACTGGGTGTTTGAATAAACTCATGGCTGCCCGAATACACCGTAACGCCAACTTGCTGCAAGAGATGGATAAAAAATTGCGTGTTTTCAAGCAATTGTGGGTTGCTGCCACGACTACTGCGATAGTAGAGCTGTGCATCTTTTGGGCATTCTTTCTCGAAGAGTTCCTTGCTCATCTTCTTGCTTGCCTCGACATATTGGGCAATCACGTTCGTGGGAGGGATATAGCTCGCCTCAAGAATCCAAAGCCCCTTGTCTTGCGAAGGTAATGTATCAGGCATTTGGTAGATTCCAATGCGTGAAAGTAGCTTGTTTTGGGCAAACACACTATCAAGTCCGAGATTGTCTGTGCGGACATGTAGCTCGACTTTGCGGTCATCGCCGCAAACAGAAGCAGAATAGAGTGAAAAAATCGTGCCCGTAACGAGTGTCGCATAACGAGTTAGATTGATAAGCGCATTGTCATGTAGCATTTCATTGCGTGCAAGAATCAATGCAAAAGACAAGGGCAGCTGCACATATTCGCATTGAATCATTGTATAAAGCAACGAAGAGCTAAGATTACGTTCCGTTCGTAGCTGCAAAAGCCGCCCAATGCCAATGAGATGGTCGCTTTGAGACATTTCGCGCAAAGTCTCTTTGAGCTCAAGCGAAAATGCAACAGCAATTTCACGTGCGATTCCAAACAAGCACAAACAATCGCCACGATTGGGGGTGATACTGATTTCAAACACCTCATCGTTAAAGAGTGGATAGGAACAAAGCTCCGTGCCAAGATGGAGCTCGCCCACAGAGAGGTCGAGAACGAGGATTCCGTCATTGACTTTTGGAAACCCAAGCTCGGTTGATGAACAAATCATACCCTCACTCTCAATGCCTCGAAGCGCCGTTTTGGCAATCGTCTTGCCATTCACCACAGCGCCAACAAGTGCAACAGGTACAACCTGCCCCGCAGCGACATTGCGTGCACCGCAGACAATCTGCAATGCTTTCTCGCCTACATCAACTTGACAAACGCGGAGTTTGTCGGCATTTGGGTGCTGCCGCACCTCGAGCACGCGCCCCACAACGACGTTGTGTGGAGCGATGTTTTGTGTAAAACTCTCAACCTCAAGTCCAATGCCGCCAAGACGCTCGATGAGCTCATGAGAAGCAATCGAATCAATCCCAACAAAAGGTCGCAAAGAATGGCGGGTAAAAATCATGCAAACTGCTCCAAAACGCGCAAATCGTTTTCAAAAAATGCGCGCAAATCGTTCACGCCATAAAGCAACATTGCAAATCGTTCAATCCCGAGTCCAAAAGCATACCCGCTCACATTCTCATAGCACACAGCCTTGAATACATTCTCATCAACAATCCCGCAACCAAGCACCTCAAGCCAACCTGTATGCGAACAAATACGACAGCCATCGCCTTTGCAAAAAATACAGCTAATATCCACTTCAGCACTTGGCTCGGTGAAAGGGAAAAAGCTCGAACGGAATCGCACGCGCACATCTTTAAACATATACTGCAAAAAATCTTGTAAAATATATTTTAAATGTGCAAACGAAATTTTGTCTTCAGAATCGACAACCAAACCCTCTACCTGATGAAACATTGGAGTATGCGTAATATCATAATCACAGCGAAAAACAGCACCCGGAGCAATAATGCGAATAGGCGGTTTGGTAGATTCCATTGTGCGAATCTGCACAGGCGATGTATGCGTGCGCAACAATGCGCCATCACGAAAATAAAATGTATCATGCATGTCGCGTGCAGGATGGTGCTCGGAAATATTCAGCGCCTGGAAATTGTGGAAATCGTCCTCCACCAAAGGACCACTGCAAAAGGTAAAATTGAGCGCCGTAAAATAGGCAACGACACGTTCCATTGTAAGCATGACAGGGTGGCTTGCACCTCGCAAAGGGGCGCTAAACAATGATAAATCCAATTTTTCTTGAACAAGCTTTTGTGCCAATTCTTGTGAATGCAAAAATTCTTTTTTGGCAGCAAGCGCTTGCTCAATCTGGGCTTTGAGAATATTGAGTTCTTTTGCTTTGTGCTTTTTTGTCTCACCATCAAATTGCTTAAGCATGCCAAAAAGCTCGGTAATACTGCCCTTTTTACCAAAGGCTTTGACTCGAATCTCTTCGAGTTCTTGTGTGCTTTGTGCAAGCTCAATTGCTTTGAGTGTATTGTTCTCGACCATTCCCGTCCTTTGAATGCGCAAATGTTAGGGTAGAGCACCTTAAAATTCAATGCTGCGACAAGGTAAGCTAGAAGTTATTGTCAGCCTTATCATAGAAAAAAATGGCAAACATTGTGGAATCGCAAAGGAATCTGGCTAACATCTTGGCGGCAAGCGCTTGCTCAACTTGCGAGAATCGAGGGTGCGACTTTAGTCGCACTCATTTGATGTGTGCGATTGAAATCGCACCTCCGAATATGTAGGCAATAGCCAAAACTCGTTATTGCGAGTCTCCACTAGGACGCGTGGTAATCGACAATTCTTGGTTGCTCAATACATTCGATTGATTCGGCTAAAGCCTCGCTAGGATTCCAAACATATCATACGTGAATGCAATCAATTCCTGATTCCCAAATGTTCATGCACTGCCTTTGCGCAGTCTATGCCATCTTTGATTGCCCAAACGACAAGGCTTTGCCCAATCCTCGCATCTCCGCATGCATAGACATGCTCCATATTGGTGCAAAATCGGTTTGTAAGAATCCGATTGCGCGAATCAGTGTGGATTCCAAACGCATGCCGCGCGCTTTCATCAATGCCACTAAACCCCATAGCAAGCAACACCAAATCTGCCTCATACTCTTTTTGGCTCTGTGGCACTTCTTTGCGCACTTTTTTGCCATTTTCTTCGCTCCATTCTAAATCCACAGCAATTGCATGGCTCACTTTGCCATTTTTGCCACGAAATGCCTTTGTGAGCTTTTGATATGCGCGCGGGTCTTTGCCATACACAGTAATGGCTTCTTGCAAGCCATAATCTGTCGTAAAAACATCTTTTTTCAAAGGCCATGGATTGTCATTCTGCCGTTCTAGCGCTCTTTTGGGGCTACGTTCAAAGCGCGTAATGCTCTTTGCGCCTTGTCGAATCGCCACAGCAATGCAATCCACGCTCGTATCGCCGCTGCCAATCACAAGCACGCGCTTGTCTTTTGCAAGCGTGTCGGGTTTGCCAGAATCAAGCAATGCCTTTGTGTTGCGTGTGAGATAATCCACGGCAAACATGATTCCAGAAAGCTCTCTGCCCTCGATGTCCAAATCGATGGGCTTGCTCGCCCCAACAGCAAGCACAACCGCATCAAAATGTGCCAACAACTTCTCTGCCGCGCTGCTATCGCAAATGTCAGTGTTGGGCATCAGCTCGATTCCGCTTTGACGCATGATATTGATACGTCTGTCGACAAAGCTCTTGTCGAGCTTCATATCGGGAATGCCATACATCAACAATCCGCCGATTCTGTCGCTACGTTCCATGACACAGACATGATGCCCATAGCGGTTGAGCTCCCACGCGCACGCAAGCCCTGCGGGTCCGCTGCCCACAATCGCGATTTTATGCTTGCTCTTTTTTTGCGGCACAAATGGGCGCACAAGATTGCTCGCAAAGGCATTTTCAATGATTGCAAGCTCATTGGACTTAATCGTTACGCAATCGCCATGAATCGCACACACACATGAATCTTCGCAAGGCGCGGGGCAGATTCGCCCTGTCCATTCGGGAAATGGATTGGTGAACGTGAGGCGCTCATACGCTTGCTCCCAAAGCCCGCGATAGATGAGGTCGTTCCATTCGGGAATGAGATTGTGCAGCGGGCAACCGATTTCGCCACCGCCTATGGGCGATAGGGAATTGCGTTGCGAAGCTGCATAGATTCCTGTGTGGCAAAACGCCACGCCACAATCCATACAGCGCGCTCCTTGTCGTTGCTGCGCTGCTTTATCAAGTGGGAGATAAAATTCGCGGTAGTTCTTTATACGTTCTTTTGGTGGTAATGCCTTTGGATTCTCTTTGGGTATCTCTAAAAATCCTCGTGGATGTCCCATTTTTTCTCCTTAATGCTCTTGTGTGATTTTCAAAAACGCTTTGAGTTCTGCATTCTCTTGGTTTTGGAACATTTTGTGTGCGTCAAGTGCTTTTTGGTAATCGCGCGGAATAATCTTAAAGAACTCTTTGCAATCAAAGCGACTTAACACCTCTTTAGCTTTTTTAGAATCTGTGTAGCGAATATGTGCCAAAATAAGCGTCTTCAGCTCTTCTTCGTCCTCTTCGCTAAGTGCGCTAATATGCACAAGCTCGGGATTGATTTTGGGCACATTATGTTGCCCCAAAACAAACGCATAGCCGCCGCTCATTCCTGCGGCAAAATTTTCCCCCACACTGCCAAGCACAAGCACACGTCCACCTGTCATATATTCACAACCATGCACTCCAACACCTAGCACAACTGCCGTTGCGCCGCTGTTGCGCACACAAAAGCGCTCACCTGCGATTCCGTCAAGATAGACTTCGCCTGCTGTTGCGCCATAAAGTGTCGCATTGCCCACAATAACATTTTCCTCGCTGCTAAATGTTGCATTTGGCGAAGGTCTTGCAATAATCTTGCCTCCGCTCAAACCCTTGCCTAAATAATCATTCGCATCACCGATAATCTCAAGCGTGATTCCATGATTGACAAACGCACCAAAGCTATTGCCCGCACTGCCAATGGCTTGGATATGAATCGTGTCTGCTGGCAACCCTTTTGCACCATAATCTTTGGTGATGCGGCTTGAAAGCATTGTGGCAAAAGTGCGGCTTAAGTTTGTGATTTCGAGACTTAGCTTGATATGTTTTTTGCCACGTTTGAGCGCGTCTGTGCATAGTGGGAGCAAAATTCGATGGTCAATCGTGCGCTCCAACTTATTTGCTGCATGCTCTTTAAAGCACACTGCCGTTTTATTATAGGTGCTTAGGTCGGTCAAGATTTTATCAAGATTGATTGTTGCGCGCCGTCCGCTTAGACGCTTTTGTCGGAGTTTATCAACGCGTCCAATCATTGCATCAATCGTTCTAAACCCAAGTTTTGCCATATACTCGCGCAATTCTTCAGCAATAAAATACATAAACTGCACAACATCTTGCGCATTACCCTTAAAACGGCGGCGCAAAACTTCATCTTGGGTGGCGATTCCAAACGGGCATGTGTTTTTATGGCAAACGCGCATCATTGTGCAACCGAGCACAACAAGAGGCGCAGTGGCAAAGCCAAATTCTTCTGCACCCAAAAGCGCAGCAATGGCAAGGTCGCGCCCAGTGAGTAGCTTGCCGTCTGTTTCAAGGCGGATTCTATCGCGCAGCCCGTTTAAGATGAGCGTTTGGTGCGCTTCTGCAAGCCCGAGTTCCCATGGCATTCCTGCATGGGCGATACTTGTTTGCGGGCTTGCGCCCGTGCCTCCGTCATAGCCGCTAATCAGAATCGTATTTGCGCCCGCTTTTGCCACACCAGCAGCAACAGTACCCACGCCCGAAGCACTCACAAGTTTCACAGAGATTCTTGCTTCGCTATTGGCATTTTTGCAATCATAGATGAGCTGTGCGAGGTCTTCGATGGAATAAATATCATGATGAGGCGGAGGCGAAATGAGCGCGACACCCGGCGTGGAATGGCGCGCCTTGGCAATCCATGGATAGACTTTGAATCCCGGGAGCTGCCCACCCTCGCCCGGTTTTGCGCCTTGTGCAATCTTGATTTGAATCTCATCTGCATGGATAAGATAATCAATATCCACGCCGAATCGCCCACTTGCAACTTGTTTGATGGCGCTTGTTTTATTTTGCTGCACATAACGTGTCGAATCTTCCCCACCTTCGCCGCTATTGCTTTTTGCGCCTATACTATTCATCGCCATTGCAAGGGCTTCATGGGCTTCTTGCGAGATTGAGCCATAGCTCATCGCGCCGGTTTTAAACCGCTTGATAATCGAATCGGCACTCTGCACTTCGTCAATGCTAATTGCTGCACTTTCGTCAAATTCCATTAAAGAACGAAGGGTGATAAATTTTGAATCGACATGCGCGCTGTATTCTTTAAAAAGCGCATAATCCTTACGTTTGCAAGATTCTTGGAGCTTGAAAATTGCGATTGGGTCGAGCAAATGCTGTTCTTTATCGCTGCGATAGCTCGGAATTCCCGAAGACGGCAAAGGCTCGGCGGCAGATTCAAAAGCACTTCGGTGCATTGCCAACATATCGTTTGCAATTTCTTCAAGTCCAATGCCCTCAATGGAGCTTCTTGTCGAGGTGAAATAGGTATCAATCACCTTTGAACAGATTCCAATTGCTTCAAAAATTTGCGAACCATTGTAGCTTTGCATGGTGGAAATGCCCATTTTTGAGGCGATTTTGACAATACCGCTAGACGCTGCTTTGATATAATTCTCTACCGCTTGCGCATAGTCAAGTTCAAGGCTTTTTTGCCGTATGAGCTGTGCGATACTTTCATAGACCAAATAAGGATTAATCGCCGTTGCACCATAACCAAGCAATGTGGCAAAATGATGAATTTCACGTACCTCTGCGCTTTCTATCACAAGGCTTGCATGCATACGAAGATTCTTGCGCACAAGGTGATTATGTAGCCCTGCCACAGCGAGCAAAGAAGGCAAGGCACACATTTTCTCATTCACACCCCAATCACTTAAAACAAGAATCGAAGCCCCCTTTAAAATAGCATTTTCTGCATTTTCAAAAAGCGATTGTAGCGCCGATTCTAAAGATTGATTCCGCCAATCAAACAAGAGTTTGAGTTCAGAAACCACCATTCCTTGAAGATGTCGAATTTTGTGCAATTCTTCGTTACTGATAATGGGCTGCGCAAGCTTAACACGTCGACAATTTTTAGCACTAGGCATCAAGATATTACCCTCACTGCCAAGATAAATGCGCTGCGAAGTTACAATTTTTTCACGAATAGCATCAAGTGGAGGGTTGGTTACTTGAGCGAAAAGCTGCTTAAAATAATTGAACAACGACTGGGGCTTATCGGATAAAACAGCAAGCGACGTGTCAATTCCCATTGCAGCAAGTGGCTCTTTGCCATCACGTGCCATACACAAAATGCTCTGCATAAGATTCTCATAACTCCACCCAAAAACATGCTGCAGGAGCAAGATTTCGGAATCTTTTAAAAAATTGTGTTTAAATCCCTCAAGTGGCACAGATTCAAGTTTGATGAGATTCTTAAGCCATTGTTCATAAGGGCGCGCTGTGGCGTAATGTTCTTTAATCTCGCTATCATCGATGAGCCGCCCACGTGCTGTATCAACAAGCAAGAGTTTGCCCGGTTGCAAACGTTTTTTTGCCTTGATACAGCTTTCATCGATTTTTAATGTGCCAATTTCGCTCGCAAGAATGAGGCAATCTTCTTTTGTTAGATAATAGCGCGAGGGACGAAATCCATTCCTATCAAGGCTTGCACCCATAATGATTCCATTGGTAAAAATAATAGACGCTGGTCCATCCCATGGCTCCATCAGTGTCGAGTTGTATTCATAAAATGCACGTTTAAAAGAATCCATATTAGGATTTTTGCTCCAAGGCTCGGGCACCATGAGCATAAACGCTTCATCAAGATTGCGCCCATTGAGGCTTAAGAACTCAAGCGTATTATCAAACATCGCCGAATCACTGCTTGGTTTTGCGATAATCGGAAAAATTTGGCTCAAATCCTCAAAATAATCACTCTTACAAAGCCCTTCACGTGCAGTAATCGAATCCACATTGCCTTTGATTGTGTTGATTTCACCATTATGCACCATACAGCGGTTAGGGTGTGCACGTTCCCAGCTTGGAAAGGTATTGGTTGAAAAACGTGAATGCACAAGCGCAATGGCAGATTCCATATTGACATCTTTAAAATCTAAATAGAAATCGCTTAATTGGGTGGATAACAGCATTCCCTTATATACGATTGTACGCGAAGAAAAGCTGCAAATATAAAATTTAGGCACATGTGCAGCACGTTTTTCGATGATTCGGCGCGCAAGATAGAGAGCGCGTTCAAATTGGATTCCAGATTCGGTGTGTTTGGGGCGGCGCACAAAAGCTTGCAAAAAATACGGCATCGCATTGCGCGCTGTGGGACCGATGTCGCTATCATTAAATGGCACAGCACGAAAACCTAGAAACTCGATATTTTGCTCACGCAAAACGTCCAAAAAAATGCGCTTTGCTTCTTCCTTTGCCTCGAGATTGCGCGAAAGGAACATCTGCGCCACAGCATAATCGCCCTCATTTTCGAGCTCAAAACCCAAATCTTGCGAGCTAAAAAATTTATGCGGAATCTGAATCAAAATCCCTGCGCCATCGCCTGTGTTTTCTTCTGCACCTGTGCCACCTCTGTGTTCAAGCTGCATGAGAATCTGCAAGGCATCAGTGATGATTTGATAACTTTTAATCCCTCTGATATGAGCGATTGCGCCAATACCACAAGAATCATGTTCATTTTTGGGGTCATAAAGCCCAAGGGGCTCTTTCCATGATAAAGGGTCAAAATTCCTATTTTGCATCATAATCCTTTAGTTTGCGCGCTAAAAGCGCGCATGTTACTAGCAGCTATATGTAGTAATAAATTCAAAAGGGTGCGGGCGCGCTTCCCAAGGCCAGATTTCCGTTTCAAATTTGTAGGTTTTGTAGGTCTGAATAAACTCCTCACTAAACACATCACCTTTTTTCAAAAAATCTCTATCAGCGAGCATTTCTTCAATCGCGCTGCGCAAAGTATGGGGGAGTTGCTTAATGCCCTTTTCGCGAATCTCATCAAGCGTGAGTTCAAAAAGGTTGATGTCCATAGGCTTGCCGGGGTCCATTTTGTTTTGGATTCCATCAATTCCTGCCATCAGCATGGACGCAAAAGCGAGGTAAGGATTGCCCGAGCTATCAGGGAATCGAAATTCCATGCGCTTTGCCTTTTCGCCGCTGTTGTAGGGGATTCTAATGCTCGCACTTCTATTTTGCGCTGAATACGTCAAAATGCTTGGCGCTTCAAAGCCGGGAATGAGCCGTTTGTAAGAGTTGGTGCTCGCATTGGTGAATGCTGCAAGAGAACGTGCATGCTTGAGCACACCTCCAAGATAATGCAACGCAAGCTCGCTCAATCCTTCATAGCTATTGCCCGCGAAGAGATTCTTGCCGCCTTTCCAAATGCTTGTATGCACATGCATGCCATTGCCATTGTCGCCATAAAGAGGTTTTGGCATGAAAGTCGCCGTTTTGCCATTCAGCTGCGCAACCATTTTGACAACATACTTGAGCTTTTGCACATTATCCGCCGCTTCGAGCATATCGCCAAACTTGACGCCGATTTCGCCTTGCCCTTGCGCCACCTCATGGTGTACCACAAAAGTCTCGAGCCCCACTTGATTGAGAACTTGCACCATTTCGGCGCGCAAATCCATCATCGAATCGACAGGCGGCACAGGAAAATAGCCACCCTTTGTGCCCGGGCGATGTCCTGTATTTGCGCCTCTGCCAAAACCATCGATTTCATACGATGTGGAACGATTCCATTCGCCTTCTTCTGTGTCAATTTCATAATATTGACAATTCACATTGTCTTTGATTTTGATAGAATCAAAGACAAAAAATTCATTTTCTGGTCCAAAATAGGCAACATCACCAATTCCTTGCTCCCGTAAATATTTCTGCGCCCTTTTGACAATGCTACGTGGGCATTTCTCATAAGGCTCATTTTTGTAAATATCCCAAATATCACAAAAAACAACAACCGTTGTATCGGCGGTGAATGGGTCAAGAAAATAGCGCACAGGGTCTGGAATAAGAATCATATCACTTTTATTCACGGGTTGCCACGCAGGAATCGAACTCCCATCAAACGGGATTCCTTTAAAACTCTCCTCATCGACAGAGTTTGCACTAAACGCAAGGTGATGCCAAACACCTTTGATGTCGGTAAAACGAAAGTCAACAAATCGAACATCGTTTTCCTTGCAAAAGGCAAAAAACTCGGCAACTGCTTTGGAATCTATGTTATGTCTCATCGGGTATCCTTTGGTGTTAAAGTGGCAAAATTATAATCTTAAGCGTCTTAAAGATTATTCAGGATTCCAATACAACGCAAAATTTTCAGCTTTTTCCAAGCATAATAGCCCAATCATTATTTTTGTGGTATAATGCAGAATTTCACAAAAAGGGTCAACAATGAAATGGAAGCTTGCCATTCCCGTGTTCTTTGCCCTTATATGCAGCGCATGTTCGACACCACAGAGTGTTACGCAAAATTTTGTGCTCGCCATGTCCAATGGTGATAGCGACAAAGCGATGGAATATTTGCATATCGCTGATAGAAACAATATTGAGGAGATTGTTTTTATTAAAGAGGTCATCATGCCAACATTTATGCGCAAATTTTTGCGTCTTTCTACGCACAACGGCGGCGTGGCAAATGTACAAATCGATTCCGTACAAGAAACCGGGAATCGTGCAAAGGTTCTCTACTCTGTGCAATTCAAGAATGGCAGAACAATCAAGGATTCACTCTGGCTCCAAAAGGATTCGGGTTGGTATGTGCTACGTTAGAGTAAAATTAAAGCTTTTTGGGTACAATCCCTAGATAGTTTGCGATAAAGGAATCGATGATGAAAAGGCACCATTTTGCCGCATTTGCTCTTGTATTCATTTTATTGCTCGGTGGTTGCGCCGATTCGCCAAGACCCCCTGAAATGGTTGCCAAAGACTATTTGATGGCAATCAGCGAGGGCGATGAAAATGTCATCTATTATGTCAAACAATTCGCCCAAAAGCCGGAACTTTCTATCACGGACCAGGAGAGGATCCATGCGATTCTCTTGCCTGCTCGATTTGCCACGCTCAAAAAGGGTGGGCTCAAAGACATTCGAATCACTGACATTGAGCCACTCGACCCTGACACAATGCGCGTAAGTTATACGCTTGTTTTCTACAAAGACTATGTCGAAGAAAGCGGTGCGCTCACGCTCGAGCGCACGTTTATCAACAATGATTATGAATGGCTCATCATTGAATAAGGAGTAACAATGCACAAATGGACGATAGGAGTTTTAATGGCTATGGCTTTTGCGCTCTCTGCTTGTGGCGATAATTCTGCGAGTTTTCCAATATGGCTTGCGCAAAAATGGAAGCTCACCCAACTATATAATGGCAGCGCGAACATTCCAATGCACAGCTACACAAAAGATGAAGGCGCTTTTGTTGTCTTCAACAACAATGGCAGCTTCACGGGCAACGCGGGCTGTAACGCATTTTTTGGCAATTATATCTCATCAGAAACCAATGACATTCAATTTGGTGGTGTGGGAATGACACGCAAGATGTGCGGACCAGAAAGCATGGCAGTCGAGGATACTTTTATCAAACTCTTTGCCGATGGCGGCGGAACAATCGCAAAACTCGAAGGCGACACACTCTCGCTAGCGCGCGGTGAAATCCGAGCAACACTCGTTCGTGTGGATACTTTTGCGCCTCTTACCACACAAGAACGCGATAGTGTTGATGAACGTTAGCGACAGCAAACATCTCGAATCTTTTACGATGATTGAACTCGTATTCATCATCGTTATTCTCGGGGTTTTAGCGTCTATTGCGATTCCACGTCTTGCGACAAGCCGCGAAGACGCGATTGCTGTTGCAATTAAAAGCGACATTGGCACAATCCTGCAAGCTGTGCCCGCGCTCTATCTAAGTCTTGGCGAAAACTTCACAGACATTCGCCAAGCTGCACAACTCGATAGCGCGCGCTGGGTTGATAATGGCGCAAGCATTGCAAGCACACTCAAAAACAATGCAAACACACCATGCGCACAGATTGCCTACACCACCGCGTCTGCTGACAATGTCGCAAACGCCATCAAGGCAGGCGATAGAATCTTGGAACTCACGATTCAAAATGGCGATTCATGTAACACGCTCCATCGCATGTTTTCGCAACAAAGCGGAATCTATTCGCAAACGCTCAATCTGTCAGGCTATGGCATCGTATTCTAGGCTAGGTGCGTTTAGCACTCTTGAGATTCTACTCATCATTGTTGTGCTCGCTATCCTCGCAACACTCGCGCTGCCACGCATCTCGTTTGGACAACAATCACTCTGCTTGCAAAAAATCAAACATTCTGTACAGATTCTAAGCTCGAATTTTGCCAAAACCCAAACTCAAAATTTCTTGCTACACAAAGCACAGAATCCTCCAAATATGGCAATGCTCACACAAAATCTATCATTTCGCCAAACAGGCTGCAAACTATGGTATGAAAACAAAACGTTGCAATTTCAAGCGGGGAACAAAAAAGGAAGTTTCGTATTTGAACGCATTGCAGAGAGCTATCAGCTCCGCTGCAACGGCGATTGTGATGGGCTAGAGTAGCCTATTTCTTTTTGTCTTTCTTCTTGCTGCTTGCTTTGCTGCTATATCCTTGCGAATAACGCGTTACAATGCTTGGGTCAGCAAGCAAGCAAACATTTGATTGGTCTTTGTCGGTATAATCGATTCGAGAGAGCAAATCGCGTGCGAGGTTGATGCGTGCGCGTTTTTTGTCGTTAGAATCGACAATCACCCATGGGGCATAAGGCGTATGGGTGCGCGAGAACATTTTTTGGAATGCCTCCGTGTATTCGTCCCAAAGCCCGAGCGATTTTTCATCAACGGGACTAAGCTTCCACATACGCAATGGGTCGGTTTTGCGGCGCTCGATGCGGAAGAGCTGTTCGTCTTGCCCAACATCAAGAAAATATTTAAACAGCAAGAATCCGCTTCCTAGCAACATTTGCTCAAGGTTTGGCACTTGATACAAAAATTCTTTATACTGCTCGGCTGTACAAAAACCAAGCACGCGCTCAACGCCAGCGCGGTTATACCAGCTGCGGTCATAGAACACAATCTCGCCACCATTAGGAAGACTGCTGATATAACGTTGGAAATACCATTGTGTGCGCTCCACATCGCTTGGTGCAGGCAACGCAACAACGCGTGAGCCGCGAGGGTTGAGGTGCTCGGTAATCGCGCGGATTGTCCCACCTTTGCCCGCTCCATCACGTCCTTCCATGATGATGATGACATTTTTCTTGTTCGCCTTCACCCAATTTTGGAGCTTCACAAGTTCGATTTGCAGCTTACGAATCTCCTCTTCGTAAAAATCTCTTTTCAAGCGTCCATCTTTCTTAAACGCGTCTTCAGGGTTCGCCTCTTCGGGGCGAATGACGATTTGCTTTGCCATATCTTATCTCCTTCAATAGATTTCAAATAAATAATGTAGTACAAATATCATTAAATTGTTATTAAGCGCACGCATTAGGCAAATTTCTTTTTGTTGCTATCCTCTGCGATTTCTTCGGCAATCGAATTGACTTCTTTGGCGAGCGTGTTGGTCTTGTCTGCAACCATCGTGTTTTCGTCAGTGATGACTTTAAGCTGCCCAATCGAATCGTTGATTCCCTGCACGCCCGATGTTTGTTCCTGCATTGCTTCGCTAATCTGATTGACGCCTTGAACCAAAATATTGACATTTGCATCAATCTCATTCAATGATTTACTTGTACGTTCTGCAAGCTTACGTACCTCATCAGCCACAACAGCAAAACCTCTACCATGTTCTCCAGCTCTTGCAGCCTCAATGGCAGCATTGAGTGCAAGGAGATTGGTTTGGTCGGCAATATCTTTGATGATACCCACGACATTTTTAATATCCTCTGTCTGTTTGGTAATCTCCATTGTCCTATCGCTAATGGATTGCATCGATTCGCTCACGCGATACGTAATCGCCGAACTCTCTTCGAGCTTGTCAGTTTGGATATGGCTTGCTTGCATCAATTTATCAGCAAATTCTTCGAGCGATTGACTCGAGCTATTGAGACTTTGGGCAAATGAAGAGGACGTGAGCAACATTTTGCAAATTTCCTTACCGAGCTTATTAATAGCATTCTCAATATTTCCTTTTGCATTCTCAATCTTTGATGTAAAATCAAAATCCTCATAATCATTAAGACACTTGCTGATAATATTCAAGTCAGAACCAATTTTCTCTTGCAATGTTCCCATCATATGATTAAAAACATTTTTGAGCTCAAGAAGCTGTGGGCTATAAGGGTCGCATGTAATATGAGTCGTCAGATTTCCTGCTTCAAGCTCCTTTGCAATCTCAACAATCTGATGAATCATATTATCATCTTGTTCCAAGCTTTTTTGTGTTCCAATGATATTTTCATTGATGAGCATACCCATACTTCCAATCTCATCTTCAGCAACAATGGTAGCAGGCTGTGGCGCTTTTTCAGATTCATGTTTGACATATTTGAAGAAGTTGACCAACAAACCCGAAAGAACCTTGAGTCGTCTTGTAATATAACGTTTCGCATAGAACCACACAGCAAAACTGATAAAAATGAGGGAAAGAAACGCCGAGACAATAATGACAAACTCAATGCCAAACAATGGAGCAAAGACGACATCTGTTGGCACAACAGTGACAAGAGACCAACGCGATTGGATAGTATTCCACAACGTATAATGCGTGATTCCTGCATAATAATCAATACCATCTGGCGCAACATATTGAACAACTTTTGTCTCTCCTGCTTGAATAATATCAAGTATGTCTCTTGCTGAATCTTGTGAATTTTTCTCCATCAAACCCACTCCAATGAAGCTCGGATCTTTGTGCATAAGAATGATACCATCTTCAGCAATTAAGAATCGTCTATCGTCTTTAAAAATGGACTGCTCTGGACCAAGGATAATTTCAGAGACACTTTTTAAGTCGATAATCATACCCAAAACACCTAAAATTTGATTATTCCTGTCTATAATCGGTGCAACAATATTTGCACCAAAAATCCTTATCCCGCCTATTTCAAAAAAGATGGGATGTCCAAAAGAGAGTGTTTTTGTTTGCAAGGCATGCTGCATTGAAGGTAATTTGACAATATTCATATCGGCTTGCATAACCTGAATCCCACCCCTATTTTCTAAGTCGGAATCATTGGCAAGTATCATAAATTCACCATTGGGCAAAATAAATTCCATTTGATTGGCAAGCTTTGCTTCTTTTGCATGTGTAGAATCGCCCGTGATATAGATATACGAAAACGCTCCATAGCGACTCGCATCGAGCATGCTTTCAGCAATTTCTTCAAAAACTCCATAATCAATTGTGCCATTATTTTTAACGAGTGTATTTGTAATGCTCGCTGCCGTTTCAACAGCCATAAAAGCTTCAGATGTTGCCGTTTCGAGCTTGTTCATCGAACGCAAATTGGCAGCAATAAGGAGTTTATACGCCTCACGTTCAAGAATTGTGCTGACTTGATAACTGACAACAAACGTTAAAATCAACATCACAAAGAGGACAATCAAGCTCACAACAATTGTGATTTTGGTACCGAGTTTAAAACGACTAAACATCACCACCTCCTTGAGACATATCAATCATAAAAAAATCGCAGCTAATCCCTAGCTTTGCTTTCTTCAACAAAATACTACCACAAGGGGGGGGGGGGGGGGGGGGGGGGGGGGGGGGGGGGGGGAGGGGGGGGGGGGGGGGGGGGGGGGGGGG
>CAMWUR010000006.1 GCA_947177485.1 uncultured Helicobacter sp.
ACAATCCAATCATGAGTGCGACTCAAGTCGCACCTCCAAATAGGAATGTCATTGCAAGCGTGTGCCCGAAGCAATCCATGACGTTGGGCAATTATAGAATCATTGATTGCTTCGCGTAAGCTCGCAATGATGAATCTTTGTCATGTTGAGCATTAGCGAAACATCTCGTTATTGCGAGAGGCGTTAGCCTCATGGCAATCTACGATTCTTGTTTATCCAACGTCGTGGATGGCTTTGCTCGCCACAATGATTAAAATCCCATCACCCTCGCGCATAGCTTCCAAGCCATTTGATGCTGTGTTTGGTTGCGAGGAGCTGTTGCAACTGCGGGTCGTGAATGTGCCCGTCAAGGTCGATAAAAAACTGGAATGCAAAGCTTGTGTTGGAATCTTGTTTGGGACGTGATTCGATTTTGCTCATATTCACCCCCGCTTCTTTAATCACATTGAGCAAGCCCGCGAGCGTTCCGGGCTTATCGCTATCCACCAAATCCACGCATAGCGAGGTTTTGTCATTCCCGCTTGGCTCGTTGGCAAAATCGCCAAGAATCACAAAACGTGTTTGGTTGTTACTGAAGTCTTCAATCGACTCGAACAGCACAGGCAGCGCATAGAGCTTTGCCGCAACGCGCGAACAAATCGCTGCTGCGTCTTTCTCGTTTGCAGCAAGCTGTGCTGCGCGCGCTGTGCTTTCGACAGCCACACGTTCGACTTCTTCGAGGTTGTGTTGGTTGAGAAACTCATAGCATTGTCCAAATGCGATGTCTTTGGAATAGATTCGCCGAATCTGGTCGGGGCTTTCGCACAGGCTCGCGAGGCTATGGTGAATGGGCATGACAATCTCGCCAATAATCTTGAGGCTTGTTTGCGCGAGATTATCGAGCGTCTCGCCCACAGCGCCGTTTTTGTTGTTCTCAATCGGGACGATTCCATATTGCGCTCGCCCATGTTCAAGCGCACGAAAAACCGAGCTAATCGTCTTCATCGACATATAGCTACAAATCCTACCAAAACGGCTCTCTGCTGCTTGGTGTGTGTAGCTGCCAAGTGGTCCGAGATAGGCAACGCGCTCGGGCAGCTCGAGGTTGCGGCTGGCGGCAAAAATTTCCATATAAATCGCATCGATTGCCTCGCGGCTTAGGGCATTTTCGCCTTCACTTTTGGTATACAGCCGTGCGAGAATCTCACGTTCGCGCTCGGGGCGATAGATTCGCGTTTGGCTTTGTCGTTTGAGCTCGCCAATGCGCTTGACAATCTGCATACGCTGTGCAAGCAGCTCCAATATCGAATCATCGATTGTATCAATCTCTTTGCGAAGCTGTATAATGTCCATTAGCCGTTCCTTTTGCTATGCCAAATATGTTTGAGAATGAGATAGAATGCACGTAACACGCCAAATAAGATATAGCCTGTGATGAGAATCGCGATTCCAAGTGATGTGTAGAGATAGAGTAGCACAAGCACAATGATAATAAACACAATGAGCGTGCGCAGGCTAATGCCTTTGTCTGCCCAATGTTTGAAGCTCGGATAGCGGATATTGCTGACCATGAGCACCGACACGCACAACGCCATGACCAAAAGCGCAATATCAAACCATTGTGGCAAATCATAATGCACATCAATGAGAATCCACGAGGCGACAAACACAGCAGCAGATGGAATCGGCAAGCCGATAAACACGTTTGGGTCGCTGCTATTTGCAGCGACGTTGAAGCGCGCAAGGCGCATAGCGCCCATCACGACAAACAGCCCCGAGACAACGATTCCAAACTTGCTAAAATGAATGCCCAGATACATAAACAATAGCGCGGCGGGCGCGACACCAAACGCGATGACATCAGCAAGCGAATCGAACTCAACACCAAATTTACTCGTTGTGCCCGTGAGACGCGCAACGCGACCGTCGAGCCCGTCAAAAATGAGCGCGCAAAAAATCAACCAGCATGCGTTTTCAAACCGCCCCGATGCCGCATGCGCAATGCTCAAAAACCCGAGAAAGGCGCTTAGGGCTGTGAAAAAATTGGGCAGAATATAGAGAGGATTAATCTGCATCATGCTCTTGTTATAATCTACCCTGCTTTTGTCTGCTCATCATCAGCTGCAACAAGACGGCTTGGGATTCCCTGTTCTTTTTCGTATTCAGCAATAATCTCGCGCACGCGCTCGCCGTCAATGGTTTCTTTGTCATACAAATCTTTGACCATAATCTCAATCGCGCCCTTGTAGTCTTGCAACGTAGCGCGCACAGCGTCGAATCGCTCACGCAAAAAGCCTTTGACATAATCATCGACTTCTTGTGCCGTCTTGTCGCTAAACTCGCGTGCGCTGCTTAATCCGCCGTTTAGGAAAGTGTTGCGCGGTTTTTCGAGCACCATAAGCCCGACAATGTCCGTCATGCCATAATAGCTAATCATCGCCTTGATAATGTCTGTTGCGCGCTCCAAGTCGTTGCTAGCACCCGTTGAAATCTCGCCGATAAAGACATCTTCGGCTGCACGCCCGCCGAGCAAAACGTCGACTTCGGCAATCAATTCATGTTTTTGCATAAGATATTTGTTTTCTTCGGGTGTATTCAACGTATAGCCCAGCGCGGCGAGCCCACGTGGGATAATCGAAACCTTGCTGACTTTTTTCGCCCCTTTGGTAATCTCGGCAAGCAGCGCATGCCCGCTTTCATGGTAGGCAACAATGCGCTTTTCTTTGGGCGAAATTCGACGTGATTTTTTCTCGAGTCCCGCGATTCCGCGCTCGACTGCCTCGAGGAAATCACTCTGTTCAACCTCTTTTTTGTTTGCGCGCCCTGCGAGCAGGGCAGCTTCGTTGATGATATTTGCCAAATCCGCTCCCGCAAGCCCTGCTGTGAGGCGCGCAATCTCTTCAAGCTCAACATCGCGCGCGAGCTTGATGCTCTGAATATGCACCTTGAGTACCTCAACGCGCCCATTGAAATCGGGTTTATCCACCAAAACCTGCCTATCAAATCGCCCGGGGCGCAAAAGTGCGGGGTCGAGCACCTCGGGGCGGTTGGTTGCTGCAAGCACGATGACAGGAGAAGAATCCGAGCTAAAGCCGTCCATTTCGGCAAGCAACTGATTAAGCGTTTGTTCGCGCTCATCATTGCCGCTAATCATGCCGCCTGCTGCGCGGCTCTTGCCGATTGCATCAATCTCATCGATAAAGATAATTGCGGGTGCTTCCTTTTTTGCTGTCTCGAACAAATCGCGCACGCGGCTTGCGCCCACGCCCACGAACATTTCGATGAAACTGCTGCCGCTGACTGAAAAAAACGGCACATCAGCCTCGCCAGCGACTGCCTTTGCAAGGAGCGTTTTGCCCGTCCCCGGAGGACCAACGAGCAACACGCCTTTGGGAATCTTCGCACCAAGCTTGAGGTAACGTTCGGGATATTTGAGAAAATCGACAATCTCAACGACTTCTTCTTTTGCCTCTTTATTCCCTGCCATATCATTGAATTTGACTTTTGGCTTTTCGGAATTGACAAGCTTGCGCGCGCTGCCCATGCCAAGGATTCCGCCGCCCATGTTTTTCTGCATACGATTTGCAAGAAACATCCAAATTGCGAAGAAAATAAATACGGGCAGCACCCAACTAAAAATCAAATCCGAGAACCAATTGCTTTCGTTGTAGCCGCTGTATTCGATGTTGCTTTTGTCTAAAAGCGGAATCAAGGTGTCATCGGGGATAATACGTTTGGTCACATAGACCATTTTGTTGCCACCGCTTTCAGAAATCGCTTTGATTGTTGTTTGCCCAATCGCGACATAGCTCACATTTTTGTTTTCAATCCGTTTTTTGAGGTCGTAATAATTAATGCTTTGCGTGATGGTGTTGCCTCCACCAAGCTTTGTGCTAAGGCTGTCGCTATCGGCAAAACCAAAGCCTTTGAAGAGCACTATCAACACAATGCTGACAATCGCAAACAATAAAAGCGGATTCTGCCCAAAAAAACGGGGGTTTTTATCGGGTTTGTTGGAATCATTTTTGGGAGTATTGTTCATTCAAAACCTTGTTCGTTTGGGCTAGTCCTTGCATAGGAGCAAGGCGACCCATTCATTTTGTATTCTTTCATCTTGCAAAGAAAAGCCGACAAACCGCGCAAGTACATTTTCTTTTGCATTTTGCAAAATGCCCGAAAGCAGCAGTAGCGAACCCTTTTGGCTATGCGCGCAAAACTGCTCATAGAGCGCAATCACAATGACGGCAAGCAAGTTTGCCATCATCAACGCATAGCAACCCTCTGCTTGCTCCATCGAGCCACACCAAAGACTTTCAAGACTTGCGGTGTTGTTGATAAAATTTTTTTGTGTTTCAGAAACGGCAAGGGAATCGGTATCGCAAGCAAAAACTCGTGCCCCCTTTTTTGCAGCAGCAATACCCAAAACACCACTGCCACAGCCCACATCAAGCACACGTTGATGCTGCACATCTAAACCACTCAATATCTCAAGACACATTGCCGTACTCTCATGATGTCCCGAGCCAAAGGCGAGCGCAGGGTCGATGACAATATCAATCAATGTTCCTTCATTGCAAGCTGTATGGGGCGCATGCCATGAAGGGCGCACAGCAAAATCCCCGCAAACAACGGGCATAACGGATTGTTTGTAGGATTCTATCCAATCGCGATTGGGTTTTTGAGTGAAGCTATGCGTATATGAGATGTCCTCATTTAGGCGTTCACGTAAGATTGCGGCAAACGAATCGAGCTGCAACAATAACGCATGTGGCGGCTCTTCGCGATAGATGACAAAGGCGCTTTTGCCGTCTATCTCGCGCTCTTCAATCGCTTCTTGCGTGGTCTGCAACAAGAAATCAGCAAAGAGCTCTGCATAGCTGCTGGGGACAACCCATAGCTCATAATAAAACTCTTTCATGTCCCAAAACCCGTCTAGCCCTCGTTCGTTCCTAAAACAGCTTCGAGTTTTTCCTTGAGAACTTGTGGGGTAAAAGGCTTGACAATGTAGTTGTTCACGCCTGCCTTGAGCGCTGTAATTACCTCTGCCTTGCCTCCTTCTGTCGTTACCATAATGATAGGAATATCGGTAAAACGCGAATCGGCACGCACTTTTTTCACGAGGTCGAGCCCATTCATTTCGGGCATATTCCAGTCCGTAATCAGCACCTTCACATCGCCATTAGCGTCCATTTTCTCCCAGCCCTCAACGCCATTTTCGCCTTCAAGAACATCGTCATAGCCTAGCCGTGCTAAGGTATTCTTGATAATTCGTCTCATCGTTGAGCTATCATCAACTACAAGCAGTTTCACGGGACTCCTTTTTAAAAATTCAGCATCGAAATCAAAAGATTGATAGGCAGCATTTTATCAGAAGTTAGTTTAATTTTTGCAAAACACGTTCCAAATTCACGCGCCCTTCATAAAAAGCCTTGCCCACAATCACGCCGCCAAGTTTGGATTGTTTGAGTGTTTCAATCTCTTCTTCGCTTGAAAGCCCTCCGCTCGCGAGCACAGCATGCCCGCTTGCCGCAGCAATCTCCTCACTAAAAGCAAGATTGATTCCACCAAGTGTGCCGTCTTGCCCAATATCTGTACAAATGATTGCCGCAAGCGCAATGCCTTTGAAAAGTTCGGCGAGCTCCACAGCCTGCATCTTGCCCTGCTCAACCCAGCCGCTCACGCTCACAAAGCCTTCTTTTGCGTCAATGCCCACGACAATCGGGTATTTCTCTGCCATACTTATCGTAAAAAGCGGGTCGCGCATTGCCACAGAGCCAAGAATCACGCGGTTGATTCCAAGCTCGAGATAACGTTTAATCCCGTCTTCATTGCGGATTCCGCCGCCAAGCTCAATTTGAAGGTTTGTTTGCTTGCGAATCTGTGTAATCACATCGAGATTCACGGGCTTGCCCGCAATCGCGCCGTCCAAATCAATCAAATGCAGCCAACGTGCGCCCATTTCTTCAAATCGCCGCGCAACAGCAACGGGGTTGGTATCATAAATCTTTGCGCTGTCCATGACGCCCCGCGTGAGGCGTACAACCTCGCCATTTTTCAAATCAATCGCGGGAATAATTTCAAAAGACATGGAATCTCCTTAATTTTTAATAAAATTCTCTAAAATTTTGAGCCCGATATTGTGGCTCTTCTCGGGGTGCGGTTGCAAGCCATAGATTCGATTCTGCGCAATTGCGCTTACAAATGTTTGTCCATAATCCGTTTGCGCTAGAATCACAGCGCTATCACGTGGCTTGACACAATAGCTATGCACGAAATACAAAAACTCGCTTTGCGCAAGGTCGACATTCAGCGCGCAATCGCGTACAAAATGCAGCTGATTCCAGCCCATGTGCGGAATCTTTGGCGCATTGCACAGCGGCACAACCTCGCCGCTGACAATGCCAAGCCCAACGTGCTCGCCAAACTCATAGCTCACATCAAATAAAAGCTGCATGCCAAGGCAGATTCCAAACAATGCGTTCTTGCTTTCTCGCGTGCTCTGCGCATAGTCGCGCAATGCGGGCTCAAACCCTTTTGCACGCAATGCTTGCATTGCCGCGCCAAATGCGCCCACGCCGGGGACGATGACTCGTGTAAAATCAAACAAACGTGCGGGAGAATCGACCAAGATTCCCTCCGCACCCACAGCCAAAAGTGCATTTTTGACACTCGCAATATTGCCAGCCCCATAATCCACAATCGCAACACGCATCAGTCTGCCTTTTCTTTAATGCTATATACAAAATAGATATAGATAGCGAGCCCAACAAGCAACAATGCGACACCACCAATGAGATAAATTGCATACACAATTTTATCAGGCTCTGTAATCGTAAATTTAAATACGAGCATCAGCGCCTCAATTGCAAGTGCAATAATAATTGAACCCAAAAAACGAATCATTGTTTGATGTGCCATTTTGTGGTCGCTACTCACGCCACGTCCCAAAACTTCTTGCCCAAAAAGCGTTTTGACAAGGTCAAAAATTGCTAATGAAAGCGTAAGTAAAATGGTTGCTTCAAAAATCTCTTTGATGTCGAGTGTATTAAAATGCTGGATTCCATGTAAAATACTCAACACACCACGTACAAGCAGCAAAAATGCCACAGCGAGTAGTAGAACAGAAAGTACACCATACATTATCTTGCTAAAATGCTCAAAACCAACCGAGAGAGTTGTTGACTGCGCAAGTCGAATCGCTTGGGGCAACTCAAAATCAAGACATGCAACATATTGTAATTCATGTGCTTCATTATAAATCGGATAGGCTGCCGTAACGACAAGATTGCCATCATTTCGTGTGGGGTAGGGGTCTGTTAAAATACATTTGCGCTCCTCGATTGCACGATAAAAATAGGCGCGGTGGTTAAAATTCTTGCCACGTGCACTTGGATTTTGGACATGCCCTGTGATTGTCTCAATCACTTGTGTGCCATGCGAATCTAAAATATATGCCGCATCAACACTCCCAATTTCTTTAAATATTTTTTGCAAGCCCTCATGGACTTTGCTCAATTCAATCACGGGTAAATGGTTTTTGATATTGCGCACAAACAAATAGCAAGCATACGCTCGCACTTCATAACGCAAATCTTTAAAAGTTTCAATCTCTTTTGAAAGCATTTATTCACTCCTTGCTAATTCTGCTTGGATTGCCTCCACAAATGCTGCTGTGTATGGCTTTTGCTCGGGAATCTTTTCTTGCAGATTCTGCAAACATGCGCGATAATGCGCAAGCCCAAACTGCCCACAAAGCAATTGCCATTTCAAAAACAACCAATAGGTATTGAGCACATCAGATTCACAATAAGTGTCAATTTCGCTCATTTTGCCCTCTGCATAGAGGCGATAGACCTCATCGCCATGCACATCAAACTTGCCGGGCAGCTGGCATGCAAATGCGATGTTATGCAGCTTCAGCCCACGTGTTGCTGCGCCAAAATGTCCCAAAGAATCGAACAAATCGAGATGGAATCGCTCGCTATAACGTTGGCGATAGTTCTCCCATTTGTCCTTGCCTGCTGCGGGATTCTGCGTCTCAAAATATGCCTCTGCTTGCAGGTTGTAGCGCATTGCGCGCAAAAGCAACATGGGCATATCAAATCCTCTACCATTAAAGCTCACCAAACGTGGCTGTTTTTGCAAATAGGCGAGGAATGCTCCGATAATCTCGCACTCACTCTTGCCCGCCTCAAAGCAGCCTAAACGCAACATCATTCCATTAGGTTGTGCAATCAGCGCTGCAATAGTAATCACTTTATGGAAACAATGGGGCAAAAATGCGCTGCCATTTTGCTCTTTTGCCTCTGCAAACGCTTGTTCGCATACGTTCAAAAAATCGCCCTGATAGCCATAAACACGACTCAAAAGCTCGACATCTGGAATGGTCTCGCAATCAAACACACAAATCATTGCGCACTCCCAAACGCGCGAATCACTTGTGCAAAAATCGCGACAAGCTCCTCGATTTCGCGCACATGCACACGTTCATCAACAGCATGGATTCTATCATTGCACACGCCGCATTCCACGACATCAACACCAAAAGCAGCAAAATATTTTGCATCGCTCGTGCCGCCACCTGTCGAAAGAGTTGGCGTGCAACCTCTTTGTTGCAGCACATCGCGCATAATCTGAATCACTCTTGAATCGGGTTTGGTCAGAAAAGCAAACGAGCTTGCCTTCAGCTCGAGCTCATGCGGCACATCAGCCAGCACGTCTTCTAAATAGCTGCGCAACGATTCTTTAGTCGTTTTTGTCGAATTGCGCACATTGAACATGATTTTGAGCTCGCTTGGCGTGATATTCACGGCTTCGAGCCCGCCGCGAATGTCGGTGATGACAATGCGCGAAGGCTCGAAATGCGAATCGCCGCTATCGAGTTCCACGCCCGCAATTTTGGGCAACAGCGGGGCGATTTTATCCACCGGGTTGTCGCATTTGGACGGATACGCCACATGCCCTTGAACGCCCTTGATACGTAAGATTCCATTAATCGAGCCGCGCCGCCCGATTTTGATGGTGTCGCCCACCCATTCCTCGGCTGTGGGCTCGGCGACAATCGCATAATTGGGCAGCATATTGCGCGCTTTGAGATGTTTGAGCATTTCTTGTGTGCCATAAATCGCATCGCCCTCTTCATCGCTCGTGAGCAGTAACGAGATTCGCCCTTTGAAATGACAAAAATTATTCTCATTTCTAAGTGCCGCGACAAAAGCAGCAATCCCGCCTTTCATATCTTGTGTGCCGCGCCCATAAATAAAATCGCCGCTTTGCACGCCCGAAAAGGGCGCAACACTCCAGCCGCTGCCCGCGCTCACAACATCGATATGCCCAGCAAAACAAAGATGGATTGAATCAGACGCGCCAAAATCGCGATAGCCAAAGAGATTGTGCACGCCATTTTTTTCGAGCGTTTCAAATGTAAAATCGGGCAACAGCGCCTTGATGTCAGCAAAAATGCCTGATTCGTTTGGTGTGATACTCTCTTTGCGCACAAGCATTTGTAAGATTTCTATGGCATTCATTTATTCCTCCTTTAGTGCAACGATTGTCTGAAAATTGACCCATGCAAATAGAATCTGCATTGTCCGAAAGCCTGCATTTTCTAAAAGCGCAAGATTCTGTTCATGTGTGTTGGGGACAAGCACATTTTCGAGCGCCTCACGTTTTTTTGCAATCTCGCCTAGTGAATAGCCCTGCGCTTGTTTATAGTGATGATACTGCTCGATAAAAGCTTCATTTAAAAGGATATTTGTCATGTAGATTTTTTCACTAAAAATGAGGATTCCATTTGGATTTAAGAAATCATAAATTTTTTTGAGCAGCTCAAGGCGATATTGCGGCGCGATGAATTGCAATGTATAGTTACACACAAAACAATCCGCCTGTCCGAAGGCATAGTCGAGCATGTCGGCACATACAAACTCGACATCGACACCCAGCGCGTCTGCCTTGAGCCGAGCAAGTTTGAGCATATCGGGCGAATTGTCAATCCCAACAAGCCGAATCTCGCGCCCTTGCGCACGAGCTTTGAGCGCAATTTGCAGCAAAAGATTGCCTGTCGAGCTGCCCAAATCGACAAGCGAAGCGCCACTTGGCAAAAGCCGCAACACAAAATCGCTCACAAGCGACAACAAAGACGCATAGAACGGAATGCTGCGTTCAAGCATATCATCAAAAACAGCCGCAACTTGCGCATCAAAGCAGAAATGCTTGATGGTATGCGTCTTGAAAAGCTCATCTTTCACGCATTCTCCTTATAGGACGGCAGAGTGGTTGTTTGGTGTAACAAGCGCGCGTTTTGTACATCGAGCTCGATTTGCGCGCACAATTCTAGCAAATCGGCAAAGGCACGATTGGCGCGCAAACGATGCAAAAAATACACAGACATTTTGCTAGGAATCTGCGATTCAATCAGATAGACACTCGCATTTTTGATAAAATCGGGCATTTCTCTTTCAGGAGCAAGCACATGCGTTTCGAATGCAAATTGATGGTCTGTGCTCAAGCGATTGCCCAAAAAACTAATGGAACGATATAATAAACCACCAAGCCGCGTATATGTGAGATAAACGCCACTCTTTGGCTGCACAAAATCAAGCGCACAGACATTGAGTGTCGGGATTAATGTTTTTTTGCCAATCCCCTGTCCGCGCACAATCTCGCCCTCTATGGCATAACTTCGCCCCAGAAACGCGTTTGCCTTTTCAATCTCCCCATTTTGTAGCAATGCACGAATCGTGTCGGTATGAATCGGGTAACCATGGTAGGAGACTTCGGGAATCACCACCACTTCACCGGCAAAGAGACAGGCAATGTCGCTTGCGCTACATTCACGATTTTTGCCAAAATAGAAATCTTCTCCAACAACCACGCGCGAAAGACGTGGAAATTTGCGCCCAAGAAGTGCAAAGAAATCAGCGCCACTTAGGTTACGAATCGATTCCCATTGCACTTCAAAAAGAGGGAAAGGAATCATCTCTTGTTTCATCGAATCAGAGCTTAGAATCTGCTTAGGAATTTTGACTACCAAAACAGCGCCGCCTGCGCCAAGAGCGGCGAAAAGCTCGCGGTGTGCGCGATGTAATCCATCAAATTTGCCAATCGCAATCGAGACGACATTGTCATCGTGAGAGATAGAGAAAAGATTCTGCATTCCCCTCCTTTCCAGCAAACAAACATGCCTCGACACTGCGCAACACAAATCCAAGCGCTTGACATTGCACACAAACAGCATGCAACGCCTGCTCAATGCATGCATTGTCCAGCACGACACCCTTTTTGCTCCGTTTTGCTGCTTTGCCAACCTCGAATTGGGGTTTAAACAACACAATCGCTTCGCCCGCACACAGCCGCGCGATTGAGGGCAAGATATGCGCGAGCGACACAAACGAGACATCGCATGTGATGAGCGGAAATGGGGCAGATTGAAAATTGCGAATGTCTGTTTGCTCGAACACGTGCACGCGCGAATCGGCACGGATTTTATGATGTAGCTGCGCGCTGCCAACATCGACACACACGACTTGCTGCGCACCTTTTTGCAATAAAACTTGGGCAAACCCTCCCGTGCTGCTGCCGATGTCGAGCACTTGCGTTGGAACGATGTCGGGGTGGTTGTCAAGAAAACCAAGCAGCTTGTATGCACCGCGCCCCACAAAATCATCAATAGATTCAAGCACAACATGCGAATCTTCGCTCACAATCTGCGAGGCTTTGTGCGCAATGCGCCCATCGACACGTACGCTGCCGCGCGCAATCCAGCCTTGTGCCTTCTCGCGGCTCGTATTATATCGTGACGCAATCACCCTATCTAGCCGCACATACCACTCCTAGAATCTCTTCAAAGCTTCTTCTGCTTTGCTAGGAGCAAAGCGCAATGTAACGGGCTCAAGCCCCTCACGCAAAACTTCAAGTTGCATTATCGGAGTATAGGGACGCTCAAAAAAAACGAGAAAATATTCACCCCATGGTGAGATATGGGGGATATTGTGGGCAATCAGCTCATCGCGAGTGAGACGTATGATGTCTCGTGGCGGCATGCCATCGAGCCATAATGTGTAGATGGGGTTTAAAAGCCCACGTTTGTCAGGGTCGCTCGAATCTTGCGAGATAAAAATATCAATCAAAAACACAGTGGCATCGTTTGGCGGGAATTTCTCGGGCGACACAAGATTGAGATTTGTTGCCAAAACGACAGCCTCGGTGTGCAACTGATTGAGAATCTCGACCTTGCGCGTTGCGCTCATATAGGTTTCTGTGCGCTCATCATTGCGCAATGCTTCCTGATAGAGCTGACAACCGACAAAAGATGTCGCAAACAATGCCGCGATGATTGCTACGTTCAAAAAAATGCGCCATTTGTGCCAAATCCGCATCATGGATTCTGCTCCACGAGATTCTCTCGCACGCCAATTTGATAATACGAAATGCCAAAACGTTTGAGTTTTTGGGCGCTGTATTGATTGCGTCCATCAAAAATCACGGGGTCATGGAGTCGTTCCTTAATCTCGAAAAAATCGGGGCTGCGAAACTCCTGCCATTCTGTGAGCAAGACGAGCGCTGAAGCGCCATTGAGCGCATCATATTTATTGTCTTTGTAGTCAATCGCGCAATCTTTGAGATAGAATGTGCGTGCCTGCTCCATTGCTTTGGGGTCATACGCTGCTACGCGTGCGCCCGCATCAAGCAGTGCACGAATGACTTCAATCGAGGTCGCCTCGCGCATATCGTCTGTGCCCGGCTTAAAGCTAAGACCCCAGATTCCGAACAAGAGCCCAGAGAGATTCCCAAAATGCGCTTTGATTTTGTCAAAAATCACACGTTTTTGAGCATTGTTTGTCTCACGCGTTGCGCTGATGAGCCGCGAGGCAACACCGTAATCGGTGGCGATTTTTTCGAGTGCTTTGACATCTTTGGGAAAACAGCTTCCGCCATAGCCGCAACCGGGGTAGATGAAGCTATACCCAATCCGATTGTCGCTACCAATCCCAATGCGCACCTCGTTTACGTCCGCGCCCACAGCCTCGCAGATGTTCGCAATCTCGTTAATAAAGCTAATCTTGAGCGCTAACATCGCGTTTGCGGCGTATTTTGTCATCTCGGCGCTTGGCACACTCATTTCAATCAATCGGTCATGGTTACGGATAAACGGCGCATAGACTTCACGCATGAGCGCAAACGAATCTTCACTATTCGCGCCTACAACGATTCTATCGGGGCGCATGAAATCGTTAATCGCCGCGCCCTCTTTGAGAAACTCGGGGTTGCTCACAACTTCAAAAGCGAGATTCTTGCCACGTTTGCGTAGTTCTTCGCTGATAGTCGCGCGCACACGTTCCGCCGTGCCGATAGGCACAGTCGATTTGTTCACAACAACAAGTGGAGATTCCATTTGCTGCCCAATCTCGCGCGCCACAGCCAGCACAGCGCCCAAATCAGCACCGCCATCTTCGCCCATTGGCGTTCCCACAGCGATAAACAAAACTTCGCAACGGCGCAACCCCTCGCACAATGCGGTTGCAAAAAAGATTTGCTCGCGCTTTTGGTTGCGCACAATCATCTCTTTGAGCCCGGGCTCATAGATTGGAATCTCGGCTCTTTGCAACGCGGCAATTTTGCGCGCATCGTTGTCGATGCACACAACCCGATTGCCCACTTCGGCAAAACACGCGCCGCTCACAAGCCCCACATAGCCACTACCCACAATTGTAATATTCATATGCTATCCATTTTTGGTACTATTATAACATAAATTATATACATTCATTAGAAACGTAAGAGGCTTAGATTGTCATTGTGAGTGTTTGGGTCAACACTTTGGAAAAGATTTATTTTGATGAAATTTGAAGTTTATAGAATTTGCGGCTTTGGCTTTGCAAAGCAAGATTCTGTATTATTCCATAGCAAACTAGTAACGTTGGTATTGTTGCTGTGGTTGTTGATAGTTTTGATAGTATTGCTGGGGCTGCTGGGGCAAAATTTCTGAACATTTCGCGGTGGGTTCACTAAAGATAGTATAATGAAATCTCGTGCAGCTAAATTCTCGATTACCACAACGTGCAATCCAATAATCAGGAAGATTTCTTGCTAGTTGCGTTTCTCCTTCGGGGAAAATGATATATTCTTTTCGACAACCAATCTCCGCAGCCGTTATCTTACGTTGATATTCACAAGCGCAAAAGAACAATACAAGCACAGAGAGGCATAAAATGCGTGTTGTCATTGGGGTGCTCCTTTATAGGTATCCTCAATATAGATGATACACATAAAAACATAAAAAATTGCTGAAATTATTGTGATTTTTTAGCCACACCATTGTTTTCGTTGGTGTTGGGTTGCATTGCAAGTTTCCAATAAAGAATCCTCGCAATGATGTCAAAATGGAGGTGCGGTTTTAAGCGCATATATTGATGAGTGCGACTAAAGTCGCACCTCCAAAACATGTAGAATCGCAAAAGATTCCAATCGTCATTGCGAGCGAGTCTAACAAGTGTGGCAATCGACTGTGTTGGGTTACAAACACGGTGGATTGCTTCGCGCAAGCTCGCAATGACGAGTAGCAAGTTCACTGAAGATTCCAAACCTAAATCTTCACCTCAAACAGCTGCACATCATTGCCCGCAATCTTTGTGGCAATCTCTTCAACAACAGGGGCGAGCTGTTCGAGGTCGATTGCAGAATCATTGGGTTGATTCTTCATTGGTTGCAAATCTTGATTTGCAAAAGCAGAATCTGGATTCACCACGTTGGATAGGGTTGGTTGATTCTCTAATGCAATGTCTTTTACATTGCCATTTTCTTGCAATCGTTCTTTCAATTTCTCTGCCATCTCGGCAAATTGCTCATCAAGTTTTTCTTGCATTTCTTTGAGCTTTTTAAGCTTTTCTTTCCATTCTTTGTTGGTCATAGGTTGATTGAAAGCTGTATGCTTTGCAATAGGTTCAGAAATAGTGTATAACGTGTTTTTCTCGGCTTTGTCAAAAACATCATCAAGTTCTTTGATGAGTTCCGTCATTCCGCCTTCATAGAGTTCGCCGATTCGCTGAATATGTCCATCGAAATTTTTATCGAGTTTGATAGTCGAGTTGAGCATTCCTTCAATCGTTCTATCATCATATCCTGTTTCATGGTCAATTGTCGCATAATCGCCAATCGTTTGATATGTCTCTATCGAGCTGTCTCGAGCGATATTATGCCGCAGACTATAAATGCCATTCACCAAAAATGTCTTTGTCTCACGCAATTCTTCATCATCAACGCGTCCGCTTCCGTCTTTGTCCGCCCCAGCGAGATTCTGTTGGTAGGCAATATCACCAACCAGCCACTGACAAACGCTTCTGCCTTGCCGTTTAGTCGTATTGCACCATCACTACGTGCATAGAAATCATGCGAGTCAAACTGACTCTTGAGTCTCTCGAGATTCTCTTTTGAGAGATTGAGTGTAACACGTTCATTTGTCTTTGGGTCATTGAACATCACCGCCACAGAATCTTGAGCTTTCTCGACTTTGTCACTCACACGCACATTGTTTGCGCGCATAAGGGCGGCAATGTTGGTGAGCCCATTTGCCTTGTCTTGCCTTTCTTCTTCGGCGAGTGCCTCATTGCTGCGGTTTGCAAGCCGAGTTTGCATGGCAGAAAAGACATTGGCATCAAGAAAGCGATAGTTGCTAAAACTTCCAATCATTGCCATTTTAACTCCTTGTTTTAATGAATATTTATCATTGTATTGGAGGTGCGGTTTTAGCCGCACACATTAGATTTTATTTGTGCGATTGAAATCGCACCTCCATTTGTCATGTTGAGGCGATAGCCGAAACATCTCATGATTTTTGCAAATTGAGATTCTTCACTCGCTTGCGCGAGTTCAGAATGACAATATTTGGGATTCTTTGCTTGTTGATTGCCGCGCCTGCTTCGTAGGCTCGCAATGACATTTGGAAACTTTTGCCTATTGTGAAAATGTCTCATATTATATCGTACAATCCCAAAAAAACTTTAGCGAAATTTCAATCCCTCGTTTTGCTCTCTATCAACAAACACACAAGCAATGCGCCAAGCGCGAGGAAGCTGCCAAACAGAAACGAGAAAACACCAAAAACATTGTGCCGCAAGAGTGCAAAGAAGATGATGATGAGCACAACATACGCCGCCAAGCGAAAGGGTGCGACAAAAAGCCCCGCGCCGCTGCGAAGGCTGCGTGCAAAAAAGGCGAGACGTCTCACCTTTTGTGTTTTGTCTGCGCTTTCTGCCGAAGCCGCATGCCCTGCCTGTTCCGATTCTTCGCCTGATTGCGTATGCGATTCGAGCGTCTCGGCGAACTCCACGTCATGTCGGGCTGTCGTTTCGTGTGCCAAAGCCACAGCAGCATCGGATTGCAACGCATTTTGGACATTCGCAAATGCGCGCTGCCAGCTTGCGAGAATCACAAGCGCGCTTCCGACAAACCCGCCCAAAACGCTCCACACAGAGCCGCCCACAGCCCATGCACCAAACAAGCCACAAAGCAGAGTAAACAGCGGCAAAGCAGCGAGCCTAATCCTCATCTTCGTCATCATCATTCGGCTTTTGGTGGCGATATTTTGGGTCATTTGCGAGCTCGGCAAGCTCTTTTTGTTGGTGTTTATAGGCTTTATAGACATTCAAAATCGCCGCAGCAACACCAAAAAACACGCCCACCCACAACAGCCATGATACCCCAAACAGCCAGCGCAAGCCATAACCAAGCCCAACGCCGATGAGCACGGCAATAACCATTGAGATTCCGAGCGTGAGGTCGCTAAAGCCCACGATAATATCGCGGTATTTGGGCTTAGATTCGTCCATTGGCAATCTCCTTGAAGACATCAGAGGCAATGCTGATGGTCATTTCGATGTGTTCGTTGTTCATGGGTACAGAAATGAAGCCTGTCTCAAATTGCGAGCATGCGAGGTAGATTCCACGTTCCAAGCAGCCACGAAAGAATCGCGCAAACATTTTTGTGTCGGATTTTTGTGCGTCATCAAAGTTGTTGACCGGTGCAGTGTTGAAAAAGAATCCAAACATGCTCCCGCGCACGGTGGTTTGCAGTGGGATTCGTTGTGAATCTGCTGCTTGTCGGAATCCGTCCATGAGTTGGTTTGCGAGCGTTTCGAGGCGCTCGTAGAGTGTGCTATCATGCGCAATTTTGCTAAGTGCCGCGATTCCTGCTGCCATTGCAAGCGGGTTGCCGCTAAGTGTGCCTGCCTGATACACCGCGCCTTCGGGGCTAAGGAGGTGCATGATTTCGTCTTTGCCCCCAAACGCTCCCACAGGAAGCCCACCGCCGATGACTTTGCCAAATGTCAAAAGGTCGGCTTGGACTTTATGAAATGCAAACGAGCCGCTACGTGAAGCGCGGAATCCGCTCATGACTTCATCAAAAATCAGCACAGAGCCGTGCTCATCGCATAGTGCGCGCAATTCTTGCAAAAACTCGGTCTTTGCAGGCACAAGCCCCATATTGCCTGCAATCGGCTCGATGATGACGCATGCAATCGGTGCTTTAGCGAAGCAATCGCGCACGCTTTCTATGTCGTTGTAGCGCGCAAGCAGAGTGTGACGTGTAATCGAATCGGGGATTCCGGGCGAGCTTGGCGCGCCAAAAGTTGCGAGCCCGCTGCCTGCTTGGACAAGCAAACAATCGCTGTGCCCGTGGTAGCAGCCCTCAAATTTGATAATCGCATCGCGCTTTGTGTGGGCGCGCGCGAGGCGAATGGCGCTCATCGTGGCTTCTGTGCCGCTATTGACAAAGCGCAATTTATCGACACCTTCGACAGCAGCGATGATGAGCTTGGCGAGGTAGGTTTCGAGCGTTGTGGGTGCGCCATAGCTTGTGCCCTTTTTGAGCGTGTCGATGAGCGCGGATTCGATGTCGGCATCGCAATGCCCAAAAAGCAGCGGTCCCCAGCTTTGGACAAAGTCGATGTAGCGGTTGTTGTCCTCGTCATAGAGATAGATTCCCTTCGCGCTGTGGATAAACGGCGGCGTGCCACCGACAGCCTTGAACGCGCGCACGGGCGAATCGACACCACCGACAATCACCTGTTTTGCCTCGTTAAAATCATTGATACTGCATGTGAATTGCATAGGATTCCTTATATTAATGGTAGAAATGTCGTGTTCCTGTGAAATAGAGGGCGATTTGATGTTCGTTTGCGGCGTCTATCACCTCTTTGTCGCGAATCGAGCCGCCGGGCTGAATCACGGCTGTGATTCCCGCGCTCGCGGCGCTATCGATGCTGTCGCGAAACGGAAAGAAGGCTTCAGATGCACAAACTGCGCCATGCATGTCGATTTTGAGTTCATCTGCTTTGCGCAATGCGGCAAGTGCAGCATCGACACGGCTTGTCATGCCCATTCCAATCGCCACCATCGCCTTGTCTTTGACATAGACGATACAATTTGATTTTGTGAGCGCCGCGATTTTGTAGGCAATCGCGAGGTCATCGAGCTCACGTTCGCTCGCTGCGCGTTTGCTCTTGCATTGCATATTTGTGATTTCAGCTTCGCTCACATAGTCGGCTTGTTGGAGTAGAAAGCCGCCCTCAATGTGCTTGAAGTTGATTGTGTCATGTGGAATATGCAAAAAGTCAGAATTTGTCGCAAAGAGTTTGACACGTTTTTTTGCCGCGAAGATGTCTTGCGCCTCTTGCGTGATTTGCCCAGCGATGATGACTTCGAGATAGTGTTCGTTTATGAGTTTGGCGAGCGATTCATCGAGGATTCCATTGATTGCCGCAACGCCGCCATAGGCAGAGATGGGGTCGCACGCAAGCGCGGCTTTGTACGATTCTGCCAATGTGTCGCGCAATGCGAATCCGCAGGGGTTGCCATGTTTGACAATCGCCACAGCAGGACGTGCGCCAAAGTTTGTAGCGATTTTTAGCGCTTGGTTGAGGTCGGCATAGTTGTTGAAGCTCGGCGTGCCTTTGAGTGTGGCGATGTTGTGCCAAAACGTGCCTGATTCATAGAGTGCGCCGCGTTGGTGTGGGTTTTCGCCATAGCTTGTCGCGCAGACCTTGTGCGCGGTGATGAAATGTGTTGCGCCAAAGTTGTTGTCGATTCGCATGTTCATGTAGTTTGCAATCATTGCGTCATAGGCGGCGGTATGTTCGAAAGCTTTTTGCATAAGCCCGCGCCGAAAGTCGAGCGTGTTGCCACCGTTCTTGAGCGCGTCAAGCGCTGTCGCGTAATCGTTTGGGCTTGTCAGCACAATCACATCGGCAAAGTTCTTTGCCGCTGCACGAATGAGTGCTGGTCCCCCGATGTCGATATTTTCGATGATGGTGTCCCAATCATTCGTGTTTTGCACAGTTGCAGCAAAAGGATAGAGATTGACACAGACAAGGTCGATAGGTTCGATTCCATGTTCTTGCGCGACATCTGTATCGCGCTCACGGCGAAAGAGAATCCCGCCGTGGATTTTGGGGTGCAATGTCTTGACGCGTCCGCCGAAAAGCTCGGCGCTGTTTGTGTACTCGCCAACATCTGTCGCATGGATTTGCGCTTCGCGCAGTGCAGCGAGTGTCCCACCTGTCGAGAGAATCTCGAACCCAAACGCGCAGAGCTCCTTTGCAAACGCAACGATTCCACTCTTGTCGCTCACGCTAAGGAGGGCTTTCATTGTATCGTATCCTTTTTTATTTGCATGATACAAGGAGTTGGCTAATCGTTTTGTGTCTGCTTGGTTTGGTTTCTAATTTTCGTGCTTTTTGTTGCGAATCTGCACTTGTTCGAGGATTTTTTCAAGATGATTTTGCGCACCATTCACGGCATACAGCGGAGCGGGGTCTTTCGTGCCCTTCTGCTCGCGCTCAAAGGCGATTTGCTCGAGATAGTTCGGCGTGTCTTTGAGTCGTTCGCTGATTTGGTCAAGCGATTTGTTCTCGAGGTTGGCAAGCAATTGCGCAAACCACGCGCCCTCCGCGCCCTCTGTGTCGTTCTCTAACTGTTCTTTGGGCTTTGTTGTTTCTTTTACTGTGGTTTGTTGCGGTGTCGAGAAGCTAGAATCGATTTTCATTGTTTTTCCTTTGTATTTGAAATCATCATACCACAAGCAAAAATTGTGCCCTATTGTGCTATAATGGCAAATCGTTTGCGGTGAGGGTGGCGGCTTTGAAACCAGAACAAAAAGCGAGACTAGAGATTGACAAATTGCTTTGCGAAGCAGGGTTTTTGGTGTTGGACTATCGAGATTCCAAGCCCGATACAAAAGTCCATTATGCTGTACGTGAGTTTGTGCTCAAAAATGGCACGAGGGCAGATTATCTTGTGTTTGTGGCAGGCAGAGCATGCGCGGTAATAGAAGCAAAAAAGCCAAATGCTTTAAGTGGCGCGGAGAATCAATCGCTAAATTATGCGCAAAATCTCGCAAAAGAGCTAGGTGAGATTACTTTCCTCTACCAAAGCAATGCAAACGAGCTATTTTTTACGAATCTCAAAGAGCCAAAGCCAAAATCGCGCAAGATTTTTGCGTTCCATTCACCAAAAGAATTGCAGGCAAAACTTGATGATGAAAGCTCGTTACGTGCTCGAATCTCGCAGCTCCCCTTGCTTGAAAGTGCGCGATTGCGCGACTGCCAAAAAGACGCAATCGTTGGCTTAGAAAAATCGTTGCAAAACAACAAGCAACGTGCGCTAGTTTATATGGCAACAGGCGCGGGCAAAACTTTCACGGCATGTAATATCGCCTATCGCCTAATTGCACACGCAAAGGCAAAACGTATTCTATTTCTTGTCGATAGAAACAATCTCGGCAAGCAGACTAAAAAAGAATTTGATAATTTTGCAATCCCTAAAGACAAGAGACATTTTAGCGAGATTTATAATGTGGTGCATTTGGAAACAAATGTGATTCCAGAAGAATCTAAAGTCGTGATAACGACAATCCAGAGGCTTTATTCAATGCTATGCGGAGAATCGGAGTTTGATTCTGCTAATGAAGAACATTCAAGCTTTGAAAGCCACGATGTCCAAACAAAAGACGTTGCGTATAATCCCCAAATGGGCATTGATACGTTTGATTTTATCATCATCGATGAATGCCACCGCAGCATTTATGGACAATGGCGGCAAGTGCTTGAATATTTTGACGCGTTTCTGATTGGGCTTAGTGCGACACCCTCGAAGCACACATTAGGTTTTTTCGCCCAAAATGTCGTGGCGCAATATGACTTAGAAAAATCCATTCTCGATAAAGTCAATGTGGGCTATGAAATCTTTAGAATCAAAACTCAAATCAGCGAAAAGGGCAGCGTCATTGAAGCAAGTGCAGAATTTCAAGTGCCATTCCGCGATAAAGAGACGCGAAAAATTGGCTATGAAACCCTAGAAGAAGATTTAGAATATTCCAAATCAGACCTAGACCGTTCTGTGCTCGCCCCCAGCCAGATTCGCACGATTTTGCAGACCTATAAAGATAAAGTATTCACAGAGCTTTTCCCCGAGCGCAAGCCAAGCTATATCCCCAAAACCTTGATTTTTGCCAAAGACGATAACCACGCTGAAGAAATCGTGCGCCTTGCGCGAGAAGTGTTTAATGCAGATAATGAGTTTGCGCAAAAAATCACCTATAATATCGGCAATCAGAATCCGCACGAGCTCATCAATCGTTTTAGAAACTCCAAGCAATTTAGAATCGCCGTAACCGTGGATATGATAGCCACAGGCACAGACATTAAGCCGCTCGAGGTTTTAATTTTTATGCGCGACATTAAATCGGCGAGCTATTATGCGCAAATGGTTGGACGCGGGGTGCGCAGCATTCATCGTGAGGATTTACGCGCGGTTACGCCAAATGCAGATTCCAAAACGCATTTTTATGTGATAGACGCAGTCGGCGTGAGCGAGAGTCAAAAGCTCGATTCGCGTCCGTTAGAACGCAAAAAGTCTTTGAGCTTCAAAGAGATTTTAAAACATGTGCGTGAGAGTGTGGAAAAAGGCGATTATGAAAAAGATATATTATTAAGCTTTGCCTCGAGGCTAAGTCGCCTAGAGCTGAAATTAAGCGATGAGGATAATACGAGTTTAAAAGATTTAAGCGGCAAGAGCCTCTGTGCGCTTGCGGGTGAGATTTTGGAGTTTGCCGATTCGGAATGTTTGGAACACTCACTTTGCCAAGCTGAAACTTTACCTTGTCAAACCGAGATTCCCAGCTGCCAAGCTGAAAGCCCCTTGAGCGATTCTAAATCTCCCATTTATGATTCTGCGTCTCCCATTTGCGATTCTGTGCCTCCTTCTTATCATTCTGAACCCAATCTCCCTTGTCATTCCGAGTCTCCCATTTGTCATTCTGAGCCTTTAGGCGAAGAATCTCAAAACAAAGAATCCCCGAGCAACTCACTAAAGATTTTCACAGACAAAAACTTTTGCAACCTGCTTTTGACAATGGCGAAAAAGAGCAGAATCTATATCGATGAAACCTCGCAAGATTGCGTGCTGCACACGGGGTTTGACACGCAGAATGCGCAGAATCTCATCAGCAGATTCCTTGATTTTATCTTGAGAAACAAGGACGAAATCGAGGCGCTAAGCATCATCTATGCGCGGGATTACAAGAATCGCCACTTGACATATAGGGTGATTAGTGAGCTCGCAACCAAGCTAAAGCGCGATTCCATGGATATTCCAAGCCTCTGGAACGCGTTTGCTTTGCGCGATAAAGACAGGGTGAGCAGGAATCCGAGCAAGAACCTCACGAATCTCATCAGCCTCGTGCGCTATGCGCTGCATCATGACGACAGGCTGCAAGATTTTGCGATTATTTCCATTTCGCGCTATAATCTATGGATAGGACGTTGTGTGCAAAAAGGCATGCGCTTCAGCCCCGAGCAGGAGGAGTTTTTGGAGCTCATCAGGGATTACATCATCGCAAATGGAATCGCCGAAATTGCCGATATTCAAGAGATTTGCGCCGATGTTGGCGGGCTGTATCGCGCAAGGGCATTGTTCAAAGAATCGCTCGAAACGTTGATTGATGAGCTCGGAATGGCGTTGGTGGGGTAAGAAAATCAAAACACAAAGGAGACAGCAAATGAAAGCATTAGACGTGGCAAGATATTTGATTGCTTTAAATGATAAGGAATGTGCAGATGAGAAGTCCGATATTTCTAAGTTAAAGTTGCAAAAGTTGCTGTATTATACGCAAGGATATTATTCAGCTTTATATGATAAACCTTTGTTTGAAGAGGAGATTCAAGCGTGGCAACATGGACCTGTTGTAAAAGAAGTGTATCAGGAATTTCGTTCAATAGATAATAATTTTATTCCTACTGAAGAGAATAAAATGAGCGAGGCAGAAATTGCCAAACTTGATAAAGATAAAAGGGAGTTAATCGAAGATGTATTTTATCTTATGGGGCAATATTCTGCATGGAAACTTCGAGATAAGACACATGAAGAATCTCCATGGAAAGATAATTATAAAGAGGGAGAAAAAGATATAGTAATTCCAAAAAATGAAATCAAAAAATATTTTAAACAATATGTAGAAAACGACGATGAAGATGATTAAAGATGCAAATGTTGCAAAGCACAGAGAATACGCAAACAAAAACCTTAACATAACACACAGTGGATTATGTTTGATTTCACTTGAAAAAGTGATAGAATGCAAGGAATATGGTTTGTGTGTTTCTAAAGAACATGCACGTTATAATGAACAAAATGCCAAAAAATACAATACTCAATTAATGAAATTGTTTTGTTATCTTACTCAAAGGTCTTGGAATGAAATTGATAGCATAAGGAGAGATCGAGAATATGGACACGAACGTTTGCCAATTAAATGTGTCCATATTAACCATGTTAAAGAGCATTTTAAAAAACTAGGTAAAGATAATTGCGATATTTTTCGTTTTGGAGCTCAAAATTTCCGTGCTTGTGGATATAGAGAGAAGAATATTTTTTATTTGATTTGTATAGATTATGATTTTTCTCTCTATAATCATGGAAATTAAAATATGATGCCAAATAATTCATTTCAGAATTTCCCGCAAGGTTGGGAAACGAAAACTTTGGGCGAAGTGTGCGAAATCACTATGGGGCAATCTCCCAAAGGTGAACAAGTTTTTTCACACAATAAGGTTTCAGATTGTCATTCTGACCTTGAGTGTAACGAAAGGGAAGAATCTCAAAAAGATTCCACATTAAAAGATATTTCGGCTACGCCTCAATATGACAAAATGACATCAAGTTGTCATTCTGAGGGCGACAAGCCCGAAGAATCTCATATTGCGGATTCCCATAGAGATATTTCGCATTTTTCAAATGCTCAATATGACAAAGAAAACAATCTCCCGCAAGGTTGGGAAACGAAAACTTTAGGGGAAGTGTGCGAAATCACTATGGGGCAATCTCCCAAAGGCGAACAAGTTTTTTCACACAATAAGGTTTCAGATTGTCATTCTGACCTTGAGTGTAACGAAAGGGAAGAATCTCAAAAAGATTCCACATTAAAAGATATTTCGGCTACGCCTCAATATGACAAAATGACATCAAGTTGTCATTCTGAGGGCGACAAGCCCGAAGAATCTCATATTGCGGATTCCAATAGAGATATTTCGCATTTTTCAAATACTCAATATGACAAAGAAAACAATCTCCCGCAAGGTTGGGAAGTTAAAACTTTAGGAGAGATATTTTTAATTGAGAGAGGCGGTTCTCCAAGACCTATAAAAGAATACCTAACTACCGATTCAGATGGCATTAATTGGATAAAAATAGGCGATACGAAAAACATTACAAAATATATTACTGAAACAGCACAAAAAATCAAACCAGAGGGCAAAAAACATTCGCGATTTGTAGAGATTGGAGATTTGATATTATCCAATTCAATGAGTTTTGGAAAGCCATATATCATGAAAACGACAGGTTGTATTCATGACGGGTGGGTTGTTTTTAAACAAAGCAAAAAAGTTATTGATGAGGAATTTTGCTATTATGTTTTAAGTTCTAGTGAAATCTACGCACAATTTGATAAACTTGCAACAGGCTCAACAGTCAAAAATCTTAATATTGAACGCATTAAGCAAATCCAAATCCCCCTCCCACCCCTCGAAACACAAAAACAAATCGTAGAGATTCTCGATTCCAAATTTGCTGCCCTAGAGAATCTCGAGAGAGAAACCAATGCGAGTTTGGAAAAGCTCCAAAGGCTCAAATCCTTACTCCTCAACCTTGCCTTTAAGGGCGAGCTGATATGTTAAAAAAGTTTCATTTTTTTAACATATCAGCTCAATATGTTAAAAAAATCCAAATTTGATAACACAAGGAAGGGCATGCAAGAGTTTATCCCCGAAGAATTACCACTGAAAATAGACTTAAATAATATTATTATTGGTAAACTTATAAAAGCTTCAAGGGAACTAAGCAAGCTAAATGGAATTGCAAAGATTATTCCTAATCAAGCCATTCTCATTAATGCACTTGTTTTGCAAGAAGCAAAGGATTCGAGCGAAATAGAAAACATTATTACAACACATGATGAACTTTTTATAGCTCAAGTAGATGAACATAAAATAACTCAAGCTGCTAAAGAGGTGCAAAGCTATCAAAGTGCCTTAATGAAAGGCTTTAATTTAATTCAGCAAGATAAAGTTTTTAAAAATTCACATATTTTAGAAATTCAAAAAAGACTTGAACGCAATAATGCAGGTTTTAGGAGACAAAGTGGCACAACACTTCAAAACCAAAAGGGTGAAATAAAATATATTCCACCACAGCATTATGATGATATTGTACGTTTAATGAGTAATTTGGAACGATATATCAACGATGATTCTTTGCATGATATAGACCCACTTATTAAAATAGCGATGATTCATTATCAATTTGAAAGTATTCACCCTTTTTATGATGGCAATGGAAGAAGCGGAAGGATTGTTAATATCTTATACCTTGTCTATAAAGAGTTATTAGATTTGCCTATTTTGTATTTAAGTGGCTATATAGTTAAAAATAAAGCCCTTTATTATGAACTCTTGCAAAAAGTACGTGATAAGAATGCGTGGGAAGAGTGGATTTTATATATATTAGAAGGTGTCTCACAAACTGCTTCTAGCACAATTAAAATTATAAATGAGATTAAAAATTTAATGGCAAATACTAAAAATATTTTGCAAACAAAAGAACCAAAAATTTATAGTAAAGATTTTGTAGAATCTCTCTTTATTCACCCTTATACTAAAATAGATTATATTGTGGAACGTTTGAAAATATCAAGGCAAACTGCCTCTAAATATTTAAAGATTTGCCAAGAATTAAGAATTTTAAAATGCGTTAATATTGGAAGAAATAAGTATTATGTAAATATTAAATTGTTTGAATTGTTTAAAAAAGGAATAAGCTAGAGTTTTTGTGTTTTTAAGGCTAAGATTAAATTATAAAAAGGATAACGATGAGTGAAAAAGCGATTGTCGCAAAAGTGTGGAATTTCGCAACGATTTTGCGCGATAGTGGCGTGAGCTATACGGATTATGTTGCTCAAATTAGCTATTTGCTATTTCTGAAAATGGAAAACGAGAGAGAAAATATCGGCGAACATAGCAAAATCCCTGAAAATTGCAAATGGGAACGGCTCATGCGAATGGACGGATTGGAGCTAGAAAGTGCATACAATAGCGCGCTTGCACAGCTTGCAGAATCTGATGGCGTGATAGGGCTCATCTATAAAGGTGCACAAAATAAAATCAAAGAACCTGCGAATCTCAAGAAACTTTTTGTCTTAATCAATAGTGAAACATGGCTAGGCTTGAAAGTCGATGTCAAGGGCGCGATTTATGAGGGCTTGCTTGCCAAAAACGCCACAGAGACAAAGGCGGGAGCGGGACAATATTTCACGCCTCGCGTGCTCATTCGTTGCATTGTTGAACTTATGAATCCTCATTATAATATGGAGATTTGCGACCCAGCATGTGGCACGGGCGGATTTTTGCTACGTGCGTATGAGGTGATGAAAAAGCAAACAAACGACAAAGAAGAATTACGAAAACTACGAAATGAGAGACTCTATGGCAAAGAAATCACGCCTTTGGTGGCGTCTATGTGCGCGATGAATCTTTATTTGCATGGAATCGGGGGTGATGAGGGCATTATAGAGGTTGGAGATTCTCTAAATGAGCGCGGGAATAGACGCTTTGATATGGTGCTCACAAATCCCCCATTTGGCAAAAAGTCTGCGACAAAGATTCTAGCAGAGAATGGCAAAGTCAAGACGCAAAAAGAGGAATATAATCGTGAGGACTTTTTCGCAACGACCTCTAATAAACAGCTGAATTTTTTACAACACATTATGAATATTCTTAAAAATGGTGGCAAGGCAGCGGTTGTGTTGCCCGATAATGTGCTTTTTGAGGCAGGCGCGGGCGAAAAGGTGCGCAAGAGACTTTTGGAGGATTTTAATCTACATACGATATTACGCCTGCCCACAGGAATCTTTTATGCGCAAGGCGTCAAAGCGAATGTGCTATTTTTTGACAAAGTCGCTTCAGAAAAAGATGCAACCTCGAAAGTATGGGTGTATGATATGCGCACGAATATGAATCTAAGTCTTATAAGCAATCCCTTGAGCGAGGAACATTTGAAAGATTTTGAGAATTGCTATAAAGTAGGCGCGATAGAATTGCGGGAAGAAAGCGAGAGATTCCGTGCTTTTAGCATTGCAGAAATTCAAAAGAAAGATAAAACAAATTTGGATATATTTTGGCTCAAAGATGAGAGTTTGGAAGATGTAGAAAATTTGCCAAGTCCGGAGGTTTTAGCAAGAGAGATTTGCTCTCATTTGGAATCTGCATTAAGAGAAATGCGGCGATTAGGGGTAGATTAATTTTGTTTTAAGATTTTATAGACTATAATGCCGCAAAAATTCACAGGAAAATTAGAATGCATGTGCAGATTTTAGTGCTCGATTTTGGCTCTCAATACACGCAGCTCATCGCGCGGAGATTGCGTGAATATGGAGTTTATACCGAGATTGTGCCCTATTTTGAAAAACTAGATTCGATTAAAAGCAAAAATCCCAAAGGCATTATTCTAAGCGGAGGACCTGCAAGCGTATATGAAAAAGATGCTTATAAGCCCGATAGCGCGATTTTCTCGCTCGGGATTCCAATCTTAGGAATCTGCTATGGTATGCAGCTTATCGCCCAACATTTTGGCGGACGCGTCATCAAGGCAGACGCGCAAGAGTTTGGCAAGGCGGTGCTAGAGATTGTGGAATCTTATGCGGATAAAGATTCTCAAACTTCATCTTGTCTCACATTTCAAGATGTTTCTCAAGACAAAAACACACAAGTGCCGATGAGCCTTTCTTTTACGCTTTTTAGCCACAGCAAGTTTCCTCAAATGCTAGGCGCAATGCTTGATTTATGGGAAGATTCTGTGCGAGCAAGCCACACTTTTTTAACTAAGCAAGACATTGCAGAGATTAAGCCAGAAGTCAAAGCAGCACTCAAAAGCTCTCAAAATATCATCACTGCGACAGATAAAAAGGATTTTTTGGGCTTTATTGGTGTGGAAAATAATAAGATTGAAATGCTTTTTGTCGCTTCAAGTGCCTTTAGAAAAGGTGTGGGCAAGGCATTGTTAAAGGAGGCGTTGGAGCGATATTTGAAAGATTATCCTGACATTTTGGTGGATTGTAATGAGCAAAATACGCAAGGCTTGGCATTTTATCAGCACTTAGGCTTTGAAATAATGAGCAAAAGCGCGCAAGATTCTGCAGGAAGAGACTTTCCTATCGTGCATTTAAAAATAGACAAAGAAAGGTTTGAAAATGCCTTAAAACCTTTGCATTACACAATTTCTCCTGCAAGAAAAGAAGATTTGGAAGAGATTTTAGCCTTGCAAAAAATTGCCTTTGTTGATGAAGCAAGGCAAATCGGCATAATGGATATTCCGGCTCTAAAGCAGGATTTAAAGAGTATCCAAGAAGAGTTTGAAATGCACACTTTTTTGAAATGCACATTTAAAGGCAAGATTATTGGTTCTGTGCGTGGATACACAAAGCAGGACACAACTTATCTTGGCAAACTCTTTGTGGATTCTTCCTATCGGCAAAGAGGCATTGGAAGTGCGCTTGTTCAAGCCCTTTGTGCCACACTTCCCGCAAAGCGATATGAGATTTTTACAAGCGAAAAAAGCCTTGAAAATATCGCACTCTATGAGAAGCTAGGATTTGTGGAGTATAAAAGAGAGAAGCTAAAGGGATTTCCCATTCAAGCGGTGTTTTTGCAAAAACAACAACCCATTTGCGAGAGTGAGCGTATCTTTTTGCGCCCTTATACACAGGCGGATTTTGTGCAATTACACAGAATCTTAAGTGATAAAGAGACAATGTATGCGTGGGGGCACGGCTTTAGTAAAAAGGAAAGTCAAGAATGGCTGGATAAACAATTGGTGCATTATCAACAATATGGCTTTGGAATCTGGGCAATTGTGGAGAAGCAAAGCGGCAAGATTATCGGCAATGCGGGGCTAAATTATGCAGAGATAAACCTAAAGGGCAAAACTCAAGAAGTTGTAGAAATCGGCTATCTTTTACACCGCGATTTTTGGAACAAAAGCTATGGAAGCGAAGCGGCTAGAATGTGTGTAAAATATGGCTTTGAAACTTTAGGATTAGAGGAGGTATATTGCCTCATCAAAGAGGATAATTTGAGCTCTCTTAAAGTCGCAAAAAAGCTTAGTATGCAAAAAGTGGGGGAATATCTTAAGCCTTATAAGGGTAAAAAAATAAACCATTTGGTTTTTAAGCTTGACAAAAAAGTATGGCAAGAATTAGAAAATAGCGCCACGCAAGGTTTTAAATCTTGCTCACTCTTTAAAGGTGTGAAGCAAGCTTCTATCGTATGGATGAGCCACGCAGACAAGGTGGAATCTATCCCAAGCGGTTTTGTGGAGCTCGCGCGTAGCGGGAACACGCATTATTGCGCGATTGCGGATTCTAAGCGCAAAATTTATGCTTTGCAGTTTCACCCTGAAGTCGTGCATAGTGAGTGTGGGGGGCAGATGTTGCAAAACTTTGCAGTAGGGATTTGTGGCGCGGATACAAGCTGGAATATGCGGAATTTCGCGCAAAATGAGATTGAAAAATTGCGCCATATCATTTATGGAAGCGAAAATGTGGATTTGCAAAATTCTGCTTTTATTACATTAAAAGTTGCTATTAAAGAAAAAGGAAAGAAGCAAACGATAGAAAACCTCCTACAAATTTGGGAAGATTCTGTGCGATCCACGCAGCAAGTGAGCGAAGCTTTTATCACCCACAGACGTAAAGAGATAGAAAAAGATTATATTGCAAAGGCAGAGGAAATATTGATTGCTAAAAAAGCAGGGGAATGGCTAGGCTTTATCGCGGTGAAAAGCAATGAAATTACTCTACTTTTTGTCGCGCCTCAATATTTTAGCAAAGGGATTGGCAAGGCACTGCTTAAAGAAGCAATAAATTGGCATTTGTATAAATTTGACAGCATTATCCTTAATAGTCGTAAGCAAGCTTTGGGATTTTATCAATCTTTGGGATTTAAAAAGGCAGGCGAACCCTTTTGTGTTGGAAGTTATCAGAAAATTATGCTAACGCCTATGGAGGTAGCGAGGGAGCAATTACAGCGCACTTTGGAATCTCCAAAGGATTCTTTGTCTTTTATCACTCTTGTAGAATCTTTTAAACAAGTTGGGAAAGCACAAGCAATTCAACATCTTGCCTCTATTTGGGAGCAGGGCGCAAGAGCTACCCACAAAGATTTAAGCGAAGATGAGATTGCGGGTATGAGAGAGGAAATACGTGAAGCTGTTTTAAAATCTAACAATCTACTTATAGCTCAAAAAAATGAAGAATGGCTAGGTTTTATTGAGATAGAAAAAAATGAAATTACAATGCTCTTTGTAGCTCCAAATGCCTTTAAAAAAGGTGTGGGTAAAGCACTGCTAAAAGAGGCATTGAGGCGATATTTATATACATTTGAAGTTATAAAAGTCGCAAGCCTTGAGTGGGCTTTGAGTTTCTATCAGCATTTAGGATTTACAAAAACAGGAGAAAAACCTATCCCTGCAGGGAGTGGTGGTAAATTTTCACCAAAACTTATCCCCCTAAGCATTGCACGTGAGAGTTTGCAAAAGTCTTTGGGGCTTGAGGCACAAGGAAAATGTAAGAGGGTGCGTTGCGCTTGGGCTACCGATAAGGACGAATCGGCACGTAAATTATATGAAAATTATCACGATACAGAATGGGGCAAACCACTACACGAGGATAAAAAACTTTTTGAATTTTTGATTTTGGAGGGCTTTCAAGCGGGGCTTTCTTGGATTACGATTCTTAAAAAGCGAGAGAGTTTTCGGGTGGCGTTTGATGAATTTGATTACCATAAAATCGCCGCTTATGATGAAAGCAAAATAGAATCTTTAATGCACAATGAGGGGATTATTAGGAATCGTGCCAAAATAGAAGCTGCGATTATCAATGCTAAGGCGTTTATGGCAGTGCAAAAGGAGTTTGGAAGCTTTGATAGTTATATTTGGGGCTTTGTGGGAGGTAAGCCGATTATCAATGCCTTTGAGAGTATCGCAGATTTGCCCGCTTCTACACCGCTTTCGGATACAATCGCTAAAGATTTGAAAAAGCGTGGGTTTAAGTTTGTCGGCACTACAACTATGTATGCGTTTATGCAGGCTATTGGAATGGTGAATGACCACCTCACCTCGTGCTTTAAGAGGCATAAATAATAAAAAGTATAAGGAACATATATGAGATATGAGGTATTAGATTTATTTTCTGGTGCTGGGGGATTTAGTTTAGGCTTTGCTATGGCTGGATATAAGATAATAGGCGCGCTGGATATTGATAAATGGGCTTTAGACACCTTTGCCTTTAATCACAAAAAAAGCAAAATATTGCTAGGCGATATAAGCAATTTCTCAAATGAATTTTTATCTGATTATTTCTGTAGCAAACCAGATATTATCATAGGTGGTCCACCTTGTCAGGGATATTCAATTTGCAATAAAAATGCAGGGGATCCTAAAGATCCCAGAAATTCTTTATTTAGAGAATTTCTACGATTTGCAGTTATTTTTGAACCTAGAATCTTAATAATGGAAAATGTTGCAAATATTATAAACGCAAAAACCAAGAGTGGTGATAATGTTGTGAATATTATAAAAAATGAATTTAAAAAACTTGGATATTTCACTTATCAAACAATTCTACATGCTGGAAATTTTGGTATCCCACAAAAGAGACAAAGATTTTTTTTAATTGCTTCAAAAAATACGTTGCTAAATCCTTTTCCCGCTTTTACTCACTATTTTGAAAAAGATAATCTATTGGACACAGGTTTAAAAAAATGCCCTACTTTGTGGGAAGCAATTTCTGATTTGCCAAGCATAGAAGCAAATGAGGGAAAAGAACAAATGCAATACACGTTAGAGCCTAGCAACGAATATCAAAAATTTTGTAGATATAAAAGTGATATGGTTTTTAATCATTTAGCTATGAAACACAGTAAAAGAGTTGTGGAAAGATTTAAAGCAATGCAATGGGGACAATCAATATCTGATGTGCAAGATGAGAGCTTAAAACAACGAAAAAGAAATGGTAATGGCGAAATTTCAAACTCTTGCTATGACCAAAATAATAGACGTATGTATCCCGATGATTTATGCAATACAATCACAGCATCTTTTTATGGTAATTTTGTGCATCCTTATAAAAATAGGAATTTTACTGCTAGAGAAGGGGCTAGAATACAATCTTTTCCAGATTATTATGTATTTAAAGGCAAGCCCACAACTGCAAGTAAAAAGTTGCTAGAGAGAGAGGGAAGAAAAGATGAGATGTATTTGTGCCAATATAGTCAAATAGGTAATGCTGTGCCACCATTATTAGCTTATTCTATTGCTAAAAACCTCAAGTGTCAGGAGTAATTTATGTTTGTTCATGGTGATAATTTAAAGCAAAAAGAAAATAGTAAAAATAAATATGGTGATAAATTATCAAAAGAATTTTTACTACAAATACGACAAAGATATGATAAATGGAAAAATGCGAATTTGAATTTATTTGGTCCTACTAGGCAAATAAGCAACCAAGATGCAGATATTATATCACATAGAGTAAAAGCATTTAATGAGTATAAAGATTTTTTAGACCAACAACATTTTGCAGAGCATTTTGACTCTCGCTCTAATCTTCATTCTTCAGTACTTGAAGAATTTTTATTTTATCTTTTTAAAGATCTAGTAAATGATTTTTCGCAAAATGCACTTATTGGTAAATCACACGCTTTTAAGGATATATTTTTTAAAAGTGATAGCTATATGGATATGATAAATCAACCAAAGATTCAAGTAGAACTTAAAGACCATGATTTTGTAATAGGTGCAAAGATAGAAGCAAATTTCAAGGCAAAAGGTGCAACTAATAATAACACTTTATTTTTTGATATACCAGCTATTGCCATTGAATGTAAAACCTACTTAGATAAAACTATGCTTGAGGGTTCATCAACAGCTGCAGAACAATTAAAAATAAGAAATCCAAATGCATTGTATTTTATAGTTTGTGAGAGACTAAAACTAACAGAAGCTATAAATTTAAAAAAATATAAATTAGACCAAATCTATATTCTGAGAAAACAAAAGAATACCGATAGAGAATTTAGATACATGGATAATTATGTGAGCAATCCTATTTATGAAGATGTTGTTTGGCATTTATTTCATTGTGTAAGAGAGTATTTAAATACAGATTGGCAGGGCAAAATAAGCGATGGCTTGAAAAGGGGTTATTTAATATGAGGAACATCAACAAACAGCTTAATAATAAGGAATAGCATGAAAACAAAAAATCAAACATCAACAAATAAAGTTTTATGTGCGGTAAGTGGTGGGGTGGATTCTAGCGTTGTCGCGGCGTTGCTCCACCGTGCAATAGGGGACGACCTTATTCCTGTGTTTGTGGATACCGGGCTTTTACGCAAGGGCGAGAGAGAGGCGGTGGAGAAGATGTTTAGAGAAAACCTCAAAGTGCCACTAATCACTGCAGACGCTAGTGCGTTGTTTTTAAGTCGCCTTAAAGGCGTGGTAGAGCCAGAGAAAAAGCGTAAAATCATCGGCGAGACTTTTATCGAAGTCTTTGAAAAAGAGGCAAAAAAGCACAATACCAAAGGCGAGATAAAATTCCTCGCGCAAGGCACACTCTATCCTGATGTGATTGAATCTGTAAGCGTCAAGGGACCTTCTAAAACGATTAAAAGTCATCATAATGTCGGGGGCTTGCCAGAGTGGATGAAATTTGAGCTCATTGAGCCTTTGCGGGAGCTTTTTAAAGACGAGGTAAGAGCGTTAGGGCGAGAGCTTGGAATGCCCGAATCTATGCTAATGCGCCACCCATTCCCAGGACCCGGGCTTGCCATACGCATTATGGGCGAGGTGAATAAGGCGGATTTGGACTTATTGCGTGAGGCAGATTCTATTTTTATAGAGGAACTCCACAAACAAGGTTATTATGACAAAGTGTGGCAGGCGTTTTGTGTGCTTTTAAATGTGCGGAGCGTAGGTGTAATGGGCGATAATCGCACTTATGATAATACGATTTGTGTGCGTGCGGTAGAAGCAATTGATGGAATGACAGCGACTTTTGCGCATTTGCCCCACGATTTTTTGGAATCTGTAAGTAATCGCATTATCAACGAAGTAGAGGGGATTAACCGCGTGGTGTATGACATCACAAGCAAACCCCCGGGCACAATTGAGTGGGAGTAGAAATAGGCTTGCGTTTAATTCTAGCGAAAGGAATAGCATGTTTTATAAGGATTTAGGATATGAATACATACAGCAAGGTTTAGACAAGAATGCAATGGGAGCAAAAATTACCTATTCTTTTTATGACGTACCAATATGGCATATAGATATTATAGAAGATAATTATTTTACAACAATGCTTAATAAGCAAATAGATAATGAAACTTATGCGTTGAGTTTTGACTATTCTAGTGAAATATTACTACAAATATTACAATCTCTGCCGACAACACAGCAACAACAAATTTTAAGCGACATAGAAGAGGCAAAAAGAGGCACTAGAAAGGTAGAGTTTGAAAATCCTATTATCATAAAGAGTATTCAAGCACAAGTTGGCACAATATATCAAAATGCTAATGAAATCTATGCACCTTTTATAGTGAAAAATATTGATATGTCTAACTGATGATTGAGTAGGGCAGATAGAATAAATGACGATACAAGCACATTTAGATAGAATCCAAACGATTAATCAAGGGAGTTTTTACACGCCTGATTCTATTGTGCGCCTTGTGTATCAAATGCTTTTAGATGCTAAAATGGATATAAAAGATTATGTTTTGCTTGATAGCTCTTGTGGTTATGGCAGCTTTTTAAATTTAGAGGGTTTTAAGCAAAATATCGGTGCAGATGTTGATAGTGTTGCCCTATCAAAAGCAAAAGCATATTTTAAAGATTCTTATACGAAGCCCTTATTTATCCATACTAACGCACTCGCTGATGTCCAAAGAGACAAATTTAGTCTTACAGAATCTGATAAGCTCATTATTATTGGAAATCCGCCCTATAACGATAAAACCTCTATCGTGCAAAATCGCCTTAAAAGCACAGATTCTAACCCTGTGGATTCTCATCTTAAAGCACGAGATATAGGCATTAGTTTTTTGCGCTCATTTGATATATTAAAAGCTGATTATATCTGTGTGCTTCATCCGCTTTCTTATTTGATTAAGGAATCAAACTTTAAATCCTTAAAAAACTTTATCAAGCATTATCGTTTATTAGATTCTACAATTATTAGCTCACAAATTTTTTGTCCTAAATCTTTGGGATTTTTTCCTATTGTCATTGCCTTGTATGAAAAAGATAATCAAGGAATGGATTATGATTTTATTTGTAATTTTTCTTTTAAAACTCGTGATGGCAAATCTTTTAAACTCAATGATTTTGATTTTATCGCAAGATATATTGATAAATACCCTAACAAAAAGCGGGTATGTGAATCTCAAAAAGTGGCGATGTTTTATACTCTGCGCGATATTAATGCTCTGAAGCGTTCAAAAACCTTTATAACAAAAGAAAATACGAATACCATTTATATTACACAAGATAAATATAGCCTTTACTGCTATGTTGATGTGTTTAAGCAAATCATCAAACATATTTCTTATTATCTAGGAAATTGTGATATTTTGATAGATTTTAAGAAGTTTCAAGCCTTAGAATCTGCATTTATAAAAGCAAGTGAAAGCAAGATTTTAAGCGAGGATATAATGCAGTATTTCAAAGATTTATTAGGGGAGCATTATGAGAATTGAGAGTTTGGAAAATAGTAAAATTCGTGTAGAGATTCCGCCTACAACACAAAGTGGTAAGATTAGAGTAAAGACAAGAAATAGTTTTTATGAATATGGAATCCCAACGGCAACAAGGCAGATTCCATTCTCGCAAAAGCATTATATTGAATGGCAAATCGGCTATGATGTGGATAAGAGCGATAAAGAAAAACTTGCTTTAAGCACCTTGCAAGAGACGCATTTTGTAGGAGCAAATGAGAAAAATAAGGCACTTTATGAGTTAAGTGAATATTTATATTATTTTGTGCAGTGGGGAATTATCAACAAGGCAGAAATTGAAAATCTTTGCACATTTTTACAAAATCTTAAAAATGAGGATTTCATAGATAGTAGAGAGGATTTGCAGATTTTTAGAAGCCACCCAAAGCAAAAGCAAATTTTAGACATAGAATTTTATGTAAGCGAAGTGAAATATCCGCTTTTAGTTCATAAATTTGGTAATTTTGATGTGTTGGTTGAAATCATAATCAAAGAAAAGCAAAGAGCCATAGGAGTGCAACCTATGCTTTATGTGTGCTTTCCTATCACAGAATTATTGCCTAAAGAAAATATGCCGCTGCTTTTAGGCAGAGTATCAGAATCTAAAGAATGTGCTTATCTTTTGTTGGATTCTAAAGACAAAGATTTTTTACTAGAAATTTTTAAGATTTTTGGAATCTTAAGCAAGAATCATCGTTATGATGTGTTAAAAATTTTAAAGGTTATTAAAAATGGATAGAAATAAAATAGAGGGTATAAATTGCATGGTGTATAACATCACAAGCAAACCTCCGAGTAAATTAAAGTGAGAGTAGCAATGACACAAGCTCTAACAAATAATAAAGATTCCATACAAAAGAAATCTTTACTCACGCCCAAACAAGCGAGTATTTGGGCTAGTGAATATTTAGGGAAAAAAGTAACAAGCAATAATATTATCTATCTGTTAAATTATGGGAAAATTGCAAATCATAGTGAAAATCTAAAAGAAAATTTGATTGATAAAAATGAGCTTAAGGTATATTATGATGATACAATCAAATCACAAAAATGCTTGGAATCTCCTCTCTCTTTTGCGCAATACAAAGAAGCAGAGACGACTAAACATATCCATAGAATCCACCCCTATAAGGGCAAGTTTATCCCTCAACTTGTGGAATATTTTTTAGATTCGCATATAGATTCTATCAAACGAGAAACTTATTTTAAACCCAATGATATTGTGCTAGATATTTTTGCAGGGAGTGGCACGACTTTATGCGTAGCAAATGAGCTAGGAATGAATGCAGTTGGGATTGATATTTCAATCTTTAATACTTTGCTTTGTAATGCTAAAGTTGCCAAATATGATTTAGAAGCCCTAGAAGTTGAACTTCTAAGACTTACAAACTGCCTAGAAAAACAGACAAAGAAACTACAAATTAGCTCTTTTGAATCTGCTTTAAATGACGCCTTGAGTGCATTTAATCAAGCTTATTTTCCCAATAAAACCTTTAAACGTCAAGTTGCCTTAAAACAGATTAATGAAAAAACTTATGGAGAGGCAAAAGCGCAGGAGTTTTTAAAAATTTATAATGACTTAGTGAAGCTTTATCATATTAACCTTAACACAAAGATGCAAGGAAGTTTTTTTGAAAAATGGTATATGGATTCTATAAGGGAGGAGATTATTTTACTTAAAAATGAAATTGCAAAAGCTCCCAAAGTTTTACAGGATATTTTACGCATTATTCTAAGTCGCACAGCAAGAAGCACTCGCGCCACGACACATTCGGATTTAGCTACACTTTTAGAACCTATCACAGCGACTTATTATTGCAAAAAACACGGCAGAATTTGTAAGCCACTTTTTAGCATTGCAAAATGGTGGAAAGCTTATGCTAAAGATACTTTGAAGCGATTGAAAGAATTTGAATCTCTGCGAAGTGAAACGAAGCAACTTTGCTTGAATGCAGATTCTACAAATGTGGATATTATCGCTGCAGTGCAACAACAAGATAAAGCTTTTGCGCAACTTATCAAATCTCAAAAAATTGCTGGAATCTTTAGCTCCCCGCCTTATGTGGGCTTAATTGATTACCACGAACAACACGCTTATGCCTATGATATTTTTGATTTGCTTCGCAAGGATAATTTAGAGATTGGCAAGTTAAGCGAGGGGCAAAGCAAAAGCGCGCAAGAAACATATACTCAAGGCATAGCACAAGCTTTGAAAAACGCTAAAAGATTTTTAAAAGAGGATTATAATATTTTTTTGGTTGCCAATGATAAATTTAATCTCTACCCAAAAATTGCAGAATTGGCGGGAATGCAAATTGTCAAAAAATACGATAGACCTGTGCTTAATCGTAGTGAAAAAGATAAAAATAGGTATAATGAGAGTATATTTCATTTGAGGGGGAGAGTGTGCAATGTTAAGCAAAATTGAAATAAAAACCTTGCAAGAAATAGAATCCAAATACTATATGCAGCCTATGATTGCAAAAATCAATGCAGATATTTCTACTAAAACATTGAGTTTTCAAGAAATTTTTAATCATCTCTATGGCTATCTTGTAGATTGCAAAGACGAAGTAGACAATCTCATTCAAAAAAGAATCCAAAAAGGTGAGATTAAAGATGCTTCACAAGCAAGAAAAAGTATTGCTGGAAGTGCGTTTTCAAATCTTATCATTTGGGTGTTTCTTAAAAATAAAGAGCAAGGTAGGGTAAAGCAAAATATTTTCATTACTTCTAAAATTTCTTCTATCCCACAATGGCAAGATTTATTTTATATCAAAGTAGGAGAAGAGACACAAAAACCCGATGTGGATCTAGTGATTTATAGTTTGAATTCTAATGCAAAATTGCATAAATGTTTGATATTATCACTTAAGACTTCTTTACGGGAGAGAGCTGGACAAACTTATAAATGGAAGCTTTTAATGGAAATTGCTAACACAGAAACTAGCATTAAAGAAAAGTATGATATTTCTTACAATCCTCCCATTTTGCCGCTTGTGTGTTTTGCTACCGTGAATTTTTATAATGAAATTAATAACCCCCAACATAGAGGAATGTTTAAATTTTTTGATTGTGCATTTATTGGTAAAAATATACAAACAGGTGATTTTATCAAGCCCTTAAGTTGCCTCATTGATTATATAAGCGAGAAACTCTAATGACGCTTTTAGAAAAACCTTATCCCAATGTAGAATTGGTGTCAAAACACGCTATTAAAGATTCTAAAAAGCAAGGGTATTTAGCAGCTCATAATTCCAAATACGACTTTTTGGGACAGTCTTATGCGTCAATGTATCCTAATTTGCATAAATATCCCGCAACAATGCTTCCTCAAATTGGGTTTGAATTGCTTAAGGAATTTAAAGCCAAGAAAAGTAATCTTTTAGACCCATTTTGCGGGAGTGGAAGTAGCTTTATAAGCGGTTTAGAATATGGGATTAGGCATTTTGCAGGTTTTGACTTAAATCCTTTAGCGATGATGATTTCAAAGGCAAGAATGACTTATATAGAATCTTCTTACCTTATAAAAGAAAAAGAGAAACTCTTACATCGCATAGAATCTAAAAATGAATCGCCTTTGGATTCTAATCCTTTAGAAAATATTACAAATCTTGATTTTTGGATAGAGAAAAATGCACAACTAGATTTAAAATTGATTTTTTCTTGTCTTAAAAATTTAGAGAACAAAAATGTGCAAAATCTCTTTATGCTTGGTTTTAGTGAGACTTTGCGAGAGTGTAGCTATACTCGCAACAATGAATTTAAACTCTTTAGAATGAAAGATTATGAACATTATAAACCCAATGTGTATGCTATTTTTGCTAAAAATATAGAATCTCTTGTAAAAGATTATTTGCAATTTTATCAACCTAAACTCCAAGGAATTAGCCTCAATCTTAGTAATACAAATTTTCAAAATTCAAAGCAAAAATTTGATACTTTGCTGACAAGCCCACCTTATGGCGATTCTAAAACTACGGTTGCGTATGGACAATTTAGCACTTTTATCAATGAGTGGCTAGGTTTTAAAGACGCTAGGAAATTAGATTCTAAACTTATAGGTGGAATAAAGGCTCAAAAGCCTTATAATAGAGGCTTGATAAAAGATTATATTTTAGAAATTTCTACAATAGACAAAAAAAGAGCCTTAGAAATCTCAAGTTTTTATTTTGATTTAGAATCTAGTATTAAAACTCTCATAGATTCTATAAATATTGGCGGCAAAATATTTTTTATCGTAGGTAATCGTAGAGTAAAAAATATAGAGCTCCCTACTGATAAGTTTATCGCTGAAGTGTTTTGCAATAATGGTTTTACACATTTACAAACCATTAAGCGCAAAATTTCTAACAAATCAATGCCACTTAAAAATTCCCCAACAAATAAAGCGGGGATTCTTTCACGCACGATGAATGAGGAATATATTGTAATATGCGAGAAGAGGAGTTAAAATAATGCAAACTCTTAAAAACAATATCAAAAATCGCCTTATTTTAAGTTTGCGTAATAAGTTTGAAAACTACAAGCCCGAAACTTCTTCTATGCCCTTTCATACAAGACTTTTAGGCAAAGATAGAATGGCACTTTATAGCTTTATCCAAAGCCTCAATACTAATTTTGGCACAAGTATCTTTGAGCCTGTGGCGGAGGAATTAGCTAAGGCATATTTTGATAAGATTGAGCGGCAAATAGCAGTTACAAATACAATTACCAAAGAAGCACAAAGAGTGATACAAGATATTATGGATTCTTTAGAAAGTGGTAATTCTAAACCCAACAAAAACGAGGAAATCGCTAGAATCTTAGCGGTTTCACAAAGTGGAGAAACAAGCATTATCAAACCTACAAAGGTGGATTTGTTTTTGCAAAAGGGTAATAATGTATATTTGATTGATATTAAAACTGCTAAACCAAACAAGGGTGGATTTAAAGAGTTTAAACGTACACTTTTAACGTGGATAGCATGTTTTGCTTATAGTAATCCAAATTTTAATATTCAGTCACTTATCGCCATTCCCTATAATCCCTATGAACTAAAACCTTATGAACGATGGACGATGGCAGGAATGCTAGATTTACAAGCAGAACTCAAAGTTGCCCATGAATTTTGGGATTTTCTAGGTGGAACAGGAAGCTATGAGCTCATTTTGTCTGCTTTTGAAGAGGTTGGGTGTGAAATGAGAGGAGAAATTGATGAGTATTTTAAGAAATTTCAAAAATAATATGGCATCTCTCTTCAATTTTCTTTACTGATATTGCACAAATATTCAAAATTATACAAGCTTTCCCCGATAAAGATTTGCAAATTCTTTTGCAATGCGGGCATTGCGGCTACCTTTTTGTGTCGCATAATTGAGTGCTTTTTGTTGCCATTGGGAGTCTTGGTCAGAAATCATATCAAGCTCATGGGCAATCAATTCAAGATATTCTGCATTTCCTAAGGTATAGAATCCTATCGCAATACCAAATCTATCACTCAATGAAATAATTTCATCGCATATATCATTTTGATGTAGAATCTGCGAAGTATCTTGCACATATTCTTCCAGTAATAAATGGCGCAAATTCGACGTAGCATAGAAAGTAACATTGTCGGCAGCTTTTTCAAACCCTCCATCAAGAATTCGTTTCAATGGCTTATAGCTTTCATCATCACGATTAAACGATAAATCATCACAAAAGAGAACAAATTTATAGGGCAAATCTCGAATAAAATCAAGGATAAAGGGTAGAATGGATAAATCTTGCTTATCGATTTCAATGACACGCAAATTTGTTTCTGTATCATGCAAAAAAGAGCTTAGAATCGCGCGCATACTCGAGGTTTTACCACAGCCACGTGCACCCCAAAAAAGAGCATGGGAATAGGGGCGTTCACAAAGTAAATTTTGTGTATTTGCCTTTAAGAGCGCGATGGGTTCATCAATACCAACAAACGATTCTAAAGACGTTCTGTCAAGCGCCGTAATAGGACGTAAATAACCTCCAAATTGCCCAACTTCGCCACGATAGATGCACGCTTTTGTTGTGCGAAAGTCAATCTCAAAAGTTTTCATTTTTAAACTCCTATTATTAGTTATATTTTCTTAGTAAAATATAACTAATGTTTCATGATTCAAGATTCTATGCAAGATTTTGTAGCTCACCCCGAAAAATCCCAAACAATGTGCGTACAATGAGCCATACAAAGACAAGGGTTACTGATAGTAAAAGGGTCAATGAAAGAATTGAAAAGATGGTAGCAAGCATGTGTGCGGAAGAAGAAATCGGCAAATTAGTGTTTGAAAGCTCTAAAATTCCTGTGTTAATTTTTATACTCGCAATACACATTGCTGCTAATGGAAAGCTGATTGCCCACCATGAGATTCGAAATGGACAACATTTTCTAATCTGAACAATTTGAGGGGATAATGCTAACAATAAAAACAAACCAACTAAAAAGAGAATATAAGGTATAGAATTGATTGCAAAAATACCAGAATCAACGCTCATCATGGATGCCTGCATAGAAATGAATACTGCATGCGTACTCACGCCAGCACCAAAGGGCGCGAGCAAAACAACCAAAGTGGGCATGAGTTTATCGGGGAGTTTGGCAAAAAAGACAATACGCGCAAAGATAAGCGTGCAAAGCACGATTGTAAAAGAAAAGCCCACAGCCATGCAAAAGATTGTGATGAAAAATCCTAAGTCTGGCATTGTTTGAATTTGTGGAAAAAGGGGTAATGCAAGAGGTAAATCGAGCAAACCCACAACAGGAATAATCCACGCTGGCGTAATATGCGCAAGCTCAAATTTATGGCAAATCCAAAATTGGACAATATGCACACTAAAAATAGACATTAATACAGCACCAAAAATCCACACAGCAAAGCTGATTGTTTCAGGGATTCCAACCCGCTGGAGTACAAAGGGTAAGAGGAGTAGAGAAATACAGATTGTAGCAAAGAAAGGACGCGTTACTGGCGAAAGAAATTCTTGTTGGCAGCTATCAAAACTTGTTATGGTTTTGAGGCTATACGTTATGCCCAATGCCACAAAAGCCGCAATGGCAAAAGCAGCAAAAATGAGCGACAGCATATCAGCAAAAGGTGCAAAAGAGGATGGGACAATGCAGGTTGCATTCTGTTGCGGCTCTGTGGCACAAACCAAGCTTAGTTGCGCCATTGCATGCCATGCCGCACACATTGCACTTAGTCCCATACACGCGCCAAAAAAACTCACGGGCAGATAGCCCAAAATGCCCTTTCTATCGCGAGATTCTTGCTTCTCTATATTTCCTTGAATGGCTTGTTCTCGTGGCATTAGGATTCCTTTGATTCCTAAGTTTAGATACTATGTGTCGTTTCTCTCAACAACTATTATAATGCAAATCGTTAAATATAGTATAAATATTAGATAAATATTTACCTTGTTTGTTGTCTCAATAGCACCCAAACAGCAAAGCTTAAGAGAAGACTTAGGATTCCTAAGATTCCAATGACAATGAAAAATGCTTGAAGATACAGATGTAAAGCCTCACTTTGTAACTTAAGATTTTCAATCAAACCTAGATTTCCACTTGCAATGATAGAGGCATAAGAATGCAGAGAATTACTGCTGTTTGTGGCGATGAATGCTTGCATAAGAGCGCCATAGAGTGCAACACCCAAAGCTTCAGAACCTAACCGAAATGAGTTGAGTACACCTGCTGCAAATCCGGATTTTTCTATATCAACGCTACTTAATGCGAGTCTATCGATTGCCCCCGCATGCAATCCCATGCCACAACCGATGATAAACAATACTAATAGAATCAAGGGAACTTGCATTGCGCCACTTAAAAAATATAAAACTACCAAGAGCAAGAACAATCCCAAGCTCATCATCAAAGACACCATAAGTGCAAAAAGTTTAGGGCTCATTTCTTTGCTTAAAAACCTTGCTGCTAGGATTGGACAAAAGAGCATGGGTGCAGTGAGCGCAAGCATAAAAACTCCAACAAATGAAGCAGATAAGTTAAATACGGCAGAGAGAAAAATCGGGAAATATGTGAGCAAAACCACAAAACTGAAACCAGCAATCACTGTAACAAGTGTAAGTCCAACAAAAGTTGGATTATTCAAAACCGCAATATCCAAAAATGGCGTTTTATTATGATAATAACATTTCTTTTGATGCCATACGAAAATAATACCTATCGCAATGCAAAGAACAAAAAGTACAAGTACATAAGCCTGATGACAATCATTAAGATTCATAATAGAAAACATCAAGCCCAACATGAACGCAAGAAACAAGATTGCACCCATTATGTCAAAATCAAAAATTTGTTGATTCTGCTTTTCTTTGGGTAATAAAAATATGAGCACAAAAACAATAATAAGGATTAGGAAATGGAAGATAAAAATTGCTTGATAAGCAAAAATGTCAATCAAAAAACCACTCATTGTGGGTCCGAGCGTGATTCCAAGCCCAGCCGTTGTGCCAAAAGCCGCAAATACTTTAGCATGGTCTTTCGCGCTAAAAGTATGGATTAAAAGCGTGCTACCGCACGCAAAAACGCTTGCCCCACCAATACCCGCACACACGCGAGCAATATCGAGCCATAAAAGCGTGGGTGCAAAAGCAGAAAATAGCGAGGCGACAAGATAGAGTGCCACGCCTGTAAGCAAACAATGTTTTGCGCCCCATTTATCGTTGATTGCGCCCCAAATCAATGTAAAGCACGCAAAAAAGAGGTTGAAACCATTCACGACCCATTGCAACAGCACGGAATCGCTCCCAAGTTTTTGGGCGATATAGGGTAGGGCAATGGCTGTGCCAGAAATCGAACTTGGCACAACAAAAACAGCAAGCAAGATACTGCAAAGAACGAGAGTTTGAGACATTGTAACTCCTTTGATTCTATGGTGTCTTTGTTATAATGTAATAAATTATATTATAACAAAAATATGGCGCAGTGTAACAGATTTTTGTTATCATGTCAAGTGTAACAACGGAGCGATTATTATAAATAATACATAAAGGATTAGTATGCAAATCCCCTCACGTTTCAGCATTGCAGTCCATATTTGCCTATGTTTAGAATTTTTTGATGCAGATTCAGAAACAAATCGCAGTTGCGACAAAGCGCATTGCAAAAAAATGACAAGCGAGGTTTTGGCAGATTCTGTAGGCGTGAATAGTGTTATTATCCGCAATATCCTTGCCCAGCTTAAAATGGCAAACCTTGTAAGTGTATCACGTGGAAGTGGCGGGAGCAAACTCGCGAAGAATCCGCAAAGTATCAGTTTGCTTGATATTTTCAATGCTGTCGATTCGATGGGTGAAAATGGGCTTTTTCGATTCCATACAAACCCTAGCGAACTTTGCCCCTTGGGCAAAAATATCCATTTTCTTTTAGATACACATTTCGAGCAAGCTCAAAAAGCATTGGAAAGCTATCTTAAAAATATTAAGCTGGTTGATTTGCTCAAAGTTTTGCAAAGTTCGGACGCAATGTCCTCTTAAGATTCGCGCACAGGAATGCGGAGAATTGTTTTGAGTTTTTGCGGGGCAGTTTGTTGCGATTATTCAAATAAATCTCAATTACATGCCCATTCAAAGAATTCTTGAATGATAAAATTCTGCTTGGGTAATTATTGCCCGCCATTGAAAGTGGTCTTTAGTATTTAAATTTCCATTGTTCTACCACAGCGATTCCAAAGAGGTATGACATATTCAAAATAGCCTTGAATGTTTTTGCCCTTGTTCATTGTGATTGTATATGAAAAAGTATATAAAATTTTAAAGATTCTTGATATGTGTGCGACCACTATCATTTGGATTGCCTTTTCCTTATGCGGCAATAAACGATGTCTTGGGCACAAAAGCGCGCACCAGAGTTTGTTTTGGGGCATATAAATTCTTAAAAGCTTTTTAAAATCAAATTTTTGCATAGCTATTTCCTTTTTCTTTTTTATAAAACACACTCAAGCTGACAATCATAAGGTTCTATTTGAATGTGTTTCTGATGATAGAAGGCTGCCTCTACGCAGCCCATTTTGCGATAAAACTCTTGCGTTTCAAAAGCAGAATGCGCTGATATATAAAGTTTCTTTGCGCCATTTTGTTTTGCCCACTCTTTTGCAAAAGCAAAAAGCGCGCTGCCAATACCACAACGGCGCATGTCTTGTGAGACATAAAGCTCTGTCATATCCAAATAGGTTTGCGCATCACCAAAGAGATTTGCGGCAACGGCAACAAAACCCTTGAGCTGCTTGCCGCTAAAAGCAGCATAAACAAGTCCCTTTGTTGCAATAATGTATCTAAGATGAACAATCAAATCTTGATAATCCTGCTCCGTCCAGTCATCAATAAATGGGTCATCTTTAAGAATCCACTGGTTGTTTTCTTTTCTCCAACATTTGTTAACGTTTTGCGTGCGAATAAAGCCTTGAAAGAGTTTGTTGTGGATTTCATGGGCGCAAAGATGATTGTATCGAATGGCTATCATGTCTTATTTAAAAATTTCCATCAGATTCCTAACAAATAATCCAGTGGCTGCAAGTTTCATTGTATATCTCTATTTATGTTTTGTTTTCTCTTTTGCTTTTTTGGGTTTAGGGATTGGCAAGGTCGGAGCAAGGACAAGGACGACTTCACGCAAAGTTTGTGGCGAATCTACATCAAGAATATAGGATTCTTTTGCGCCAGAATAAGGGAATCCCTTGGGAGCAGATTCTAAGATAGGCTTTAGAATCTTGTGCTGCTTTACATAGAGAATCTCATCGCAAAGCAGAAAAATCGGCTTGGGTATGGGCACAGGGTCGGACGAATCGAGCACATAGATGCAATATTCACCAAACATTTTCTTAGCACTGAAACGATACAGCTCGCCCTCCAACGCGTTATGGAGTGTCTCGAGTATGAAATCCTTGACGCTTTCACTCGTCGCCATTTCCCTGTCTCCATTATTGGAATGCGATATGATAGCACAAAAAACGCATTAAAAAATAAATTTTTGCGCCGCTCTGTGTCATTTCGTTGTTCTTAAATGATTCTTAATCAGCTTTATTGCCCAATCATAATGGTTTGAAGTCGCGCTCACGCAATAGCTTTTATGTGGCATACCAAGTAGATGAGTTATTTGAAGATTTTAACAGAAACTATAACATTTTCTTAAAACAAATAATTCTATTGGATTCTGTAAAATTCATAGCCTTATGAAAGCAAAAACTATCTATGTTATCTATTTCGCAATCACTTGCAAATTCTTTGCAGCCTTTCTCTTTTGCCCATGTTTCACATGCTGCCAATAGCTTTTTGGCATAACCCCGATTGCGAAATTCTTCTTTGACAAAAATTCCCTCCAAATATCCAACGGGAGTTGTTTCTGTGCCCTCTACATAATCATATCGCAATGAACATTGCGCAAAGCCAACGGGCGTATTGTTTTCAAACTTCAAAAAGAATTGAATGTTTTCCTTTACTGTCATTTCAGAAAATTCATGGAATAATATATGAACTGTAGAATGACTCCACATCAATGCTGCCAAATTTGCTAGTATTGTTAAATCACTTTTTTCTGCCTTTCGTACCATAGTTATTTATCCCTTCATTCAAATTATATCTTTAGTCATGTGTATTTATAACATTAAACAGATTCTGCGATACAAAGAGATGTTTAGAATTTGCTTGACTTTGGCGCAATAAATCGGTTTTGGTGTTGGGGTGGGGCATGGTAGTCTTTTGCAATATGTTCAATCAACACACAAATCTTTGTATTAAACTTTCAAAATATAGTCCTATTAGATGCTGCCCAAACTATAAGCTTTTGCCTCAATGTTTTACTTCGCTGCTACAAATTTCGTAGCATCAATGTTCATTAGTAAAGCAAGGAAACAAATTAGGGTAGACTTTACGATAAATCCAATTTTCTAGCAAGTCTTTTCTCTTTGAAATAACTGGAATTTTTAATGCCTCAATTTCACTACTTGTGTTGTTAGTAATTTTGATTGCAACAACAGGCTTCCCTATGTCAACAGCAAATCGAATCTCATCAATAGCCATTCCATTGTTATTTGCTGGTCTATTAGAACACACAACAATACTGGCATATTTGATTCGGTTTTGGATTTGTGGGTCAAGATTATATCGCCCATCAATTTTTAATGGGCAATCTGATGAAACAGAATAATCTATCACTTCAAATCTGGTTCTATCTAACAATGCACTTATTTCTTGGTAATCATCATTCTTCCACCTATGTGGTATGAATACTTTAATCATGTTTCCTCCTTAAATTGATTGCGGATAACACTTCAAATTGTATTCTTTTTTACAAGATTCCAATAATGTTGTCCGCAAGCTGTTAATTTGCAAGTTTTAGAACGGATTGCTGCATAATACATATGTTCTTCACCAATTGGTATTACTAAATTTAACCTTGCATATTTCTGCAAAATTGCAAATATAGCTTCATGTTCTTCATTTTTATCTTTAATTTTTACCTCATGTTTATCAGGTTCATAGCTTGGATCAAGCTTATATTCATCTTGAGGTGTAGGAAAAAAGACTATTATTTTTCTTAAATCTGTTATCGAAATAGGGGGTGTATTTTTCCTTAAAGAAATAAAACTGTTTACGTTTGCTTTAAATACAGGTCTTTGTTCCCAAGCTCCAAGAGATTTATCAATATAGGCGTAAATACTTCCCGGAGAAACCTCTCCCAATAAATTCATTGCGCCACCATATAAAGCCTCAACCAATAGTGATGTATAAACACCATGTCCATCTTTTTCTGTCGCATATTGATCTTTTTCACAAGCAGCAAGTATGGTTGTTCCATCATGTAGCAATGAATAATTAGACATTTCAATTTTATTACCCATATTGCCACAAAAACAACTATCGAGAATAATAATTTTATTTTGTGCTTTTGATTGAGATGCAAATAACATAATATCATTAAGTGATAAACCTTCATCAGCTCGTTTGACCTCACTTGTACACAAGTATCCGCCAGTTGGATCAATAGAACCATGTCCTGAATAATAAAAAAGAGCAATTTCCGATTCGCTTTTAAATAATTCCTCAATAGCATCTTTTAATTCAGTTTTGCTTATATACGATTCTTCGCTTATTGAACACATTAATTTTACGTTAAAATTTAATGTGTCATCTCCATTGCGCTCCAGAACTTCTTTAACTGCTTTAGCATCATTAACACAACCATGTAACCCTTTTATGTTTTTATAGCTATCTATCCCTACACATAATGCTTTTCTCATTTGCTGTCTCCTTATCTTGGCTTGTGCTTCAACATAGCAATTCCTAACCAATCTGCTTGCATGGAATCTTTAATTTTTCCAATATCACCCTAAAATCCCTTAAACAATCTGGATTGCTTTTAAGCTCTAAATATTCAATCCCTAAAAACTTCAGTTGATTTCTATTTTGAATACTTAATGTATCTGCTATGAAAATGTTAGTATCTCTTGCAATCACGGCATCAGCAGATTCTGGATTGCCTTTGCCCATTAGTTTTACCTCAACTCTATATTCTTTGCTCTTGCTAGAATTATAAAGTTTAAAATCCACTTCTCTATCAAAATCAAGTTCCCCATTTTTCTTAAAAACTTCACTATTGATAAATGCTTTTTCTACTCCGCATTTTTGACATAATGCTAACATTAAAGGCTTTTCAACTCTTTTGCCTATACTACTCCAAGCCCCACCTCTTAAAGCAATTTTCTTTGTTGCCAAAGCATTAATAACCAATAAGCTCTCATTTAAATTTAGCTCTACCGAGATTTCCTTATAGGAAATCTTTAAATTAATTCCGATATTTTCACTGTTATCTCCTAAAGAATTTAGTAAAGATTCTAAATAATCAATATTGGTATTTGCCACATTTAATATGATTTCTTTTGTTGCGCTCCCATAAATATTTGCAATAGTCTTTTTATTCATACCTGCAAAAATTGCTGCTTCACTCGGCTCAATATTTACATTATTAATGAAATGTTGCTTATACCATTCCAAATTAATGCTTCTATCGTTTAATTTTGCTTCTAAAATTTGTTTGAAAAAGTCTAAGGCAAAATCTAAGAACTCTAAATTAATTGCATTGATAACTTCCTCTCTGTAATCCTCTCCTTTTAAAAGTTTTTCTATGGTTTTATTGATGACAATATTATCAAATCTCATCAAATCCCCTTTGTTTTAATTTTTCTGCATAATCTAAATTTTGCTCGCATAAAAGCGGAATCCTGCCCATTGTGTTTGCAACTTTTCCAAATGTTCCACTACCTGCAAAAGGGTCGCATACGACATCACCCTTAAAAGAATAATATTTTAGCACTTTTTGACAAAGCTCTTCTGGAAAAACTGCTGGGTGATTTTTATCAAACTTTGGTGCAATATACCAACAATTTGTCGAATCTATTTCGTCATCATTTTTCAAATTTTTATCATAATCTCTAATGTTTTTATCTAGCAAAAAAGGTGTATTTTTGCGGTATACCATAATACTCTCCGTAATGCAATTTGGCTTATAGCTTAGAGGTTTTTTTGTTTGTAAATATCCTGCTATTCGATTGGGTACAGAGTATTCGGGTTTTATCCAAATAATTTCATCTATAAAATAAAATCCACTGTCGCATAAAATCTTATGAAAATCGAAATGTATAGGATAACGAATAGATTCAAATTCTCTTCCCGCCCTTTTAGTAATTACGGGTGAAACATTAATGAGGATAAATCTACCATTTTCCAATATTCTATAACATTGTTTTAAGGTATCTTTCATAGAATCCAAATAATCATGATAACTTTTATAATCACTATAAAGCCTTGCATTATAATATGGCGGTGAGGTAAAAATGAGTTGGATTTGTTGTTCTTGTATTTTATTAAGAGTAATACGATTGTCTCCCACAAGCAAAGAGGGTTTTAGAATCTTTCTTTGAGGTTTTAGGGACATCTTTTTTTGTTGCCTAAATATAGAATATTCGAGCATTTTTTGCATGACTTCATTATTATAATGCCTCAAGATTCTATCTCTTAAATCTGCAAATCTCGCGTCTTCTTTAGACTTATAAAGACATGTGCGAAACATTTGGTAAATAACTTCCATGTAGTGATTGCTGAATGCTTCCCGATTTAAAAATTCATAGATTTTATCGTTATTTTTTTGCCGACCGATAGATGAAACAATCTCCCTTCTAATGTCGACACCTAATTCCTCTTGCGTAAACATATCCAAAAGAATGGCAATGTTAGAATCCGATTTTTCAAGCCCCAATCTTTTAATAGATTCTATGGTAGGAATATTGACAAAAAGTGTTTCAGTCATTTTTCATTCTTGCTTAATCGTGTCCAGTGGTTTATTTGTAATGCCATTACCGCTCCCAACATCCACACACATGATTATATTATTGCCCCCCACCCAAACCGAGCGAGGGGTGGGGCAAGCAGCCTAACCGCTTCTACCCAGCAATCCTAGCCAGAATCGCGTTGAAGGTTGCGCTTGGGCGCATGATTTTTTCGGTTTTGGGGTCGTCAAATTTATAATATCCGCCCAAATCAACCTTGACGCCTTGCGCATCTAAAAACTCCTTGTGAATCTTGCCTTCATTGTCGCCGAGCTCTTTGGCAATCGGTGCGAAGAATCCAGCAATCGCGCTATCATCGCTTTGTGCGGCGAGTGCTTGCGTGAAATACAATGCGAGATAGAAATGGCTTGTGCGGTTGTCGTCCTCACCAACCTTGCGCGAAGGCGCTTTGTTCGCCTCGAGCCATTTGCCAATCGCGATGTCGAGCGCATTTGCAAGCACTTTTGCCTTGCTGTTGCTTTTCTTTTGCGCATAAAACTCGAGGCTCGCCTGCAACGCGAGGAACTCACCCAAGCTGTCCCAGCGCAAATGGTTCTCATTCACGAGCTGCTCGACTTGTTTGGGCGCGCTTCCGCCAGCGCCTGTCTCGAACATCGCGCCGCCGTTGAGCATTGGCACGACAGATAGCATCTTCGCGCTTGTGCCGAGCTCGAGAATTGGGAAGAGGTCGGTGAGATAATCGCGCAACACATTCCCGGTGATAGAAATCACATCTTTGCCCTCGCGAATGAGCTTGAGCGAGAGTTGGCAAGCCTCTTTGGGGGCGAGAATCTCCATGTCTTTGCCCTTTTCTTTGAGCCGTGCACGTACGAGGTCAATCATAATCTTGTTGCTCGCGCGTTTAGAATCGAGCCAAAAAATCGCCTTGCTACCTGTGAGCTCGGCACGTTCGATTCCCAAATCAATCCAATTCTGCACCGCGTCAAATTTTGCCTGATTCGCGCGATAAATATCATTTTTATGTACCTTATGTGAAAGCAAAACTTTACCGCCCTCATCGACAATGCGAAACTCGCCATCGCTTGGCGCGAAGAATGTCTTGTCGTGCGAGCCGTATTCTTGCGCCTTGCGCGCCATAAGCCCGACATTCGCCACGCTACCGAGTGTCGCGGGGTTCAGCGCGCCGTTTTGTTTCATGTCGTCCAACACGGCTTCGTAGATTGTTGCATACGTTTTGTCGGGAATCACGGCGTTGGTGTCGCATTCCTTGCCGTCTTTGTCCCACAACCGCGCGCCGTTTTTGAGCATCGCAGGCATAGACGCGTCGACAATCACGTCGCTGGGTACATGCAAGTTGGTGATTCCTTTGTCGGAATTGACCATCGAAATCTTGGCGCTTTTGTTTAGAATCTCTTGATATTTCGCAAGAATCTCGGATTTTTTGGGGCTTTGTTCAATCTTGCTCAAAAGCTCTGAAACGCCGTTGTTGGGATTCACGCCGAGTTTTTGCAGCTCGTCTGCGAAAGTATCGAAGAGTTCTTTGAAATAGGTTTTGACAGCATAGCCGAAAATCACGGGGTCGCTGACTTTCATCATCGTTGCCTTGAGGTGGAGCGAAAGCAGGATATTCTCTTTTTTGCAAAGCGCGATTTGCTCGTCATAGAATCGGCAGAGCGCGGCGACATCAAGGAAGGTTGCGTCAAGAATCTCGTTTTTCTCGAGCTTGAGCCCGTCTTTGCAGACACTCACAGCGCCGCTTGAATCGACAAATTCAATCCGCGCTGTGGTGGGCGATTCGAGCAACACTGCCTTTTCGTTCTCGAAAAAATCGCCCGCGCTCATATACGAAACGCATGATTTAGACGCCTTGTCAAAAGCCGCAACGCGGTAGGGGTTTTTCTTCGCATATTCTTTGACAGCCTTGGTGCAGCGGCGGTCGGAATTGCCCTCGCGAAGCACGGGATTCACGGCAGAGCCGAGCACTTTTTGGTATTTTGCCTTAATCGCCTTTTGCTCGTCATTTTGGGGCTCGTCAGGAAACTCGGGCAGCGCATAGCCTTTTGCCTGCAATTCTTTAATTGTGGCTTTGAGTTGTGGAATCGAAGCAGAGATGTTGGGCGTCTTGATGAGATTTGCCTCGGGGCGCTTGACAAGCTCGCCAAGCTCGGCGAGAGCATCGGGGACACGTTGTTCGGGCTTGAGAAGCTCGGGAAATTGCGCAATCACGCGGGCAGAAAGCGAAATATCAGATGTGGCGACTTCGACATTTGCATGCTTCAAAAAGGCTTGAACAATCGGCAAAAACGAATAAGTCGCAAGCGCTGGGGATTCATCGGTCAGGGTATAGGTGATTTTCATAAACGTTCCTTTGGGTTGGTATGTGTTGCATATTATAGCAAAATTCCTTTGCCCTTCATTTTTATGTGAACTTGTGAAAAAATCTTGTATAATACACCCGCTGTAATAGAAAGTGAATCTTGCCAGTCGTTGGGTTTGGCATTCTTTTCTTTCGTTCCTCTGCGCCGCTTTGGGGCTTCCCTTTCCCTTAGAGTGTGCGGGGGGGGGGCGGAATTGCAGTAGAGTGGATGCCAAAAAATCTATCGTCTCCGTTTGGTTTGTAGTTTTTGGCCGCTGCTGTTTCCCACGTTTTGTTTCGTTTAGTAACAAA
>CAMWUR010000007.1 GCA_947177485.1 uncultured Helicobacter sp.
TCAACATGCCCAACACCCAAAAACCAACCCCACCAAAAAAACAGTAACAAAGCCAACAACAACCCACATAATCCCCCCCCCCCCCCGCAACAATAACTCCTGTTTCTAACCCACCCTAGTTTCTTCATTTTTCGCTTCATTCGCGATTCTATCGTTACGTTTTATCGGTTTAACGTCTTCATATTGCAAATCGTAATATGAAAAAACATTCTAAGATTCTAAAGGAACTTCAATCAAGGAAACCAAATGAACAAGGTTGCTGCAATCATCACAGCTGGTGGAATCGGCGCGCGCACAGGGCTTGAGATTCCAAAACAATTTGTCGTTATCGAGGATAAGCCGATTCTGATTCATACGCTCGAGGTGTTCGAGAACCATAAAGACATCGACATCATCTGCGTACCTTGCCTTTCTAGTTGGGAAGAGAGGCTCGAAAATTATGCCAAAGAATTTGGTATTTCAAAGTTAAAAAAGATTGTGCGAGGCGGAGAAACAGGATTTCTTTCGATTCGCAATGCCCTCTTTGCACTTGAACCTTATCTCAATAATGATGATATTGTGATGATTCATGACGGCATTCGTCCGCTCGTGAGCGGTGAACTCATTAGCGAAAATTTGCGTGTGTGCAAAGAAAAAGGGAACGCGATTTGCGCGATTGAGAGTGTCGAGGCGCTGCTAAAAGTCGACAAGCCCGAAATGACGCGCTCCAAAATCTCCCTCGATAGAAATTTAATCAAGCGCGAGCAAACGCCACAATCGACAACTTTTAAAGAATTGCTCCATTTGTATCAGGAATCAGAGCAAAGAGGAATTACCGATTCTGTAACTCTTTCAACTTTGCTTACGACATTTGGACGTGAGGTGTTTATTGCAAAAGGCGATGAGAGGAATCTTAGCATTATCTCTATGCAAGACATCAAGATTTTCCATGTACTTCTATCGCTATATAACAACAATCCTCGTCAAGAATACGATTCGATTTGTGCTGCATCAACGACACTTGAAACTATTAAAGATTTTGGTGATGTCGAGATGGCTGAATATTTGTCAGCCGTAAATGGATTCAGGATTGATGTTTTAGAAACATGGTAAACGTTGCCTAGATGCGTGGCACGGGTCGCCATGACGATTGGAATCTTGCTAAAGAAAAGAATTGACGATTTGTCATTGCGATAGGCGCTAGCCTCGCGACAATCGACCGTATTTAATGTTCAAAGACGGTTGATTGCTTCGCTTATGCTCGCAATGACGGTCGCTAGATTCTTGCGCGATACCAAATAATATCCCGCCGCACGTACAGCGCAGCGACTAAAGACAGTGAGTGTAGCAAAGATGATATTATCGCATAACTTTAGGAAGTGTTGGCAATTCACTTGCCAACACGACAGCAAACACAACGCGTTTGCGATTCCAAATATGTCGCTCACAACAGCGGCAAAATTCATAAATTTTTACAACAAAATATGCTACAATCCAGCGACAACAAATCAAAGGCGCTTTAGATATGGAAATAATATTGGCTGTAATAGCGATGGCAGCGCTATTTCTGATGTATCGAACGATGAAAGATTATTTGGCAAATCCAAAATCGTATGGTTCTCTCAAAAAACAAGAAACTCCCGAGTTTGACGACCCATACAGCGATTTTCGCAACCAAAACGACCAACCCTTTAGCCGAGAACATGCCGTCCTCGTAGGCTTGCTCGCAAAGCTTGCGCGAAGCGATGGGCATGTTTGTGAGTTTGAAGAGCGACTTGTCGATGAGATTTTGGACGATATTGCACAGGCTTCAGAAACCCCCACACAGACCAAAGAAGCATTATTGCAGCATTTTCGATATGAGCAAACAAACGCGACAAATGCCGATGAGCTCGCCATAGAATATGTGCGCCTCACAAAGGGCGAGTATAAAAAGCGGCTCAAGGTTGTCGAAGTTTTGCTGATGCTCGCCTATGCCGATGGCACGCTCGATGAAAACGAACGTGAAGTGATTCTTGATGTTGCCGCCTATTTTGAATTGAGCAATGACGATTTCAACCGTGTCTATGACCAATTCGCGGCAGAGAGCAGCGCACCACACGCGATAATGGACGAAGAAAAAGCGCTCCAGATTCTTGAGCTTGACAAAGAAAATCTCAATGAAACGAGCCTCAAAGAAGCCTATCGCCGCCTTGTCAAGATGTACCACCCCGACATCATTCAAGGCAGAGGCGCAGACCAACAAACCATTCTCAAAGCAAATGAAAAACTCGTGCAAATCAACGAAGCCTACAATTTTCTCAAAGCAAAGGGGAATCGATGAAACATCGCTTTTTTGAGGATATGCAAGAGCTGTGTGGCATGGTCAGTGCACGTGATGACGCGCTCAACCTGCTTTTTTTGGACATCGATAACGACAGCAACCCACAGATTCAAGCCATTATCCACTTGCTCAAACAGCTTGATTTGCCCGACACACAGCCCAATCGATTCGCGCTCATCAGCCGACTTGTCAATCTCTCTGAATCCGCAATTATCCAAACGCTTAAAAAAGCGGGCAAAAACAGTGCAGAAATCAAAAAAGCAAAAAAAATCTTGCTTGATTGGGTCTGTACTTTCCACACAAAAACGCACCAAGAGATTGTCGAGGAATGCGAAAATAGGCAGCTTTTAACCCCCTTCTATCGGCAGATTCTGCAAGGCATGCACCATATCGGCAAAGCGTTTAATGCTCTGCATTGCAAATGGAAATTGACACTCATCGAAGACATCAACCCCGCATTGCTCAAAGAGTTTGGCGGCGATGTGCCCCGCTTGCTGCACGAGCTGCAATCCATTCAAGAAATCAGCGAGAATGGCGAAAAAAGCGATAGGAGCTATTCAATTCCGCAACTCAAAGACGGACAACTTCGCGCAATCGCGTATGCGAGCGCGTTCAAAGACGAGATTGGCGAGATTCAAAAAGCCATTCGGCAGCTCATCAAAGAACTCAACAATGAAGGCGATGATTTATTTGGTGCAAAAGAATCCTACATCGCCTATTTCCATGTTCTTGAATCAGCGCTTTCCGAAGAAAGCATTCCAAAGCTGCTTGGCGCGTGGCGCGAGGTGGACCGCGCATGGATGCAAATCAAAACCCCTATTCAGCCCGCACACCCTCTTGAATATTATGAAGACCACTACCGCAAAGCTGTGGCTCCAGAATGGGATTTGCGCATTGTACATGTCTCTCCACAGCCTCATCTTGACATCAAACAACAAATGCAAAAAACATTCGATACACTCTATGCGACACACAAATCCCCCGATACCGATTCGATGCACGCTCTTGTGCAACACTCACTGCACAACACCGAGCTCTATCTCTGTTTGCCTGCACTCTATTATGGCGCAGAGATGGACGGGCTTTTCTCGGCGCAAGTCGTCCCAAATGATGAAAATGTCTCGAAACAATTTGGCAAAAAAATCTTTGCATTTCCTGCGCGCGTCTTGCGCCTTGCGCAATATCGCCCGTTTATGCGCCTCACGAACGAAATCTTTCCCGCGCCTTTCCTCAAAGACGCACGCGAGATTCTCTTTTTTAAGCCCGAAATTTGGCACAAACTCTACCAAATCTCGACTATTGGGCATGAATTTGGGCATATCTTTTGGATTGATGATGACACAGAAATTGCGATGAACGCGGGCGGCAATTTCAAAAATATCGAAGAATTCAAAGCCACGACAGGTGGACTGATGAATTTCTTTTTAAACGACACAACAGAACTCTATGCACCGCTTGCCACAGCACTCTTGGGTGATGTGATTCGCCGCGCCGTGGGGCTTATTGCATGGATGGAGCAAGGCGAGGTGCTGCCCTATTATTGCGAAGGGCTCATTCACCTGCATATCCTCTTTGAAGCACGGATTCTGCATTTTGATGGCGCAAAATTGCATATCAACCTCTCGACAAACAACTACAACAACGTAAAAGCGCTTTATATCCGCTATTACAACGAGCTAGCCGAACTCTATATCGCAAAACAACGTGCCTGTATCTTTTTGGAACGTTTTGCGCAAAAAGATTCCTTGGGCAACTTCAAGCCCACAGCCCCAAATCCACGTGCATTTGTCGAATATTTTTGGAATCGCTACCAAGAGATTGGACAAGAAATTGACACAAGCGATGCGCACAAACAATATCTCGCACAACTTTCGGGGCTCGCATGAATTTCACCGAAAGTCGTGCTTTTCTGAACGAAATCCGTGCATTGCTACTACAAAAAACAGGGATTTTTCTCGATGATAGCAAAGACACGCTCATTCTCAATCGTCTGCGCAAACTCATCAAACACATCAACGCGCCCAATGCCGATTCGTTTTTGGCGCAAATTTCACATGGCAATAATGAGCAAGAATTTATCAATGCTTTCACAACCAACAAGACAGATTTTTTCCGCGAGGGATTCCAATTCCTCGATTTGCTCGACCGCGTGATGCCCCAATATTGCAATAAAAACGGAATCCATGTGCTATGCGCTGCGAGCTCCACAGGCGAAGAGCCCTATTCAATCGCTGCGACACTTCTCTACGCCAAAGAAATCTATGGCTTGCAATCATTCAAGCCCACGATTATTGCGACAGATATTGACACAGACGTTTTAGAGTGGGCACAAAATGGTGTTTATACTGTCAATACAAAAATCAGCCCACAACCAACATGGATTGATTTGGATAAATATTTCAATATCAAACAAATCGATGCGCAACAGATTTATATGGAAGCAAAACCTTGTCTAAAATCGCTCGTTACGTTTAAGCAGCTCAATCTCTATCACCATCGCTATCCTTTTGCACCTCAAGAATTTGATATTATTTTTTGTCGCAATGTTTTGATTTATTTCAAAGTCAACGACCAAAAACAGATTCTAAAAAAGCTTTTTAGTCATCTCAAACTCAATGGCACACTCTATTTGGGACATTCAGAAAATATTCTCGACCTTGCCGACAAAGTCAGTCGTTTGGGACAAAATACTTTTATCAAGAATAGGGACTAGATATGCTTGGACTTGGGACGCTCACCAAACACACACCTGACATTATCCTACCATCTAATCCTTGCAAAAATGATAATGGACAAAAACTCATTTTGATTGGCTCATCGACAGGAGGTGTCGAGGCACTCACACGCATTATCCCAAAACTCCCAACAGGGTTGCCGCCTATCGTCATCGTGCAACATATCCCTGTTGGATTTTCCGGCTCGTTTGCACAGCGACTCAATCATCTTTCGACTATTTCTGTACTTGAAGTAACCGATATTGTTACATTGCAACATTCCCACGCCTATATCGCATCTGGCGACAAACACCTTATTATCAAAAAGAAAAATAATCAATACATCGCGCAAAGCATCGATGGCGAAAAAGTCAGCCGACACAAACCAAGTGTTGATGTGTTGTTTCGCAGTGGCAATAATGCAGTGGGTAAAAATGCGCTTGCCATTATCCTCACAGGAATGGGAGATGACGGCAGCATTGGAATCAAGGAACTGCATGATAATGGCGCACATACAATCGCACAAAGCGAAGAGAGCTGTGTTGTGTTTGGAATGCCCAAACAAGCGATTGCACGAGGTGCGATTGACGAAGTTGTCCATCTCGACCACATCGCCGATTCGATTGTGAAATTTTGCAAGCAATCCTAATGCAGCGATTCCTAACACGTATCAAGGCGCAATACAAAACAAGTATCGAAACCTTTGGCGCAATCTCGCATGGCGTTCTGTGGACAAATGGCACAGAACAAATGCGCCGTTTTAAAATTCTGCTCGACCTCATCGCTCCTGCGCAAGATTTCAGTATCAATGATTTAGGCTGTGGATATGGCGCGCTGCTTGATTATCTCCACGAACACAACCTCACTCCAACGCAATATTATGGTTATGACATCACTCCCGAAATGCTCACGCTCGCATCCTCTCGATTCTCTATGCAAAATATTGCCTTTATCCAATCGAGCTATCCCACGCAACAAGCCGACTACACGCTTATTAGCGGGACATTCAATCTCTGTGATGATGCGCCCTACGGGCAATGGCTCGAATATGTCTTTGAACGGCTCCTACTCTCGTTTTCATCTAGTTCTAAAGCAATTGTATTCAATGGGCTTAGTACAAGCAAATCACCCAAAATCGATGGGCTTTTTTATATCGACAAAGAAGACATCTTGAATTTCTGCTATTATGGGCTGAATGCAAGCGAAATCAAAAGCTATGATGACAAAACACTGCAAGAATGGAGTATTGCGGTATTCAAATGAATTGGATTCACGGCTATCGATTCTTCTCTAATGGGCTTTATGTATATCGCGGCTTTTATGATAGGGCTTGCGTATCAAAAAAGCGGGCTGGGTAAAAATTGCCTTGATTCTGCTCAAAGCACTAGGCAGGACAACCTTGGGTTTGGGCTATGCCATCGCAATTGCCGATGGAATCTTGGCCCTCCTTTATCCCTTCAAACTCCGCAAGAAGCGACAAGACACTCTATCCAATCATAAGCTCTATAAAGGAACATAGATTGCTTTATAAAGACAATTTATTATTATAAGCGGGAGCGTTGCCATATTTCCATGAATCTCTATACAATCCAACACATCGCAAGCGCGACAGTCAGCCACAAAGGTTCGCATTTCCATGGATTCCTTTGTCCAAGTGCACATTTTGAGGCGACATTGCAGAAACTGCACGATGAACATTCAAAAGCCGTGCATTTTGTAACGAGCTCGCGGATTTTCAATACACACAAGCAAATTGTAGAGAGTTTTAGCGATGATGGCGAACCAAAAGGTAGCAGTGGAATGCCCACACTCAATGTTTTGCGCGGAGCAAATCTTGTGAATATCGGATTTATCAGTGTACGTTATTTTGGTGGCACATTGCTTGGAATCGGGGGACTCGTGCGTGCCTATACGGATTGTGCATTGCAAACCATCGCAAATGTCGAGCTTGTGCCCTATGTTGTCGTTGATTCTTTGCAAATCCATGTGCCTTTTGGCAAGCTGCAACATGCGCAATACCTCATCAAAAAGATTGGCATTCACATGACACAGCAGGTTTTTGACAGCACGGGCGCGGAACTCGTGCTGCAAGCAAGCGGCGAACAACTCGCCGAGTTTCAACATTTGCTTGGAATCTAGCAGACCCTATGGCGCACTTCGTGGGGGATAGACAAAAATACTTTCGCGTTCGACAAAAACCTCGTCTTTTGCATCCTCGGCAAAAGCGCGGATTCGCAATGGAACAATCAGATTCTCACTCGTTGTGTTCGGATTGCCCGTTGCTTCGAGCACGACAACCTGTTTGCTCTTCTCACCTGCGTCAAGCTTGAGAGATTCTTTGGGGCGCTTGATGACAATCTCGGGGTTATCGGGTAGTTCGAAAGTATAGGTATGTGGCACGCTGCTTGTATTATGGAATAAAAATGCATAGGCATTTTCGATGTTGCCATTGCTTTTGTTGAATGTATAGAGTTCCGTTGTACGGTTGATATTCAACAACATGGTTTCTTTTGTTCCGCCTATCACCAAAAGCCCGATAAACGCGGCAGTGAGTGCGACCATATACGCCACGGTGCGGAATCGAAAGATTTTGACCTTTTCACGCGTTTGCACCGTATTCATCGATGTCCAGCCAATGAGCGGTGCTTTGCCAAGTTTGCCCATCACCTTCGTACATGCATCGGCGCATTCTAAACAATTAATACATTCAAGCTGCATGCCTTTGCGAATATCGATATGTGTGGGACAGACGCGCACACATGCCTCACAGCCTGTGCACTCGGCGTTTGGTGTCTCGGGTTTTTTCCAAAGCTTCTTACTGCCCTCATACACAGCACCGCCACGTTGATAGTCGTACACAACCATAATGGTATCTTTATCATACATCACCGATTGCACGCGGCAATAGGGACAGATGAAAAAACAGAATTTTTCTTGCAGCATTGTAATATCGAAAAACAAAAATGTCGAGATTCCAAGCCAAAAAACGAACAAAACAGGGTGCTCACGCGGTTCTTGAAAGACATAGACAAAGAAATCTTCAGGCGGGACGAAATACCACAAAAAGCCTGCGGCTGCAATGAGCACAAACACCGCCCAAATTGCCATGGCAATGGCACGTTTGAGCTTGTTTGCCCAGAGGCTCATGTCGGGCTCTTTTTGTTTATTGGAGATTTTATCGCGCAAACCTAGAATCTTTGTCTCGAGCAAATCACGATAAAGAACACGAAACAGTGTCTGTGGGCAAGCCCAACCACACCATACGCGTCCAGCAAGCGTTGTCATAAAAAAGATTCCCAAAAATAGAAGAATGCTTAAAAAAGGCAAAAGATAAAACTCTTGGGTATCAAACACCGTGCCAAGCAAATGGAATTGTTTGTGGTCAAATGACAATAAAAAAATATGCCCATCGCCTATGCGGATAAAGGGTATTATGAAAATTGCAAGAGACGCTAGGGCATAAAGTACATAACGTTTTTTGCGGAAAAGCACGCCATTTGGGTTGCTACACGCGGTAAATGTTGAAGAATTTGCCATGCAAAACCTCCTGAATAACAAATATTATCAAGGATTCTAGCAACACAAGCTGTATCCTAGCTTATAAACCTTTCCAGCCCATTTTGCGCCAAACCTCTTGTGCTTCTTGCGTTTGCAAAAACTCGACAAACTCCCCTGCCCTCTGACGATTTGGGCTTGTTTTGGTAATCGCAATTTCAGCAGCGCGGTAGAGGATATGCGCAGAATCTGCGCGTACAAAGGTTGCCTCGCGCTTGCCAAGCGAGATTCCCCAATGTTCCCAAACAATAAACGCATCAAGCGTATTGTCGCTATTCCAGCGGTCAATCGCCTCGGCAGTGGTGGTGGCATAGAATCGGATATTTTTGCGCAATTTGACAAGCACGCTCCTATCGCCCCCTTTGAGCGCCATGTCTTCATAAAGTCCCACTTGCCCTGCACCATTCACAACCATAATACGGATTCCATCACGTGTGAGGTCTTCAAAGCGATGAATGCGCTGTGGGTTGCCGGGGCGTACGACAATCCCAGCTTCGCGGATATTGAGCACGCGCACATCGTCATGGCTAAGTTGCTGCGGCATTTGCGCCGCAAAAAAATCCATCATCGAGGAATTGCCTGCATAAATCACGTCGGCATTCTCCTTTGCTTGGTCTATCCATTGTGCAAAAGGTCCTGCAATAATCGTAACCTTTTCGCCTGTTTTCTCGCTAAACTGCCGTGCGAGCTCGGTTATCACAGACGCAGGTCCACCTGGTCCATAGACGAACAACTCCGCATGCGCGAGCGCAACAAACATGCAAAGTACAAAAAATCTCCTCATCATCTCTCCTTTTTATAATTGCTTGCACGCATTCTCATCAACCTCGAATCGGTCGTTGTGCAGTACAATAGCATATTGAACCCCCTGCTGCAAATCGACAAGATAGCATTGGTCGCCCGCCTCGCTTTTTGCCCGATTCGGAGGATAGCCACGCAATCGGAGGCGCACTTCGTCCATATCTTCGCACATTGCCGAAAATCCAAACATCACCAAGCGGTAGCGAAATGCTCGTTCCATTATCCCCTCAACATATTTGTAATATCGCCCGCGCCAAAGCCCACAACCATGCCCGAATCAATCTCGCGTACGATTGTCTCACCTTGCATCACCAAAATACGCTGGTCATCGCCATGATTTATGCGCATGATGTGGCTCGCCATTGTGGGGCGATAGTGTGCAAATTCTTCAGCCAAGTCTATCTCGAGCGGCGTTTCACCGACAGCATATACAGGCAGAATCACCAAGTCCATCGATTCACCAAAACATGATTTGAATCGCTCGAGATTTGCCGCAAGGCGCGAATATTTGTGCGGCTGCCAAATCACACACAAGTCCCGCCCACCGAGCAGCTCACGATAGCGATTCACAGCGACAAGCGTGGTTTCAATCTCGGTAGGGTGATGCGCATAGTCATCGATGATAATCAGCTTGCCCTTTTGAATCACATCGAAACGTTTCTTAATCCCGCGATAATCAGCGAGACGGCGGCGCAATGTCTCTAAATCAACCTCACCGACAAGCGCAAGCAGAGCAAGCGCCGCGTCAAGCGCGATATGTTCGCCAATCCCCCAGACACAAAAGCTGCCCAAATCGCGTAAGCAAAAACGTGTGTAGGGCTCGCCATCGACAAGCTCATAGCTCACATCTGTGATGTCTTTGCAAGGGAAAAGCCGCACGGCACGCAACTCTTCGAGCGTGCGTAAATAGGGGTCTTCGGCATTGATGACGCGTTTGGGCGCATTCAACAAAAACTGCGCATACGCGCTGCGCAAGAGGTATGCGTCATTGTGATAGTTCTCGAGATGTTCGGGCTCGGCATTGACAACAATCGAACAATAGGGGTTTGTGTGCAAAAAGCTTTGGTCACTCTCGTCAGCTTCAAACACAACACTTTCGCTTTTAATCTCACGTACATTTGAACCAAACTCCTTGCTGATTGCACCGATAATCGCGCTTGCTTCGGGCAAGAGTGTACTCAAAATCGCACTTGTCGTACTCTTGCCATGCGCGCCCGCAATCGCATAGACTTTTTTGTGGCTTAGAATCATTGGCAACGCTTCTTTGCGCGAAAGCACAGCGATTCCACGTTCTTTTGCCGCGACAATCTCAATATTATTTTGTTTGATAATCGCCGAATGAATCACAACATCTTGGTTGGTAATCGCGCCTGCATGGTGTGGAATCGTAATCGGGATTCCGAGCGCTTGCAGGCTCTGCGTGATTGCATTTTCGCAAATATCCGAACCGCTCACCTCAACACCCTGCGCCCTAAGATAGCGCGCAAGTCCCGAGATTCCAATCCCTCCAATGCCGATAAAATGAATCTTTGTTGGTGGCATTTTATTTTTTACTCATTTTTTCATAGACTTTGGCAATCCGCGCTAGCGCCTCTTTGCATGTCGGCGTGTCATAGACAAGCGCAATGCGCACAAAACCAGCACCAGCGCCCTCGCGCCCCAAGAAGCGCCCGGGCAAAACCGAGACATTCTGCGTTTGGTAGAGTTCGCGCGCAAATGCAATATCATCGCCCACAAAAAGCCAAACATAGAAAGTGTATGGTGCGATTGTCGCGCCTAAAATCTCGCGCGCAAGCGCAAAGTTTGCGCGGTAGATTGAGCGCGCAGTGGCGGCGGCAGAATCATCGTTCCATGCAACAACGGCGGCATCTTGCAGCGGCAGGGGCACAGCGCAACCCACATACGTGCGATAGCGCATATAGCTCTGCAAAATGGCGCTATCACCGGCGACATAGCCGCTGCGAAGACCCGGAGCGCTCGAACGTTTGCTAGCAGAATTGAGCGCAAGGATATTTTTAAAGCTTGTATTGCCCACAGCGATACAAGCCTGCAGAATCGAGGCGGGCGGCTCGTTTTCATAGATATCGCCATAACATTCATCGCTGATAATCACAAAATCATGCGCAAGCGCAAGCCGCACCCATTCACAAAGGGAATCGAGCGAAAGCGCGGCTCCTGTGGGATTGTTTGGAGAATTAAGAATCACGACATCGACAGACTGAAGCGCGGACAAATCGAGCGAAGGAGAAAAGCCGTTTGCGGCAACAAGTGGCATATACAAAACGCGTGCGCGCGCCATTTTTGCTGCACCTTCATAGATTTGATAGAACGGATTGGGATAGGCGATTGTCGGATTGGGTTTGTCAAACAACAAAAACTGCGGGAGATTGAACAGCGCCTCGCGCGTACCAAAAGTCAGCACAACCTCTGAAGACGTGAGCGCGACGTGATAGCGGCGCGAGACATAGTTACACACGGCGTCTTTGAGCGCCGATTCGCCGCTAGAATTTGGGTATTTGTTGAGCTTAACGACATTCGCTGTGAGCGCATCGCAAATCGCCTTTGGAGTGGAAAACTGCGGCTCGCCGATTGTGAGGGCAATCGGGGACAACGGCGCGGGAGAGAGCGGCGCAAACAACGCGCGCAATTTCTCAAACGGATATGTCTCAAACTCCATGCCATATATTCCTAATAATGTTGCCTAAATCGGTGCTGGATTCTTCGGCGTGAACGTCTTTGCGATGTTTTACTCGCTACGGTCTTGCGCAGTGATGCTTCGATTTGATTCAAATCTGCTTTTGATAAGCCGATTTTATCAGGTCCAAGAATCTGCTTGCGCGCAAACAGCAGTGAAAGAAGCTTGCAGGCGAGTTGCGAAGCTTGAATCTCATCGCTTAGAGCTTCATAGATTTGCAGTGCCTCATCTGTAATCGGCGCGTTTAGGAGCTCCTTGATAATCTTTGAATCCAGCGACTTCATCGTGTCAGCGATTGTCGGAATCTCGTAGAGTTCGATATGCGCCTTGGTGTTTTCAGCGATACGGCGCATTTCCTTGAACTCGAGCGGCGTGGTAAGCGTAATCGCGATGCCCTTCTTGCCCGCGCGCCCCGTGCGCCCGATTCTGTGCACATAACTTTCGGGATTGAGCGGGATATGGTAATTGAACACATGACTCACATCGCTAATGTCGAGCCCGCGCGCGGCGATGTCGGTGGCAATCAGCATTTCGACACTGCCATCTTTAAATGCCGTAATCGCATTGCGTCTCTCGATTTGCTGCATATCACCATGCAACGCACCTGCATGGTAGCCACGCGCCACGAGATTCGCACAAAGGCTGTCGGCTTCTTTCTTCGTGCGCGTAAAGATGATTGCCTTTGTGGGCATCTCACTATCAATCAACCGCACAATGGCAAGCTCGCGCTCGCCCTCGTTGATAATATAATAGCGCTGCCGAATGTCGCTATTGGTTGTTTCTTTGGTAGCAATCTTGACGAGCTTGGGATTATCGAGAATCTTCTGCGCAAGCTGCTTGATAGGCAGCGGCATTGTTGCCGAAAAAAGCAATGTTTGACGATGTGTGGGGAGATACGAAAAAATTTCCTCGATGTCTTCCAAAAAGCCCATATCGAGCATTTCGTCCGATTCGTCGAGCACGACAATCTTGGGATTGAAACGTGGAATCTTGTCGTTGCGCAAAAAATCCAAAAGCCGCCCTGGCGTGGCGATAACGACTTGTGGACGTTTCTTGAGCAGCTCAATCTGTCGGCTCGCACTCTGCCCGCCATAGACACAGACCGTGCGTGTATTGCAAAAATGTCCGAGCTTAAAAATCTCCTCGCTCACTTGCATAGCGAGCTCACGTGTGGGTGTAATCACCAATGCTTCAATCTCGCCATTGTTGTGTAAACGTTGAATCAGTGGCAGTGCAAAGGCTGCTGTTTTGCCCGTCCCTGTTTGCGCTTGGGCGATGAGGTCATGCCCTCCTAAAATAAGCGGAATCGACTGCACCTGAATAGGCGATGGTGTCGAAAAACCCGCTTCTTGAATGCCTTTCAGCAGTTGAGGTTTGAGTTCAAATGCAGCAAAATCTTGAATCGTTGAGGAATTGTCCGAGTTCTCCATGATTATGTTTAATCCTACTTTCTTTATCAATTTATTGTATGAGAAGTTCAATCCAATTTTTCGCCATTGTATCCAAAAAAAATAAACTCTAGGCTAAAACGATTGGTTAAAAAAAGTATCGTTATAATATGCCCAAATTTTGCACAAGGAACGTTATGTTTGCAAGCTTTGCCAATCTCATTCTAGACGGTGTTTCGCCCTCAACGATAGCTATTAGCATTTTTGCGGGAATCGCGACTTTCCTTAGCCCTTGCATTCTACCCTTGTTGCCTATTTATTTCTCCTATCTTGCAAGCGTCCCCATAGCCGAGCTACAAGGCACAAAAAAGATTCTCTTTGTGCGCAGTCTTTGTTTTGTGCTTGGCTTTTCGCTCATCTTTTTGCTGCTTGGTGCGAGCATGATTGGGCTCATACATTTTTTGTTCAACCAACCCCTTTTCACGTTGTTGGACACGCCCATATTCTTTCATCATATCGCAGGGATTGTTGTGATTGTGTTTGGCTTGCAATTGCTTGGTGTGCTGCACATTAGCTTCTTGCAGCGCGAAGCGAGAATCCACACCAAAAGCCAACCAAACAACGTCTTTGGAGCTTTTGTTCTTGGAATCTTCTTTGCGCTAGGCTGGAGTCCTTGCATTGGTCCCCTGCTTTCGTCTATCATCTTGCTTGCAAGCAGCGAACGTGAAGCGGGAGTGATACTACTATTATGCTACACATTCGGGCTTGCCCTGCCCTTTTTACTCGCCGCACTCTTTGTACAAAGCGCATTGCAATTTCTGACAAAGCACAAACAAAATCTCATGTTTGCCCAAAAAATTGCTGCTGTGCTCCTTATTCTTATGGGCTTTCTCATGCTGTTTGGTATGACAACAGAGCTGTCTGCCCTACTTGTGCCACTCTATTCTACCAACTAAGGAAGAAATCATGCTATTCAAATCTGCCACTTTATGCGATTATGCGACAAACACACAAGGGGATATACGTATCACTGATGGCGTCATTACCGAGATTGCGCCCAATCTTGCACCCCAAAAGGACGAGGAGATTCTTGATTGTTCTGGGCTCGTGCTTCTGCCCTCGCTCATCGACCTCAATGTTTCGTTGTCTGACAAAAGCCTCAACACCAAAAACCTCCTCTCTCTCATCGAATCAGCACACAGAGGTGGTGTCGGAAGCATTGCCTTGCTGCCTGATTGCCAACCACGAATCGATTCCGAAGAAACGATTGAATTCATCCATAGCATGTGCACATTGCACAAAATCAACCTTTTTCCGATTGCTTCGGCAATCCGCTCCGATGGCAATCTATCGGAGCTTTCGATTCTCAACAAAAAGGGCTGCAAAGCAATTTTTGTGGATTCACATCTCGATGGCAACCTCATGCGCCGCGCATGCGAATACGCATTATTTTTGCAGATTCCACTCTTTTGTCGTTGCGATGACCCGACATTGCGCGGGAATGGCGCGATGAACGATAGCTATCTTTCGGCAGAAATGGGATTGCCAGCAATCCCGAGCCTTAGCGAGGTCAAAGAGGTTGCCAAGATGAGCGAAGTCGCCGTCTTTATGGGCAATACCTTACGATTTTGCGCCCTTAGCAGTGAACGTAGCCTCACAATCATCGACCGCTGCCGTGAGGAGAATCCCAATATCTTCTCTGAATGTTCGATTCACCATCTCGTGCTCACCGAAGAACTCTGCAAAGACTACAACACGGCAGCGAAGATTCTCCCGCCGCTCAAAGGCGATGAAACGCGCCAAAAACTGCTCCAATCGCTCCAAAAAGGCAGAATCCACACGCTCACATCGCTCCATTCACCCTCGACAATCACACGCAAAGACCTTGCGTTTGAAGAAGCTGCCTTTGGCATTGACGCACTCCATGACTACTTTTCGCTGCTTTACACCTTCCTTGTCAAGCCCAAAATCCTCACTCTTAGTGAGGTTTCACGTTATTGCTCACGACACCCTGCACAGATTCTCAACATACATAAAGGCATTCTTGCCGTTGGTGCTGATGCCGACATTATCCTTGTGGATACAAATGCGACAACCTCGCCAAAAGGCGCTCTCTCTCCATACTCTGGGCAGCAACTCTTTGGCGAAGTCGCTGCAAGCTTTGTGGGCGGAATCTGTTGCTACAAGCGTGAAACAAGCATAAAAAGGTTATAATCGCGAGATAAAGCAAAAAGGAAGAGAATGGAAGTCATTGGCGCGAGCAAGGTTTTTGTTTGTGATGACGCATTTTGCGTGCTTGACAATGGCGCTGTCGCCTTTGAGGGCGCACATATTTGCGACGTGGGCGATTTTGCCACATTGCAAAAGCGCTATGGCAATGCGCGATTCCATGACGATTGCGTATTGCTGCCTGCGCTCATCAACCCCCACACACACATCGAGTTTAGCGATAGTTGCGGATTCGTCTTTGGGAGCTTTGGCGCATGGCTTTCAAGCGTATTCACACAGCGTCAAAAGCCATGCAGCAAGGAGCAAATGGAATCCGCGCTTGCAAGCCTGCGTAAAAGCGGTGTAGGCTGCGTGGGTGCGATTAGCTCACAAGGACATGACCTCGACGTCCTCGCGTGTTCAAATCTGCGCGTTGTCTATTTCAATGAGCTCATCGGCTCAAGCCATGAGGGTGCAGAATCGGCATGGGAAAACTTTCTGCAACGCGTACAAACAGCCGATGAATACGCTAGCGCAACATTTCATAACGCGCTCGCCGCACATTCGCCCTATTCTGTCGTCCCCAAACTCCTCACACGGCTTGTGTGCGAGGCGAACAAACGTCAATGCGCATTGAGTGTGCATTTTCTTGAATCTCTTGAAGAGCGGCAATGGCTTTGCGAAGATAGCGGATTCTTCAAGGATTTCTACGCGAATTTCAACCCGAGCAACACGCAGAGTTTTTATCGGATTGAGAGTTTTCTTGAGCATTTTGCAAACACAAAGGCTCGGCTGCTATTTGTGCATTGTACGCAAGCGAGTGAATCCGAGCTCGCACACATCGCACGTTTGGGTGGAAGTGTTGTTTCATGCCCTCGTTCTAATCGCCTCTTGGGAGGCAAGATGCTTGGTTTCAAAAAAACCAACGCAATTCTGCCCTGCCTCATCGGCACAGATTCGCTCGCCTCAAACAATTCGCTCAATCTGCTTGAAGAGCTGCGCACTGCGCTTTTTTGCGCACATGCGCCAATTGTGCCACTCTCTGTCGCACTCGTCTTAGCTGCGACAAATAATGCCGCAAGGGCGCTAGGGCTTGATTGTGGAATCTTGCAAAATGGCAAGCTCGCCGATATGGCACTCTTCCATGTGCCACAAATCCGACACACACACCAAGAAGCACTCACCTTTTTGCTGCATGCAACGTATGCACAATCACTCTGGGTGGGTGGCAAAGAATTAGGAGGTAACTGATGAAACATGTCGCGTTTTGGGTTGCCTTTCCATTTGTCTTGCTCACACGTTATTTCAAGGCTTTTGTGGCGATGATTCTCCTCTTTGCACTCATGGGCTTTAGTGCAAAATCATTGGAGAATCTTGAGGGCAATCTTGCAGAAATCAAACTTATGGGCATGATCCTCGATTCGCGGGGCTTGGTCAAACAGATTGAGAATCTACGCGAAGATTCAAGCATTGCTGGCGTGTTACTCGTTGTTGATTCGCCCGGGGGCGCTCTCTCACCGAGTGTTGAAATCTACGAAGAGCTCAAGCGCCTTGCAGCAAAGAAGCCCCTTGTCGTCTATGCGCAAGGCACACTTGCAAGCGGTAGCTATTATGCAGCATTGGGCGCGCAACACATCATTGCAAACAAGGGCGCAATCATCGGTTCGATTGGTGTGATTTTTGAGGGAATCGATGTCAGCGAATTGATTGCAAAACTCGGAATCCGCCCACAAGTACTCAAAGCGGGACAGCTCAAAGAGGCTGGGACAATCATGCGCGCTTGGAATGACGAGGAGCGCAATGAGATAGAAGAGCTGCTTATGCGGCAGTATGATATGTTTGTTACCGATGTTTGCACAGCGCGGCGAATCGATTGTGCACAAAAAGAGAGCTTTGCCGAAGGGCGAATCTTTGATTCTGCGCGCGCGCTGAAGCTCGGGCTCATCGATAGCATTGGCACAAAAAATGATGCTAAAAAAGAGCTCATCGCCTTAAGCGGCGTTGAGTTTGCGCAATGGGTTGAGCTTAAAGAAAGCAATATTTTATGGAATACACTGCAAAGCTCACTCCATGCATTTGTGTGGAATCTGTTTGGTATAATGGGGAGATAATGACATATATATTGCGAATCCAAGCGCCCGATGAGAAAGCATTGATTTATAAAATCACATCGTTATTGCAAAATTTTAATATTACAAAAAATAATGAATTTGTGGATTTTGAGCAAGGATTATTCTTTTTTCGCGCGCAATTTACGGGTGAGAGCAGTATTGATGGTTTGCGCGAGCAGCTATTAGAGGTTTTGCCACCAAACAGCGAGGTGAGCATTGAACCCAAACGCTCGCCCAAACTCATCTTGCTTTGCACCAAAGAAAATCATTGCCTGGGCGATATTCTGCTTCGGCGCGAGAGTGGTGAGCTTGATGTACAGATTTTGGCTGTGATAGGCAACCATGACATCTTGCGTCCGCTTGTCGAGCGGTTTGGTATCCCATTTTTTACTATTACGCATGAGGGCTGTACGCGCGAAGAGCATGAACAAAAGCTGCTTGATTGTATCGCACGCATTGGGCAAGCAGAACTTCTGGTTTTGGCAAAATATATGCGGATTCTAAGCCCCAATTTCGTGGCACATTTTCGGCATAGAATCTTAAATATTCACCATTCACTCCTGCCCGCATTTGTGGGTGCAAACCCCTACAAACAAGCATACAATCGGGGTGCAAAGATTATCGGCGCGACAGCACATTTCGTAACTGATGTACTCGATGATGGTCCAATCATCGCACAAGACATCATCAAAATTGACCATAATTATACGATTAAAGACATGCAACAAGCAGGACATGATATTGAAAAAATCGTACTCGCGCGTGCGCTGAAGCTTGTTTGCGAACGGCGCGTTTTTGTGTATCAAAATAAAACGATTATTTTCTAAGGAGATGGCATGAGAACCAACCGCAACAAGGCGATTTCACACTACCAAAAAGAAGCGAATCTCCTACAAAATGAGTATGATGAATATGATGCGGAAGAAATAGACAAGAACGAGATTCCATACAACGATGACGCGATACCGATTGCGACAGAACCTATCGAGAATCCAACCACAAACGAGGCTGCCGCGACAAAAATGGCGCAAGCAGCGCCCCAAATAGAGGGCGAAAAGCCCGCACCATCGGAAATAACAAACGAGCAAGCAGAATCGGCTCAATCAGGCACACCAGAAATATGCCCCCATGTTCTTTCTGTCTATGAAACCGTGATGCTCATTCAGCTCAAACGTATGATTAAGCGCAACACCAAAGCCTTTGCCGTCATGTTGAAGATTTTGATTCAGGGCGACCCAAAACGAAAGCCATAAAATGAAAAACGACAAGACAATGCGCATTGTTTTGCACCAGCCACAAATTCCGCACAATACAGGCGCGATTGGGCGACTTTGTGTCGCGCTTGGTGCAGAACTCCATCTCATTCACCCGCTTGGATTCCACCTCACGCAAAAGGAGATTCGCCGCGCTGGACTTGATTATTGGGAGCATTTACAACTCTTTGAATGGGATTGTGTACAGAGTTTTTGGGCATGTTATGCACCCGATTCCACGCATTGTTTTTGCAGCACAAAAGCACAAAAAAGCCTCTATGAAGCGCAGCTTGTTGTGCCCTGTTTCTTGCATTTTGGGCGCGAGGACGCGGGTATTCCCTCCGAGATTCTCACTCGCTATGCCGAACAATGCTACAAAATCCCTATGCAAAATAACGCCCGAAGCCTCAATCTTGCTACTGCTGTGGCGATTGTTGGCTATGAATCCTTGCGACAAACAATTAGTAGAATCTAAGTAGAATATGTATATACTATTTCTATTTTATAGGAGCGTGTATGCAAAATCTACAAAAAAGGGCAACACTTGTTTCGAGCACAGTTGCAACCATATTGGTACTTTTCAAGCTTATTATGGGGATTTTAAGTGGTTCGGTTGCAATCCTTGCTTCGGCAATTGATTCCTTGCTTGATTTATGTGTTTCGTTATTCAACTACTTTGCACTCTACACAGCCCAGCTGCCGCCAAGCGAAACGTTTAATTATGGCAAAGGCAAAATCGAGGCGCTTGCGTGCGTGATTGAAGGCAGCATGATTGTCATCTCGGCATTTTTCATTTTGTATCAATCCATCAAAAAAATCTATCTAGGCGAAGAACTCGAATATATCGGCGAGTCCATCATCGTTATGCTTATTTGTTTGCTCATCACTCTTGCGCTCGTATATTATCTACGCATTGTGGCAAAAAAAACCAACAATCTTGTTATCAAAGCCGACAGCCTGCACTACCAAACCGACCTCTTGAGCAATGGCGCTGTGCTACTTGCCTTGGGAATCGTACATTTTAGCGGCTGGGCAGTCATTGACGGAATCTTTGGCATTGTGATTGCATGCTATATTTTCTATTCGGCATTTTCATTGCTCAAAGATGGCGTCTCGATGCTCTTTGATAGGGCAATGGATGCAAAAATGGTTGCGGCAATTCGGAAAATTCTATCTGAACACAAAGAAATCATAAGCTTTCATGGGCTCAAAACGCGACAAAGCGGTGAATATTATTTCATCGAGATTCACCTTGTTTTCCCAAGCACAATCTCACTCCTACAAGCACACGACACCGCCCACAGAATAGAAGACGAGATTCAAAACTTGCGAGCTGATGTACGCTGGGAGATTATGACACATCTCGACCCTTATGATGATGCGAATGAAGATGATATGCGTAAGCAAAAAGCGCCCCACAATGCAGGGGCTGCTTGAGATTCTCCGCATAAGATTCCGCGCGCCATTGCGAGCAAGCGTGGCGAGCGAAGCAAGCAACAGACAAGGAATCCCGATACGGTGATTGCCACGCGTTCTAACGAACGCTCGCATTTGTCATTCTGAAGCTGCATTTGCAGCTGAAGAATCTCAAAATGCAGGAATCATGAGATGTTTCGCTACGCTCAACATGACAATGTGCCCATGCAACAATTGGAGGTGCGGAATCGAACGCACACAAACGAGAACCGCACGTCAAGAGTGCGACTGAAGTCGCGCCTCCAATATTTTAATGACGATGCGGCTACGCGAGCTGTGCACGCAACATCCATAGGGATTTTTGCAGCTTGGCGAGATTGTCGTCCGCAAAAGCAGCGGTTACAGAATCGCCTGCGCTAGAGGCAGCCTCTGAAAGCTCCCGAAAGGTTTTTTCAAAATACGTATAATCTTTTTCGATTGCTTCGACAATCTGTCGTGAAGTGAATTTGGTATTGCTCTCTTCAGAAATTTTTGCCTCTGCAAGAACATCTTTGAGCGTTACCAAAGGTTTTTGCCCAAGCTGCAACAAACGTTCGGCAATGTCATCATAGACATCAGAGAATGCTTCATAAATCTCTTCGGTGGCAAGATGTGTGGGGTGAAAATCCATACCCACAACATTCCAATGGAAATTGTGCGTTTTCATCACAAACACAATTGCATCAGCTTGAAGTCTTTTAAGCAATGGAATGACTGAACTCATTTTGTATCCTTTCATTATTGAGATAAACAATAATAGGCAAAAAAAGTTAACGTAAAATAATTATCTACTCCCAAGATATTCAATCATAATACGAAAGCCCTTTTTGTCTATATCAACAATTTCGACACTGCCGCCATGTGCTTCGATAATCCGCAATGAAAGGGCAAGCCCCAAGCCATTTCCTTTGACTTTTGTACTCTTGAAAGGTTCAAAGATAATGTTTTTATTTTCAAACACCTTGCCATTATCATAGATTTCAAAAATGCGCTTGTCATGCTGCTCTTCGCAAAAGAGTTCCACAACACCGCCTTCTTCAAATTCTTCTTCTTCAATCGCATCAATGGCATTGAAGATAAAGTTTTGGAGCACGATTCCTAGCAAATCAATATCGCCATAAATCACACAATCGGGCTTGAAATTGAAGCGGAAATCGATATTTTTTGTGTAAGTATAATAACCAATAGCAAGCCTCAACTCGTCTTGGAGCTGTTTGAGCTGGAATCGCATCTTGTTAGGTTGAATGCCTTTGGAAAAAAGCAATGTCGCCTTGATAATCCGCTCAACTCGCCAAATCGCTTTTTTAATCTCAAGCACAAGAGGCTTAACGCCGACATCAACACGGCGCAAGAGTGTCGAGCTAAGAAGCGTAACCGAACCAATAGGATTGCGAATTTCATGGGCAAGATTTGCCGAAATCTGCCCCATTGAAATCAGTCGCTCCTTGCGCTTTTCGTCCGTAATGTCCGTAGCAGAGAGAATGCTCTTGCCCATTTTTTTATTCACCTTGATGAGGTAAAACGAACCATCGAGCTCCACCTCTCCGCTGCCTTGAAAGTCGCAGATGAGCGGCAAAAGATTATTGATTTTGAACGATTCATCATTTTGATAAACCAAATCACCTTTTTCATCAAGAACCCACAGGGCGTTTGGCAAAAGCTCCAAAACACCTTCAAAAAGCCCCTTGAGCTCGATAAACTCATTCTCGATTTGATACGACTGTGAAATCAGCTCCTCGAGGGAGTGCATCAATGCGACTTTATCTGTTGCATTGAGCGAATTGAGCAATTCTTGGTTAATCACTGCTTTTTCGCCTCGTCCTCGTTTTTCTCTTTTTCTTTCTTCTCTTTGAGATGGTCTGGGATATACATTCCACCATTCTCGGCGATGTTTTGCTCTTCTTTAATCCAATTGAATAGTGCATCGCTATATCCAAAGCTACCTGCCAAAGCCTCACTCATGTGCTCACGATACATGCTCATATAAATCTCATGCCCTGGTGCTTTGGGAAACAAGCCATTGTCCATCTTCATCGATGTATCGAGCAAAGTCTTGAGCAAAAGTGCCTCAAACGCATCGGTTTGTTCGCGAAGTTGTGCGTCCTCGGCAGAGAGATTCTCAATCTTTGGTTGTTTTTGGTTTTGCGCACTTGAAAGCGCTTGTGAAATACTACTCGAAATATCAATCATCATTTCCTCCTTATATTAGATGACTTCGAGGTCGGCACTAATCGCGCCTGCTCGTTTGATTGCCTGCAAAATCGAAATCACATCTTTAGGTGCCGCACCCATGCGTTGCAATGCGCGGGTGATGTTCGCCACGGTTGGAATCTGTGCTCCCGTGCTAAGCAGGCTATTTGCTGCATTCAGCCGCATTCCGCCACCAAGGTCAATCGAGCCTTCTTCGGGGATATTGTCGCGTGAAATTTGTACCGTGATTTCACCATGCGTGATGACAACATCGCCAACCTCAACTCCCACGCCAGAAACAACCGTCCCCGTGCGCTCATCGATGATGATTTTCTCATCTCGTGTCACGTCCATATCGACATCTTCAACTTTTGCCAAAAACTCTACCATTCCCATTGTTTCGGGTCGAGCAAGCTTGATTGTGCGTGGGTCAATCGCTGTCGCAATCGGCGCGTCATTGAATGCTGCATTGATACTCTGTTGCGCACGCAACGCATTTTGAAAATTCGAGGTTTTGAGGCTTAGTGTTGCTTCACGTTTCGAGTAGATGTCGAAATTGACTTCGCGCTCGATAATCGCCCCGCCATAGATTGTCGCGGCAAGAGGGTGGTTGATTCCACCGCCACGCTCGTTCTTGCCTCCGATTGAAATCGCGCCTTGCGTGGTGGCATAGATTCGCCCATCAACACCGCTTAGCGGAGTGAGAATGAGCGTCCCTCCCTCGAGCGATTTTGCATCGCCAATGCTCGAAATCAGCGCATCAACTCGGTCGCCCTGCCGCGCAAAAGGCGGGAGCTTCGCCGTAACCATCACCGCCGCGACATTCTTTGACTGAATATCGTTGGGGTTGATTTTCACATTCACACTCTCGAGCATGTTTGCAAGAGATTGCATGGTAAAAGTCGATGTTGTTTTGTCTCCTGTTCCATTGAGACCCACAACAAGCCCATAACCAATCAGCTGATTCTCGCGCACACCAACAACATTTGCAATGTCCTTGATTTTCTCGGCAAACGCACCATTGAGGCAGCAAAGAACTGCTGCAACACCTATCCATTTCTTCATTTTCATAGCCTCCGTCCTTTTGTTGGTTTCTATGGAAAAAGCAAAAGCCGTGCCACTTTTTCTGCTTTGGATTCAGAAACCTTTAATCTATTGTTGCTATAATTGCGCCTTGTGTCGGAGTATAGCGCAGCCTGGCTAGCGCACACCCTTGGGGTGGGTGAGGTCGTGGGTTCAAATCCCGCTACTCCGACCATTCAGATTCAATATGGCGTTACATAACGTCCCCCAAATGCCTGCACTGCTCCTCTATCCTTTTTCTCATCAAGCACAATATCCAAAATCGCTGCGGCACTTTCCCAACGTTTCGCCTTTTGGTTGAGCATCACAAGAAGCACATCTTTATTGCCCTTTTTGCCACGCGCAATGAGGCATGGACCCGCTTTTGATGTGTAACCCGTTTTGACACCCACAGCATATTTGCGCTCTTTGAGCAAACGATTTGTCGTCCGCACACTATACGAACGTTTCGTATTTGTCGCACGGAATCTATGCACATCTGCCTTCACAATCTGGTTGAATGTCACATTCTGAATCGCATATTCAGCAAGCTTCATCAAATCGCTTGCGCTTGAATAATGCGCACCGATGTCAAATCCCGCAGCGTTTGTAAAACGCGTATTGCTCATACCAAGCATGCGCGCCTTGCGATTCATCATCGCCACAAATTTCTTTGTGCTACCACCAACATGGACTCCAATCGCCACAGCAGCATCGTTTGCCGAGCCAATCAATGTTGCTTTGACTAAATCGCGCAAATAAACCTTTTCGCCAACCCTAAGTCCAAGCTTGATGTGTTCTACCTTTGTTGCTTCTTTGGGAATGGTTACGAGCCGATTCATCTGCCCACTCTCAATCGCAAGCATCGCCGTCATAATCTTTGTGAGGCTTGCTGGGCGCATTTTTTGGTGACTCGCTTTGGCATAGAGAATTTTTTGCCTTTGCAAATCCTTGACAATCAAAGACGCAATCTCGTCCTCGAGCTTGCCCAAAGAATCCGCCCACAACAAACAAGGCAACAGAATCCATAAGAGTGCTTTCATCTCTTCTCCTTTTCAATCTGCCTCTCCCAATAGCGTTCCAAAAGTATCATCGCGGCAATGCTATCTAAATATCCCTTATGTCGCGAAAACCGCGCCTCACATCGTTGTTCTGCCTCAACAGAACTATACGATTCGTCAAAAAAGACAATCGTGCGCTCCTCGCCCAAAAGCTGCGCGAAATGCTGCGCCCTTTTGCCCGTTGTTTCAGAACTGCTGCCATCGAACGCAACGCCAATCAATACAAGCTCGGCTTGCTTTTGTTCGAGCACAGCGAGCACGGCACTTGCTGCTTGATTGCGATTGTGTCGCAAAATAGGCGCAAGCGGCACGATGATTCCTGCGCACAAATGCGCGAGCCCAATGCGTTTGAGACCTAAATCAATCGCGACAATGCTTTGCATGGCTATTCGACCACGACAACGCGCCCATTGCGAAGCGCAATAGAACCATTTAGCTGCTCTTCGGCAAGCCTCTGTGTGCCAAATTTCTCAATCACCTCAACTTCAAGCGGTGCTTGCCTGCAGAGTTCCATAAAAGCATCATGTGTACTATCGACACTTTGTGCGCGGCTCTTTAGCCCAAATTCAGCACCAAAAGTAGCAAGCAACCATTGCAAAAAATTCTCGATTCGGACAATGGGTATTGCCATTTGTGTCTCAATGAGTTTTTGTGTCCCTAAGCTCTCACCCATTCTGTGCGAAAAAACAAACAATGGCTTGCCGATTTTATGGGCAAATTGCGCTGATTGAATCGAACCGCTGTTCTCATCGGCTTGCGACACAACCACACAATCACTTAAGGCAATCATCGTTTTGTTACGTTCCAAAAATGTCCATTTTTGGGGCAGAAAATCTGCCTCATATTCGCTAAGAAGCAAGCCCTCATTGGCGATTCGCTCAATCTCTTTACGGTGTGATGTGGGATAGTGGCGCCCAAGCCCCGATGGTGAAACCAGAATCGTTTTGCTCCCTGCGCCTTTGTGCGCTTCAATATCAACACCAAAAGCCCCACCGCTAATCACAACAGCGCCGAGCTCGGCGATTTGCCGCGCGAGCTGAAAGGTGTAGGTTTTGGTATAGGGATTAGGACGGCGCGAGCCAACGATAGCAACAAGCAGACAATCAAGCAATGCCACATCGCCTCGATAGAAAAACCAGCCGATTTCGCGGCGCAAATGACGCAGCTTGGCTTGAATTTTTGCATTCAGATTCTGTGTTTGGAGAATCCGTGTGGGCACTATTCCTTCTCCACAAAGAAAATTACAATCTCCTCAACAAGCTTCGCTGTGCGATAGCCAATAAAACTCCCTTCTTCTTCAATGGCTTTGAGCTCGTCTTGAAGTTTATGCTGCTCCATAAGCGCCTCAAGCATTGGGTCATGCCCAAAGCGGTCGATGAAACGTTTGAGCGTAACACGCCAGTTGATATTGCCTTCGGGGATTTTATTTTCAATTTCATGGATATATGCAACCTTGAACAACGAAGCGATTCTATCCACCCAAAAGGCGATATTCATATACTCGCCAAAGATTGTCATCACTGTTTTTGGACGCCCATTGAGCGCAGCATCTTTTGCTTTTTCAAAAACATTCTCAAAATCTTTCATAAATTCCTTGAATTGTGGCATCGTGCGCAACGCGCGGTATTCCTCGACAATCGCATACGCCTTTGCGATGTCATGCCCATCGATTGCAGCAAGCAAGAATCGTTTCTGCTGCAAGATGATGATTCGCTCTGTTGCGGCGCGCTTGAAGCTTGGGAAAATCTGCAAGAATCGCGCGATTTCTTCGGCTTTTTCGAGCTCGCCTTCTTGTTCAAGATTAAAGATTTCGGTCATATTGCGCTCACCAAGCAAATAGACTTTTTTATACAAATCTGTATCGCGCAAGAAGCTATGCTGATTGATAAGCGAGAAATAGCCTTTAAAATTTTTATGTTTAATCAAATCTTCTGCTTGAGTAAAGACTTGATGATTTTTGATTAATTTGCTAATAATCTCACGTTTCACGCCCGAATCAAATGGCTTCAGCACCGCTTCTGCCTTGCGTAGATTGAGCGATGGATTGTCTTCAAGCAGTCGTTTTGCCTGCACAAAGGCGCGATTCCATGCTTGTTCGAGAGTGGCAAAAGTCGCTGTATTAACCAAAAACTTCACCGTGAGCGTCATATCGTAGGCTTTGGAGTATTCCTTATTCTCCACACATTGATTAAAGTCGCGTACAGCGCCCTGTTGTCCAAGATAAAAATCAAATTCGCGCGATTTTTCTTGGTCATAGACAAAGGGCTGGACAAGCTTGACGGCTTCTTCGATTTTCTGTGCATTGAGCAATGCGATGGCTTTTTGTAGAATTTCTGGCCAATCATCATCGAAAATTTTCATAAGTGGATGGATAGTGAGAAATACATTATTCTCAATCATCGAACGTGCGGTTTGATAGTCTTTTTTGCGCACTGCTTCTTCGAGCTCTTTTTGCCCCCTTTGATACTCAATCACGAGAATATTCCCATCAATCGTCCCCACAAACAGCCAATCTTTGCTAAAAAATAGGCGATTCACCCCTGAAGCATTGATTTTAATCTCCATAAGCTTGCTATTATTCAACGCATTGACAATATACAAAGAATCACCGCGTACTCCGACAATCGCAAAGCGCCCATCTGGGCTAATGGCGAGCGAGCTAGGCCATGTAGCAAAGAGGTTTTCGGTGCTCAAAGGTTCGCGATTCACAAGGTCATAGAGCATTGCAGCGCCGTTGCGCAAAATCATAAAGAGTTTTTGCGCATTATCACAAAAAGCGACCTTTTCGACAACATCGGGTGTTTTGATTGTGCAGCGCGTTTTGTTTTGCACCATATCAAAAACCACCACCGTTTTATCATAGCCCGCACATGCCAAAAGCTCGGAATCATGCGAAAATCGCAACGAAGAGATATAATCGGAACGAGGAATGAGCGAACCAATGACAGAAAGATGTTGTGTGTCATACAAGAAGATTCGCCCATCTTGTCCGCCAGTGGCGTAGTAACGTCCATCAGGGCTAAAAGCGGAGCTTTCCACATCAGCTTCATGCTCATCAATCACGCCGACATTCGCGATTTCGTCGCCAACACGTAGCACAATGCCCTCTTTTGTACCCATAATAGGTACACACACAAGCCCAAAAGGCGAGGCGCTATACGCGTTGGAGTAGCGGTGGGGTTGCTCGGCATCCTTAGAGACTTGCGTATTCTTTTCGAGCGAAAGATCCTTTGAGAACACAGACAGAGAATAAGTGCTATCCATGCACAAAAGCTTAGAATTGTATTCTTGCAGTGAAAGTACACTGCCATTGACCTGAATTGTTTGGAATAGGTCCTCTTGTAATTCTACTATTGCCATATTTTCTCCTTCACAAGCGTATCAAGATAGACAAATGCAACGTCCAACTCTCTCCACTGGGGTTGGGAAAGCACGGCAAATGTTTCGGGATAGGGATGTCCGATTGCAATTGCATAACCACGTCTTTTTGCAATTTTAACTGCTAAATGTAATTGTTTAGCAATTTTTTCTGGTTTTCTGTCAAAATCCAAGAAAACATCACGTTCGATTATACGCAGCCCCAATGTCTCTGCCACTTTGCGCGCAACACTCCGAGACGTTGTTTTGCTATCCACAAACAAAATCCCGTGCTTTTGCAAGGCAAGCAACAAGGCACGCATAGAATCCACATGTTCTGTAAATTTACTTCCTGTATGGTTATTGAGAAAGCGAACGTTGGGAAATTGCGCAACAATATCCGCAATGCGCTTGGCAATGGATTCTGCACTCTCTGAATCTGTCAGCACAATGTGTTCCTTTTGGACAAAATTGTGCGCCTGAAGCGGCAGATGTACCAAATAGACCTCGCGATTCTTGTGTAGCTCGCTACTCTTTGGGTTGGTCGCATTGTTGGGCATAATCGCGGGCGTGATAGCAAGCGGAATTGCATCGATTAAGCGCAGCTGCTCGGACGCATTGATGTCATCGATAATCACAGCCACAGCGGGCAGTTGCACCGATTCTGTTGGCGAGGCAAACGTTTGTGCGGCTTGTTCGTCTACAACCTCGTGCGTTGGTTGCACATCTTGAGTGGCAGTTTTTGCTGTGGGTGGCGATGATGTGGGGGGTTGAAACGTTGCTGTTATCAGTGCGGGCTCCATGCCCCTTTGGGCTTTGTCATACAGCCCAAAAAGCAAAACAATAAGCACGCATGCTGCAAAAACGAAACGCATTTTCTCCCCCAATCAAAGAGTTTTCTTCTCCAAAATAATTTCAATCTCAAGGCTATTGCTATCTTGATTCTTCACTTCAATACGTTCCGCATTGGTGTATTTTTTCGTAATCGCACGCACAGCCTGAACAATTTCTTCACGCATCGCATCAAAATATGCCGCAGGAACGCCCTGTCGCTCACGTTCGAGAACGAGCCGCAAGCGGTCATGCGCCACAGCAGCAGAGCTTTTTTTGCCAAATAGTCCCATCATGAAAAGAGCCTTTTGAGACTACTAAAAAAACCGCCTTTTTGCCGCAAATCCATAAATGGCACTTCTTCGCCCACAACGCGCTTAGAAATGCGTTTGTATGCCTCTCCTGAAATGCAATGGCTATAAATCACGGGCTCGCCCAAGTTGGTTGCACTGATGACTTTTTCGTCTTCGGGCACGATTCCAATGAGTGTCAATGCGAGAATCTGCAACACATCATCAATGCTCATCATCTCGCCACGTTCTATCATATCGGCACGTACGCGGTTGATAATAATCTCTTTGTGCACCTGTAAGCCTGCCTTTGCCTTTTCGCTTTTGGCGTCTATGATTCCGATGACTCTATCCGCATCGCGCACAGCGCTCACTTCGGGTGTGGTTACAATCAATGCGCGGTCAGCAAGAAATGCCGCATGCTCAAAGCCACTTTCGATTCCAGCAGGAGAATCGATAAAGATATAATCAAAATCTTTCTTGAGTTCTTCAAGCAATTTGCGCACTTTTTCCTTGTCGAGAATGTTCTTATCCTTGCTTTGGCTTGCAGGCAAAAAATAGAGGTCTTTTGTCTTTTTATGGTTAATGAGCGCCTGCGAAAGATTACAATTGCCTTCCATCACATCAATCACATCATAAACAATCCGATTTTCAAGCCCTAAAATCATATCAAGATTCCGCAATCCAATGTCAAAATCTATCGCTACGACACGTTTGCCTTCTTGGGCGATTCCGGCTGCAAGGTTCGCACATGTCGTGCTCTTCCCCACGCCACCTTTGCCTGAGGTAATCGTAATCACTTCAGCCATAATGTCTAATCCTTTTTCGTTTTGAGCTGCTCCAATCTTGCGACTAAATCGATTCTAGCATGGTTTTCCATAGAAGTTGCTTCAAGTGGAGAATCTCGACACTTTTTGTGCGCACATGGAGCAATCGCTGTACCATAAGCAAACACTTCGCAAAGGGTGTCGCTCAAATGATACAAATCATAGCGCAACCCCATCACAGCCGTTGCGCCCAAACGTTTTGCCTCATCAGTTAGCTCGCACACAGCCTGCTTGCGCATGCTAGCAAGCCATGACGTTGCCTTGAGCCCAGCGAGATTCTTTGCTTCGGCTTCTATTTCGCGCAATGCACTACGGCACACAAGCGCGCTGCCCTCGACAATACCGAGTATCTCAAACCCCTCTGGCAAATACATAGTCGTCCAAAGCCGAATCTCATAATCCTTCAAAATCCATCTCCCTCGCTTGCGCCAACAAAGCCTCCGCGCCCTTGCAACGCATCGAATCAGCAAGGGCAATACCGAGTTTTTGCGCATCGTCATCGCTTGACACAGGAGATTCTAAACTTTCCCGAAGAATCGTGCTACCATCAAGCAACCCCACAATCGCTTCAACACGGCAAATACCATGATTCAAAACAGCGCAAACCCCAACAGGTGCTTGGCAGCCTCCGCCAAGACTGCGCGAAAAACTCCGCTCGCATAGCGCCTCAAGAGTTGCTTTGGAATCGCTAATGCGCCCTAACAGCGCGCACAGCTCGTGGTTGTCGCGTTGACATTGCGCGACAACAATCCCCTGCCCCACAGCAGGAATCAACGTCTCAATCGGAATCGGCACGATATGCGCAACCTTGCCTTGCAAGCCCAAGCGCTGCACGCCCGCGCTCGCAAGGATAATTGCATCAAAATGACCGCTGCGCAAGCGCTCAAGCCTCGTGATGACATTGCCACGCAAGCTTTGCGTGCGCAAATCGGAGCGCAAATGTTTCAGCTGCATTGTGCGGCGCAACGATGTTGTGCCCACAAGCGCGCCTTTAGGCAGAGATTCCAAACTCGCAAAATGCTCACTCACAAAACAATCGCGCCTATCCTCGCGCTCGCTAAACGCAGCAAGCACGAACTCGCCATCTTCATCAACAGGGACATCTTTGAGCGAATGCACAGCAAAGTCGAGCTCGCCTGCATGCATTGCGTTTTCGATTTCTTGCGTAAACAGCCCCTTGCCGCCAATCTTAGACAACGGCTTGTTGAGAATCGCATCACCTTTTGTCTGCACCTTGACAATCTCAATCTCAAGATTCCTATCCATTGCAAGCAACAAAGAGCGGATATATTCTGCCTGCCAAAGAGCGAGCGCACTCGCCCTTGTCCCTAGTCGTAATCGCATCTATTTCCTTTTGCTAATCGCCTCAATGTCGATAATCTTTTCATCAGGAACGCTATTATAATCCTCTCTATCATACGTTTGATAAAGTCCAGCACTCTGCTGCCTTGTTTGCGGCTTGAATCCGACTTTGGCAAAACCGATTCCAACAAGCACAAATCCCACAATATCAGACACAATGCCCGGCGTAATGAGCAAAATTGCACCCATGAGCTGTACCAATGACGCAAATGCGACATCTCCGCTCGCAATCTTGCCACTGCGCAACACCTCGAAACTATGTGTCACGATTCCGCGAAAATTGATTAATACAGAAATGCCCAAAATAAATGTTACGATAATTTCGAGCAGCAAACCAAAGATTCCAACCTCGTTTGCAAAAATCACGGTTGCGAACGTCTCACAGAGTAGATAGATGAGAAAAAGCATGATTGAAAGTGCTCTGAACATATTCTACCACCTTTGCAATAGGAATCACATCGCGAGAGTTGGTTTTGCGAACAATCCATTCGACATTCCCCTCGACAATGCCTTTGCCAACAATCAAAGCAAAAGGGATTCCACCTAGCTCAAAATCCGCCATTTTCGCGCCAAAACGTTCCTCGCGCTCGTCAAAAAGCACCTCGATTCGCAACGCGCAAAGCGCGGCATAGAGCTCGCCTGCGATGCGCATTTGCTCGGAATCTTTGATATTTGAAACAATGATGCACAGCATAAAGGGCGCAATCTGCAGATTCCAAACAATGCCTTTGTCGTCATGGTGTTGCTCAATGCTTGCTGCAAGAATGCGTGTAATCCCGAGCCCATAGCAACCCATTTCAAAAAATTGCGCCTGTGCGTTTTCGTCCAAGAAGCTCGCGCCAAGCGGCTTAGAATAGCGCGTGCCAAGCTGAAAAATATGCCCGACTTCAATACCCTTTTTATAGAACAAACGCCCGCCGCAATGCGCGCATGTATTGCCTTCTTGAATCTGTGCAATGTCTCGATAAACCAACCCTTCAAAGCTGCTCAAGTCCACACCAACAAAATGATAATCACGCTCATTTGCTCCACAGATGAGGTTTGTTGCGTCCAATAAATCAGAATCGAAGAAAATCAACTCGCTGTGGGTGATGTGTTTGAGCGCATAGGGTCCAATGAATCCCGCAAAAAGCCCAGCAGCAGCGATTTCGTCCGCGCTCGCATCCATGAGATTCAGCGCGTCTGTCGCGTTGAGCGCTTTGGTTTCGTCCAGATTATCGCAACCACGTAAAAAGAAAAAGGCGAGTGATTCTGTTTTTTCAAAAATCGCCTTCTTGATAACCGCTTTGATTGTGAAATAGGAATCAATCTTAAAAAATGCTGCGAGCGCTTCAATCGTTGCGACATTTGGCGTGTGGAACTTAGCAAACGCGGCTTCGGGTGGAACACTCGGAATGGGCAGCTTGGCGCGTTTGGCTGCTTCAATATTTGCGGCATAATCGCAGTTTTGGCACAAAACAAGCGTATCTTCGCCGCTATCGGCAAGCACCATAAATTCTTTGCTTCCGCTGCCGCCAATCGCCCCGCTGTCTGCCTCGACCACGCGAAATTCCAAGCCAAGCCGCGCAAAGATAGTGCGGTAGCAGCTCTCCATTATGGCAAACTCGCGCAACAAATCGGCTTTGTCTTTATGAAAACTATACCCGTCTTTCATCACAAACTCGCGCGCGCGCATGAGTCCAAAGCGCGGGCGAATCTCATCACGAAACTTGAGATGAATCTGATAGATATGCAGCGGTAATTGCTTGTAGCTCTTCACGCTCGCACGCACCATCGCAACGGCGGCTTCTTCATGCGTTGGTCCAAGCACAAACTCGGCTTCTTTGCGGTCGCGGAAACGTAACAGCTCCTCGCCATATTTATGGATTCTGCCGCTTTCTTCCCACAACACGCTCGGTGTAACAAATCCAAGCACGACTTCAAGTGCGCCTGTTTTGTCCATTTCGTCCTTGACAATCGCGCGAATCTTGTCAAGCACGCGCTTTGCGGGCGGCAAAAAGCTATAAACACCACTGCCAAGCTGTTGGATATAGCCCGCACGAATCAAATATTCATGGCTCTTGAGCGCCACATCTTTGGGGACATCTTTGCGCGTGGGGGCAAAAAAGCGTGAATAGCGCATATTTCTCCTTTAGTGTGTTTGTAATGTGCTATCGTATTCGCAACGATAGGTGTCGATTTGATCGAGGCGGCTGCTCGGGTCGGCGACTGAATGCTCGGTTTGGATTCCAAACAAAAAGCGCAGCGCATCAACAAGCACATCGGCTTGCGGGTCATGCGCAACGCCTTTGAGGCTGATTGTAGGTGAATGCAAGAATTTGTTGAAAATGTTTTGCACAGATTTGTGGATATTGTTTTCATATTCTTTGGGCAAATAGCCTTTCTTAATCGCTTTGTTGATTTCGGCAATCGCTGCGTCTTTCGCCTGCTCGCGCAATGCTTTGATGACAGGCTCAACGCTCAAACTCTGCAACCAAACAAAAAATTCTTGTGTGAATCGACCCACAATGCTATATGCCTTGCGCGCCTGCTCCTCGCGCAATGTGAGATTTTTGGCGACAATGTCTTGCAAATCATCAACGCTCATGACCGAGATTCCTTGTACAGCGCCGATGTCGATGTCGCGCGGGACGGCTAAATCAAACCAAAAACGTTCAAAATTACATGGTTTGAGCAGCTGGCTTGTGATAATCGCGCTTGGTGCTGCTGTCGCGCTCACCACGATAGTGTATGTATTGAGTGCTTGGGCGAGATTCTCCCATGCACCAAGCTCAATAGACTTTGCAAGCTCGCTTGCAAACAACTGCGCTTTGGCAAAATTGCGGTTGAAAAGCAGAATCCTTGCACCATTTTCTTGAAGATGTTTGATACACAAACGGCTCATCTCGCCAAGCCCGATGATGACAACAGGGATACCATTCAAATCACCCATGATTTCTTTGAGTTTCAAAATCGCGACAGAAGCGACAGAAACAGGATTTTTTGAAATCTCTGTGCAATTACGTACAGAACCCGCACAGCGAAACGCATAGTGAACGAGACGCGAAAGATGTTGGTTACAGAATCCCGCGTCATAGGCGAACTTGAACGCATTTTTAATCTGCCCAGCAATCTGTGTTTCACCCACAACAAGGCTATCGAGCGAGCTACACACACAAAAAAAATGATGCACAGCGCTGCTATCCGTATAGATGTCGGCGCGCGTGCGCAAATCATCGCGCTCTAGCCCCGAAAACTCGGCGAGGTATTCGAGCAAAAATTCAAGCGCCTTTTGGCAATCGCGAACAAAGAGCAAAAACTCGACACGATTGCAAGTCGAAAGCACCATCGCTTCGTCGATAAATTTATTCGCATGCACGCTTTCAAGCACGGCTTGCTGCTTGGCTGTGTTGTCAAAAGCTAATTTCTCACGCACAGGCAAATCGCTATTTTTATGCGTGAAACTAAGGATTACATAACTCATCAAAACTCTCTCTCTATCATCTGTGCGACAATCTCTTTGAGTTTGGTATTCTGAATATGCTGAATCGATTGCAATGCGAAATCGCCATATTCGCGCGCTTTTGCAATGGCTTGTTCGATTGCGCCACTCTCGCGGAGATTGTCAAATAACCATTGTTGCTGACCAGAATCAAGCTCACGTCCGATGAGGGATTGCAAAACTTGTTTTTGCGCCAAATCGAGCTTTTGCAAAAGGTAGATATAGGGCAATGTACATTTGCCCTCTTTGAAATCATGCAGCGCGTCCTTGCCAAGCTTTGTCGAATCTTGCGTGATGTCCAGCACATCATCGACAATCTGAAATGCCATACCCAGATTCTCTCCATAGCTTGCCAGCGCTTGTGCATCAAGCCCTGCAAGAATCGCCGCCGCGTGGCTCGAAGCGCGCAATAACGAAGCGGTTTTGTCATAGACAACCTGCAAATAGTGCAGCTCGCTATCATAGAGTTTGCCCGCATAGCACACATCGGCAATCTCGCCATTGCTAAGGCGCACGACCGATTCAGAGACAATACGTGCAATCTCATCACCGAGCCTTGTCAGCTCATAGAAAGCTTTAGCATAGAGCAAATCGCCCATCATAATCGCGTTTCGTGCGCCCGCTGTTGCGTTTAGCGAGGGCTGACCGCGCCGCATAGACGCTTCGTCAATCACATCGTCATGCAAGAGCGAGGCATTTTGAATGAGCTCAATCACGGCACACAAACGTTTGGTTTGTTCATTTTCGGGCGCAATGGCGAGAATCAGCTTGCTGCGCAACATCTTTCCGCTATGCGGTGCGCCAAGCTGCTTTGCACTCTCACATGCGCATTCCTCAAACCAACCTTGCATGATGTCTCTAATATCCTCTAAAGCCGACATCTTGTACCTTTTCTTCTAAAGTTAATGTTACATTGCGATTGCCATCATGAACGAGCAAGCGCAACGAGGCAATTTCTGTGTCATAGTTATAATCTTCAAACAAAATCCATAAATATGGCGCTGATGTAATCGCACGAGGGTCGGGCTTGAACAATTGCAGCCGATAACCTCGCCGATGATAGCGCTCGTAAAGCACGAATTGATGCACAAAGCCATCATAATTGAGATGCATCACCAAGCCTTCGTTTTTGTGCAACGTCCAGCGAAAATAGAGGTCTTTGATATTGGAACCCTCCTGAAACGTAAGATGATACATTTCATCTTTTTTCAAATCAAAATCGCGGGTGTATTTCCAATTGTCAGCAAGACAAACTCCTGCAAATAGCAGCAACGCAACAACAAACCAACGCATTTCACTCGCTTTGTGTGAGAATCTTGCCCATCGATTCAATCGCGAGATTGCTCATGCGCGCGCTTGTTTGTGGCGATTGTGCAAACCTGCGCTTCTCGAACTCTTTTTCCCACTGCGGCTCCAACTCATCAAGCATTTGTTCACACAGCGCAAGGCTTTCAAGGATTCTGCGCAACTCATTTTCGGCAAGCGTTCTGTTAGAATGGAAGAGAATCTCAAGCCATTTTTCCACAGGGCAACCCTCGAAAATATCGTCATTATGCACATCAAAAGTCATTTTAATCCTTCGCTAAAGATTTTTACGATGCAACATCGAACGCGCATGCGCATCCAAACCCTCGGATTCAGCGAGCGCGGCACATGCGTCTGCGAGCTCAAGCGCACCTTGTTTGCTAAACGCAAGAATCGATGTTTTTTTCATAAAATGCTCGACACCAAGCGGCGAGAAAAAACGTGCGCTGCCACCTGTGGGCAGAGTGTGGTTGGGTCCTGCGAGATAATCGCCCAGCGCCTCGGGCGTATGCGCGCCCAAAAACACAGCACCAGCATTGCGCACAAAAGGCAGAAGGGCGAAAGGCTCGCGCGTAACAATCTCGAGATGTTCGGGCGCGATTTGATTCATGAGACTCATCGCCTCGTCTAGCGAGCGCGTAACGATGATTGCACCGCGCTTGTCCATCGATTCGCGCGCGATTTTTTGGCGCGGCAAAGCAACAATAATCGATTCAATCGCTGCATTCACGGCATGTGCGAGATTTGAATCGGGAGTAATCAGAATCGCGCTTGCGAGTTCGTCATGCTCGGCTTGCGAGAGCATGTCAAGCGCAAGAGCCTGTGCGTCTGCGCTATCATCAGCAATGATTCCAATTTCGCTTGGACCGGCTATCATGTCGACATTCACATCGCCAAACACAAATTTTTTCGCTGTGGCAACGAAGATGTTCCCAGGACCCGTGATGACATCGACTTTTGGCACGCTCGCGCTTCCAAAGGCAAGCAGCCCAATCGCGCTCGCGCCGCCAACCTTACAGAATCGTTGCACACCGCAAAGATGCGCTGCTGCAAGCAGCACTTGGTTGATTTGGTTGTGCGGCGTGGGCGAACAAACGATGATTTCAGAAACGCCAGCAACACGTGCGGGAATGGCGTTCATGAGCAAAGAACTCGGATAGCTCGCCTTGCCACCGGGGATATAGAGCCCTGCGCGCTCCACAGCGCTTGCTTTTTGTCCCAACACCGTACCTGTGGGCTCAAAATCAAGCCAACTTTTGGGCTTTTGTTTTTCATGGAACGTAACAATGCGCCGATACGCGAACTCGAGCGATTCTTTGAGCGCGGGTGCAAGCGTTTGGTATGCATGCTGCATCGCGCTTGGAGCAACAAAAATATCTTCAATTTGGCGCGGATTCCACGAATCAAAGCGCGCAATCTGCTCCAAAACCGCCACATCGCCGCGAGCGCGCACATCGTCAAGCAGCGCCTGCACAGCGGGTGCAACACTAGCCATATCCATTGCTCCACGCGCAAGCAAAGCAGCGAACTTTTGCCCAAATATCTCATCTGTCGTTGCGATGATTTGCATTCTTTAGACTGCCCCCTTTTTGCATTTTGAAATGCCTATCCTAGCATAGAGTGGATAAGAAAGAGCTAAAGCGCAAGCTTACCCAAACAAATGAGTATGATAAAAAATATGGATACAATATCTTCTATGGAATCTTTCAACAACAATGCAACAACCTATCCGACATTCAATTTTTTGCAACATCGCATTGCAGGTGAGCTGCTCGCACTCTGTGCGGCAAATCTCCCCCCCATGCGTTCGTGTATCGACATCGGTTGTGGCAATGGCGCAATGTGGCAACAGATTGACACAGTGCGCACGATAGATTCACCACAAAGCCCGTTTGTGTCCCCATTGCATACATTTGTTGGGCTCGATAGCGCGCCAAATCTACTGGATTTGCACGCTCGTTCGCCCATTGTGCGGCTTGTTTGTGGCGATTTCAATCGCCCACTTCGGGCACAAATCGGCGATGAGACATTCGATGTCGCACTTGCAAGCTCATCGCTGCAATGGGCAGATGATTTGGAACAAACACTCCTTGAGATTGCGAACATCGCTCCACATTTGGGCGCGGCGATTTTCACCGCACGTAGCCTACACGAGCTGCATGCGTTTGTGGGAATCCCATCGCCATTGCTTGATTCTGCCACATTGCGCCACAAACTCGAGGCGGTTTTTTGCGGATTCTGCCTGCCACAACTCTATACCATATCTTTCGAGAATCTCCACGCACTCTTGCGCTATCTCCAAAAAAGCGGAATCCGTGGGCAAACCACGCTCGACACAGCACAAACACAAAAGCTGCGCCATTTTCAAGAAAATAAGCTTGTGTTTGAAGTACTCTATTTTGTCGGAACGAGACGAAATTAAGCCGCTTTTGGTACAATGGCAGCATTTTATCAAAGGAATCATGAATGAAGGAACGTGTGTTTTCGGCAATCCAGCCAACAGGCATTATTCATCTTGGAAATTACCTTGGTGCTGTCAAACAATGGGTACAGACCCAAAAACACACCGACTGCATTTTTTGCATCGCCAACACACATGCAATCACAATTCGGCAAAACCCGCAAACATTGCTCGAAACGACCCACAGGCTCGCCGCGCTGCTGCTTGCATGCGGAATCGACACCGAGCAAGCAACATTGTTTATCCAATCGAGTGTTGATGCGCACACGGCGCTTGCGTGGATTTTGGAATGCCATCTCTCTATGGGCGAGCTCTCGCGCATGACTCAATTCAAAGACAAAAGCCAGAAGCACCCCAAAAACATCAACGCAGGGCTATTCAACTACCCAGCACTCATGGCAGCAGACATCTTGCTCTATGATGTCGATAGCGTCCCTGTGGGAGACGACCAACGTCAACATGTCGAGCTTGCGCGCGATGTGGCGATTCGCTTTAATCATGAATATGGCGAGACATTTAAGATTCCCAAAGCTATCTTTCCGCAGCTTACCGCGCGCGTGATGAGTCTCACAGACCCAAGCAAAAAAATGAGCAAGAGTGATGGCAACCCCAATAGTATGATTACGATTCTCGATTCGCCCGAGACCGTGCGCGCCAAACTCAAAAAAGCCACGACCGATTCACTCGGGCAGATTGCATTCAATCCCGAGCAAAAAGGTGTCTATAATCTCCTTACAATCTACCAAAGCCTCACGGGGTACAACACAGAATCGATTCTGTGTGAATTTGAAGGCAAGGGTTATGGGACGCTTAAGGAACGTGTTGGCGAAGCGATTATCGCTGAAATTGCGCCTATCGCTGAACGTTATGCGGCTTTGTCAAAAAACATGCAACATGTGCAAAAAATCTTGCAACAAGGCGCAAACAAAGCAAGTGAGATTGCCTCTGTGCGCTACACTCTCGCAAAAGAACGTGTGGGGCTTGTGTAGTGTTGCCTCCACACATTCAAGAACGCGTGCAGCTGTTTGTCTATCTGTTGCAATCTCTGCGCATTGAAGGCTGCGAAACAGAAAAAATCCGCGAATCTTTTCGTGATTATGGCATGAATAATGAAGATTTTGAGAATCTCTGGACATTCTATCTCGAACTCGAAGCCCAATGGAATCGCGGCGTGCGCATGTTTTTGGACAAAGGCGCGCTCGATGATGAATCAAAATTCTTGCTTGAAGGAATCAGTGACCCATTCTTTACCTTTCTCTGCGAACAACAAAAGCGCGAACAATCAAACGGGCTTTGGAATCGAATCTTTGGATTGTGGCGCAAGATTGCACCCGATAAATCCTAACAAATCGTCATTGCGAGCGCGTGCAACGAACGTGGCAATCAACCGTCATGGAATGCTTGGCAATCAACGATTCTTGGTTGCCCAACGTCGTGGATTGCTTCGGATTCTAAGCAATCCTCGCAATGACGAGATATTTCGCTTCGCTCAATATGACATTAGAAAACAACCACATTGAAAATCTCAAAAAAATCTCATAACTTGTCATTCTGAAGCCTTTAGGCTGAAGAATCTCATGTTGCAAGAATCATGAGATGTTTCGACTTTGCCTCAACATGACAAATGGAATATTCGGAGGTACGACTTTAGTCGCACTTGGTATGCGATACTTGTTGATGTGCGATTGAAATCGCACCTCCATTTTTTCGTCATTGCGAGGGGCAAGCCCTGAAGCAATCGACCGTGTTGAGCATTCAGAGACTGTGGATTGCCACGCGTCCTAGCGGACGCTCGCAATGACGGAATCCCGGATTCTCTTATCTACTATTGCGCATCATATAAGCGTCCCAGCCACAGCGCTGCATCTATGTTATGCCTTTTGACTCGAACATAGACGTTGCGCGCTGTGGCTGGGACGTTGGAATCAATGAGCAATGGCAAATCAAGATGTCATTACGAGGCTGCAAAACAACCAAAACAATCAACGACTCTCGGTTACCCAACATCATTGCATATTTTTAGCAATATATAAGAAAAATATGCCTACAATACTGGTTTTATTTTTCAAATATAAGGAGTCTAAATGGTTTCAAAATTCATTGGAATCACAACTTTGAGCGCCGTCATCATGACAGGTTGTGCCGCAGGGCTTAGAGCAAACGACCCTGTAATGGGATTTATTTTCAAAGACGTGCACGCCCCCACACCAAACAATGTCGGCAATGGCGGACGCGCGAGCAAAACGGGCACAGCCACATGTACCGAGATTCTAGGCTGGGTCGCCACAGGCGATTGCAGCGTTGCGACAGCAGCAAAGAATGGTGGAATCACGCAAGTCTCGACTGTTGACCACCACACGCATAGCATTTTGGGAATCTATGCAACCTATACCACAAAAGTGGGTGGCAACTAAGGAGCGAGCATGAATAAGGCTTTTTTAGCCCTTAGCAGCTGCGTTTTGGCAGCGAGCCTCGCGGCATGCTATGGTAATGTTTCGACAGCGACCATGCCCACGCCCGTGCGCGGCGGTATTTTCATGGAAACCAACGCGACAAACACAGGCTGGCACAGCGGCTCGTTCGCCGGGAACAACGTCGGAAGCGGCAAAATGGGCAACAAAGTGGGCGAGGCAGAATGCAAAAGCTATATAGCGCTCATTGCCACGGGCGATTGCAGCGTTGCGACAGCGGCAAAGAATGGCGGAATCCAAAGCATTGGCACGGTCGAACATCGCGCCTTTAACGTTTTGGGCGTTTATACCGTCTATACAACGCGGGTAACCGGGCAATAATTTGCAAAACTCGCCTATTTTTAGCATTATCACGTCAACATTTAACCGCTGTCATACATTGCATCGCGTCTATGCGAGCCTTGCGACACAAACATATACTCGTTTTGAATGGATTGTGGTCGATGATGGCAGCACAGACAACACGCGCGAACAGATTGCACAATGGCAAGAAGAGGCGCATTTTTGTATACATTATATCTACAAAGAAAATGGCGGCAAAACGAGCGCACTCATATTGGCGATTCCAAAAGTGGTGGGCGAACTCATTCTCATCGCCGATTCAGACGATGCGTTTTTGCCACAAAGCCTCGAGGTTTTTCATACCGCTTGGCAAGCGCTCTCACCCGAACAAAAGCAGCATTGTAATGGAATCTATGCGCTGTGTCAGACACAAAAGGGCGCACATGTGGGCGAAAACTATGCAAGCGAGGGCATATTTGACCCTAAGCGATTCCATTTTGGCGGCGAGATTGGGCGCGTTGGCGAGAATTGGTTTGCGATGAATGCGGCGATGATGCGCAAACATTTTGTGCTATCCGAATCAGAACAGCAATTAGGATTTATTCCCGAAAGCCATTTTTGGAATAAAATCATTCTGCAAGAACGTCCTTTTGGTGTGCGACTGAACCAACGATTGCGCATCTACTACACCAATGAAGAAGAGCCGTCATTGAGTGTCGGAATCCGACAAAAGGCGGCTTTGGGCTTTTGGTTTGAATCGCGCGATGTCCTCAACCACGATGCCCTGCTACTATGGCGCTATCCGCGCTTTTTGGGCAAACATTTGCTCAAATACATTCTGTTTGTGCAATATCTTGGGCGCGGTTTTTGTCGCGGATTCTGTGAGCTAGACAGCCTGCCTGTGCGGCTTATGTTCGCACTCTGCTATCCGCTTGGATTCGTCTTGCGTAAACATTATTTTGGCAAAGGAACAGCATGAGCAGTATCATCAATTACGACAAAACAACACCGATTGACGGAGAAGTCAAAGATAAATATTTACTAAAACTAAGCGTCAAGGCAGAAAAAATCATCGGCTACACGCTCGTTGCACACAACGAACGTGGCGGAATCCGATATAGTATTGTGCTCATTCATGAGGGTGGCAAGGTCGTCCTCGAAACTTTTAGCGATGAGGACAAAGCACAAGAAATGTTTGCAAACCTGCAAGCAGGGCTTGCCTAGCGATTCTGACATTCTTTGTCGCAACCCTCACATTGCGTTCCAAAGACTTTGCAAAACTCTCCATACACGCAGCTTGCGCTTCGTTTCGAGCAGATTGTCGGAATGTTGCGCTTTTTTGCCTCTGTGCGAAACTTTTTCATGGTATTATGATTGAGAAAATTTGTGAGCAAAATCAGGCACGATGTGCTTTGCGGAATCTTTTTATGATTGATACTCTCTTTGCGCGCGTCCCAATGCGTAATCAGTTCGCAACCCAAAGAATGCAAAACAGCCTTAATCGGGACGATTTCGTCCCCACCAATCACAAGAACAGACATCAAATCTCCTTTGATAAAATAGATAACAATTCTTATTATATTATTTTCTGCCATTTTTGTCAATAGGACCTAGTCTTATTTTTTAACGCTCGATGATGTCGATTGCCACGCTCGCACGTTGTGCTCGCTCGCAATGATGGGTGATTGTCATTCTGAAACCTTTAGGCTGAAGAATCTCAAAAGATTGAGAATCATGAGATGTTTCGCTACGCTCAACATGAATGGAGGTGCGACTTGAGTCGTATCTCCAAATCGACCCATGCAGAATCCAACACAAAATCCAATGCCTCCGCCCACAACATGGCATGATATAGCTCGATTCTCGTTTGCCCCGACAAACAATATATATATGTATTTCTTAAAAATTTAAGGAATATATCAGGTTTATACTGCTAGAATACCAACTGCCTAGGGACGCTCGCAGGGGCTACCGAAAGCCAGATTTTTTATTTAAATGAGCAGAAATGCGTCAGTTTATTATCAGTGTAGCGGCAGCAGCCGTCGTTGGAGGAACAGCTTTTGCTGCAGATTCTCTTGAGAACACAGACCTCTTGTCCATAGCAAGTGCTGGTGCGGTTACAGAACAAAGCGAAGGGGCAAGGCTCCTTAGCGCAGACGAGGAAAGCAACATCGTTGGTGGGTATTATAAAATCAACTATGCCTATGCAGCGAATATGCGCAACCTCTACTACCACCGACAAGCCCTCAAAGAAGGGCGACCAACGATTTACATTCCTTATTATCGGCGCTAAGCGGGGACACCCGCCCGCTAGGGGGATAAGAGGCAAAATACACACAAAGGAAACCCCATGATAATGTCTCAATACAGCCTGCTGAATGGCACCGTGTTTTCGGCAATGCAAGCAACAGTGCAAAACCGCGACACGAGCGCATTGGCAAACGAAGAGGAACAAGACAGGCTGCGCGGGCTAAGCGGCGCGAGCGCGTTGCGGCAGAACAATGCGTTTCTTGTGAATGATAGCAATATCATCGCTTCAGGCACCACACAGGTGATGTTCAATGACCCAAAAAGTGGCGCACGCGTTAGCCTAAGCCTCTCGCAAGAAAATTTTGCAAAGCTGCAAGCGCATTTTAGCTCGAGCGATTTCTACCAACGGCAAGACGGCGTTGTGCGGCTCAATGGCAATGCCGAAGCCTTTGTGGGCGGTTGGTTTGGCGATGTTGCCTATCGTCAAAACTATCTCGCCGCAGATTCTGACAAAAATGGTCGGATTAGCGACACAGAAACGAAAAACCTCAAAAATTCCCTTTTTAGCACGGGGCAATTTGCGCTTGATGGTAGCGCCGATATTGAGCTCGCCATTAGCGGCTATGCGTCTTTTGATGCGCGCTTTGATAGCAACAAGCCCATGACGATTGAAGACGCGCTGAATGTGATGATTCAAAAAGACAAGAATCTTGACGGCAAGCTCGAGCGGCTGGGCGAATATGAGACAGAGAGCGAGGCAATTGCCAATGTAGATATTCGAATCCAAAGTGCCATTGCAGGCGCACAGGGTGTGAGCCAAGAATCAGAAGCTGAAGACTATGGAATGCAGGCTATCTCGGCTGGTTTTGATTTGATGCGCATGGTTATCGAGCATTTTGCCCGAGCAGCAGAATCGGTTACCGAAATGCAAAAAAAGGCATTGGAACAAGCGCAACAAACACAAGAAGCCATGCGCAAATTGCAGCAGCAAGACGGCAACCTCGCCGCCCTAAGCCCCGAGGAACGAAGCGCGCTAGGCAGCAGCAGTGTTGTTGCAAACAAAAAAGAGGATGAAAAGCTCGATACAGACGAGCTCGCAAAGCTGCAAGAAGAGGTGGATAGCAACACATTGCAAACACTTTCAGACGTCACAGGCATTGAAGTGCAGGATTTGCAGAAAATCATTACAAGTTCGCTAGACAAGCGCGACACAGAGAAACCGCTCACAGAGCTTGACAAAGAGCTTAAGAGTGTGATTGATGCCATCAAAGGCGAAGTCGCCGACAACAATGTCGAATTATTTAGTGCAAGAGCATAGTTGATTGCTTCGGCTGCACGCAGCCTCGCAACAACAAGATAGAAACAATGGAGGTGCGGTTTCAACCGCACATATCAAATCATGCGTGCGACTAAAGTCGCACCTCCGATGTTTACGTTATTGCGAGTGTCCATTAAACCTCGTGGCAATCCAACATGCCGAGCATTCAAAGAAGGTTGATTGCCACGCTTGCACCACTCGCTCGCAATGACACTAGAATCATTCGCAATTCCGCATATTTTTGGAGGTGCGACTTTAGTCGCACTTGGTGAGACAATTCTAACACAATGTGCAGTTAAACCGCACCTCCAATTCTGCTATTGCTCATCACATAGACGCAGCGCTGTGGACTATTGACATATACAAGCGTAGCATACATTTAAAAAGCGTGCAGGAGTTTGGGGAATTGTTAAGGGGGGGGATAAGGGGGCTACTTCGCAATTAAGCCCCCTGTCCCCCTTAGCAAAAAAGAAAGAGAAACGAATCTTAAAAAAATGACAATTTGTCATTCTAAAGCCTTTAGGCTGAAGAATCTCAAAGTCTTAAAATCCGCAGAGATGTTTCGCTTCGCTCAACATGACAAGATTCCATGTGTCATTGCGAGCGAGCACGATATACAAGCTCGGCGATTCCGCTAATATGCCGACAACATGCACCACACATTGTGCATGGAAATCGCCCCGCTTCTTGCGCCATCTCGCCTCCTTTTTGCAGCAAAGCAAAATTCTACCCCCTCCCCCACTCGCTTAAAAAATGCTGAAAAATTGGGAATCATTGCGCGTTACTTTTGGTTTGGTAAAAATCGATAGACTGCGTGTGCAAAAGGAGAAATAATGAAACAAATCACGATTCTATGCGCCGCTTTCCTACTGCTTGCTGTTGCATACTCACTCACAAACAGCACGGCAAGCAAAGATGCGGCGACTCAATTCAAATCGGAGGACACGATGCACACAAAAGAAATCTATCTTGCAGGCGGCTGCTTTTGGGGAGTCGAGAAATACTTTAGTTCCATCAAGGGCGTGATGACAACTGATGTCGGCTATGCGAACGGGCACACGCAAAATCCGCGCTACGAAGATGTCGTCTATCGCAACACAAACCACGCCGAGACAGTGCGTGTCGTTTATGACCCCACGATTGTGAGCCTACCCTTTATCCTCGAGATGTATTATAAAATCATCGACCCGACATCGCTGAATCGGCAAGGAAACGATAAAGGGACGCAATATCGCACCGGGATTTATTATGTTGATAGTCAAGATAAGGACATTGCGCAACGTTCGCTTGAGCAGCTCGCCCAAAACTATGCGGGGCAAAAAATTATGATTGAGCTCAAGCCTTTGGAACATTATTATAAAGCTGAAGAATACCACCAAAAATATCTCGACAAGAATCCAGACGGCTATTGTCATATTGGCAAAGACAAATTTGCATTGGCAGAAAAGGCGACAGATTCGAGCTTGGCGCATATTTGGAAAAAGGATTATCAAGCGCCTAGCGATACAGAATTGCGCAAGAATCTCACTGATTTACAATACCATGTTACACAGAAAAATGGCACGGAACCCGCTTTTAGGAATGAATATTGGGATAACCACAAAAAAGGAATCTATGTCGACATCACCACAGGCGAGCCGCTATTTTCGTCAAAAGACAAGTTCGATTCAGGCACTGGCTGGCCTAGCTTCACCCAACCCATTGCGGGCACGCGCCTGCAAGAGCACACCGACAAGAGCTTTGGCATGATTCGCACAGAGGTGCGTAGCCACGCAGGCAACGCGCATTTGGGGCATTTGTTTGACGACGGACCCAAAGAGGCGGGTGGTATGCGCTATTGCATCAACAGCGCATCGCTGCGGTTTATCCCCAAAGAGGAGATGGAAAAAGAGGGCTATGGGCATTTGCTGCACTTGGTTGACTAGCGCAAATCCCGCGCAAGGGCGGAATCACCATTGCAAGATTCCCGTGTGCTCGCTCTGCAAAATCGCCTTGACATTGAGCGCGCGCATGCTAGTGTAGCGCGCAAACACATTGGCAATGTTTTCGTCATTGCGAGCGAGCAAAGCGAACGTGGCAATCAATATTGTTTGCTTACCCCACCTCGTGGCATCAAACGTATCAAGATTCCATGACGTTGGATTGCTACGTGGGGGTGCTCATTTCGCGAGCGCAACGCTGATTCCATCGCCAATAGGCACAATCGGAATCTGCGACTTGGCGGCAAAGGCATCGACAGCCTTTTTGACGCCATCATAGGTGCTGAAGTAGTCATCGACAATGAGGATTCCGCCGGGAACAAGGCGCGGATAGAAAAACGCGAGCCCGGCAAGGATTGGGTCATAGAGGTCGGTGTCGAGCCGCACGAAGCAAAAGCGCGAATCCTCGAGCCCGCGCGCCGTGTCGGGAAACCAGCCCTTGCGCACCACGCATTGCTCTTTGTGTGGCATTTTGGAAAGCACGAGTTCCACAGACGTGTTGGCAAAATGCCCCGCGCCCATGCCCTGCACAAGCGCGCTTTCGGCGCGCAAGTCTGCTGCCGCGAAGCCCTCGAATGTGTCGAAAAGATAGAGTTTTTTGGTCGGGAAATGCGCGTTGATGTGCCGCGCAAAGTCGCCGCGATAGACGCCGACTTCGGCGCAATCGCCACTAAGGGCGCGCTCTTTTGCGAGCATTGCGAAGTTTTGCAAGAAGTTTTGAAGCGAGGCGAGGTAGGTCGCGACATAGCTATCATCGATTCTGTGCGGCGCGATGCCCATCTCGGTGAGCTGTGCGCGAATCTCGCTTGCACCTGCTAGGGTCGCGATGACGACTTTGTCGAAGTTGTGCTCGAGGATTGCGCTAGGCGGCAAGACATCAAAGCCTAATCTGCCCCCCCCCCCGCCGCACTCGAGCGTGAGGGTCGTATTTTGCTTGTTTGGGTCGTTGTCTGCGAAAAAGAGGATTGTATCGCCCTTTTGCAGGCAATCGTACGCGAATCGGCGAGAAGACATCGCCGCGCCGAAGAGAATGAGGTTCATGGATGCTCCTTAAGGTTTAGAATTGTTGGGGATTTGGCTTGCTATTTATTTGGTAATGATAGCGAAATATTTTTGAGGTGGGGCTTAAATTGTAAGCAATTATTTGATTTTTGATTTTGCAGAACAAAGAATATTTAAATTTTTTGGAGGTGTGGCTTTAGGAGCGCTTTGTTTGATTGACTTATAAGAATTTTGTCGATGCGGGCGATGATTTTATGGGTGATTCTTGGGGCATTTTGGTTGTCATATATCATATTCAATCTTTCATGCTTTTAGGCATTTGCAAACTCCCCATAAAGACTGCTGACGAGGTATAAAACAAAACCAATAAAAACCAAAGCGCAAACAAAATCTATTTTTTTAGAATGTTTCAGGTATACATTTTTGATATGTGCATTTGAAAACAAGAGAGCCACTAGCAAAAAATATAAAAAACTTTCTGCTACCAAAAGACAAACGAGAAAGCCGAGAGTGAAGAAATCATAAGCAAAATTCAAACTTGAAAAAATGCTACTAAAATAGAATATAGCCTTAATATTGCCGATGTTTGTTATAAAACCCATCATGAAAGGTTTATCTGTATAGCTCAAATTTTCAAAATTTTCTTTTTGATTCAAGTTTTTTAAAAGCAAGAAAGCCAAGTAGAGTAGATAAGACGCACCCAAAAAAGTCAATAGAGTTTTCATGAGCGGAAAAACATCAAAAACAATCTTTAAGCCGCCTAGAGACAAAACAATCCAGATAAAAACAGCCAAAGAAATCCCAAAAACAACCGATAATGCTTTTTTAAAATCTGCCTTCAGGGCATACGAGCTTACGATAAAAAAATCGGGACCAGGAAGCAATAGGGCAAAAAGGTGAATCAGTAGGATAAGTAAGAAGTCCACGTTTGGTCCCTTGTTTATAATGATAAAAGTTTTTTCATTCTATCTTTTGTACTTATGAATGCTTTATGAGATGAGTGGTATAGCTTGACATACAATGCAACGCTACGCCAAAGAAGATGTGTTTCATGGTTACTCCTTAGTGTTTGGAGTTTATAAATAATGGAAAGAAGCATATTGTTAACTTTGTCTGAAAATCGGTTTTAAAGGTAAATGCGAATTCCCTATCTGGGAATTTGGATTTAAAGGAATGAGGTTCCTTATTATTTTTTGTAATTTCAGGATAAATCAAAAAGCCTTTTTCGCATTTATATTTAGAAAGATACGCCCACATTTGATACATATCATTTTGTGAAATAGCATAGTTTTTATTAGAACCATCGCTTAAAATTTTCCACTTTGTATCAGCAATGAAAGCAGGTTTTGAATCGTTATCTACATTCTCATATCCTACAATATCGGGCTTAAGTCGGAATCTGTTTTGCCTACTTTCTTTTTCTTGGGCTAAAAATTTGCTGTTTTCTTGAGGTTGAGATTCAATACGAATATCATCATCGCCAATTTTTTTCAACACTCTTTCTCTAACCTCTGATTTTCTAAGCTCACTTGCCACAAGGCTTTCAAAAAGTGTATTCATATCAAAAAGTAAGGCAAAGGCTTTATTGCTCCCTTGATATGGGGTGAAAGTCTGCTTTTTCAAAAATATTTTACACCATTGCAAAACCAAATCATAGGCATCGAAAAGCCTTGAATTGGCACATTGACTCAAATCCTTATCAATATTTTGACTCGATGCAATATCTGCAAAAATAAAACGCATTTGAGTAAGGCGAGCATATATTTTTGAAGAAAAGGTTTGACGACTAAGAAGCTCTAATGTGCTTTTGATGATACGATTGGGGGCAATGTTGGTACTAAACTCATCGCTTGTCGTGAAAAATCTCTCCTTGTGAGTGAGGTTGTGTTTAAGATTCTGATTGAATAGCAATTTGCCCTTTAGAAATTTGCGATTTTCCTCTTGTGTTACATAGCTACTTTTTAATCCTTTTTTAACGAGATTATCCAATTCATTGAGAAACATTGCGATAAAAATTTCAAGTAACGACATATTTTGCGCCCTTAAATTCGCAAAATGGCTACGTTTGAAAGGAGAATCTTTAAGGGTTTTAAGCATTTCACACAAAAGTTCTTTGGCAGAATCTATCCTTTCATCTTTTTGTTGCACCTCAAAGCCTTGAGTTTCATTGGCAGTACGAAAAGTTTTGGGCAGAATCTCCACACAAAAGCCGCTTTTGGTTTGAATCAGCCCGACATAATTTTGCGCAACCAGAGTCTTAGAATTTTTGAATTTTAAAAAACAATGATTCCCTTCTTGATGTGCAAAATCTTTAAGCTCATCAAAGATTGTTTGAGCTTTTTCGTCATTGCAAGATTCTACATTAGCAGAATCATGGCAACCCATAGCGCCTTTTATCTCATCAACGCCGAAACTTTGCCACTCGGCAATACATAAACTTTTATTCATTGTCTTTTTTATCATTTAGTTGGATATTATTATCATAAATTTTCTGGAAATTTTTCTCATTCCAATTTTTAAAATCTGTGATTTCATAGATATTTTTATCCTCTAAATCCAAATCTTTATCTTTATTGGGGAACAAAGACGATACTTTAGATTTCTGAACTTCTACCATTCCATTATCATTTAGCACAGCATCAATCTTGGCATAATCATCATAGAAATATTCTTGCAAAAGCGGGATAATCTTTTTTGCAAAAACTTCTTTAAGCTCATCTACAGATTCTATGCCGATAAAAAATGAATGTCCTATGGTGTGTTCCCTATCGAGTAAAAATTCGATTCTGTCATTCATTTTTTCTAAAAGTTGTTTTAAATCCACTTTTTCACAAGGCTTTATTAAAATATCGGGTTTTGGCATCATCTCAATAAATTCAAATCTCCTGCGCAATGCGGTATCAAGCAGCGCAATACTTCTATCTGCTGTATTCATTGTACCGATGATATAAAGATTTTTGGGCACACCAAATTCTTCATTGCTATAAGGCAAGGTTACCTTGACTTCTTCATCATTTCCGATTCGTTTGCTAGGCTCTATGAGCGTAATAAGTTCGCCGAAAATCTTGGAAATGTTCCCCCGATTGATTTCGTCAATGATGAGGATGTATGGTTTAAGTTCTCTTTCTGGTTGCAATATTTTCTCAATAGTTTGCAAGACTTTGCTCTTAGCCTTGATGACTCTCTGAAAAGTATTGCGTGCAAAATTTGCCTCTAGAATGAACACGCCTTCTTGCGATGTATCTTTCCATAACCATTTCACTTTGCGGTAGACTCTTTTTTCTCTTTCCTCTATCAAATCACCAAATACGCCAAATGCCCTGATTGTCTTACTCCTTCCTTTATTTGCCGTAGGAATTACTAGGTAATCGCCTCTTATCTCATCATTTTCAATCTTGCCCTTACTATCCTGTTTAGAAACCCAAACTTGTTCTTTTTCGATACATTCTTCAAAAAAATCACTCTTGGGTGTTTCATCGGGAATCGTATAGAGTCGCCATAGTGTCTTATTGTAATCTATTGAGATATTTTGCTGTGTATTTTCAATTTTTTGCTTAGATATGTCAAAATTATTTCTTGCTTTCTCACAAATTTTTTTAAAAATACCTGACGATATTTTATATGCTACCTTATCATTTCTTTCATTATCGTCCTCATTGTTATCACTCAAAACAGGTTTTATTCCCTCAACAAACTCTTCATAGGAATAGCTTTGGTGAAAAGTAACAAATTCAATTTGTCCTTTTTCTTTAAACTCATCAAAGATTTTCTTTTTCTTTTCGCGACTTTCGGGGATAGATTCTATTTTTTTGTATTCAAGTAGAATCTCCAACGCCTTATCTATCGTGTGATAAGTTTTGCCTGTGCCAGGAGGTCCATAAAGAATTTGGTTGAGCGGTTGTTTTGTATTTGAAGTAGTCATTTCGTCCTCCCAGTTGACTTCAAAAGGTATCTCTCTGTCTTGCTCATAGCATTGTTGTATCCATTGGGCAACCTTTATCTGTTCTGCTTTAAGCTTAACATGTCTGCCATAAGACCTAATCTTAATGGCTGTTTTATTTTCGATATATTCACGAGAAAAAGGCTTTATCTTTTCGGGTTTCGTGGTTACTTTAAAATAAGTATAGCTATCATGAGCTTCGCTAAAATCATAAACTTCACCAATCGCTATAATTTCTTGTTTGTAGGAACATAAAATTATGTCGCCCTCTGTAGCCTCTCTTATATTTTCGTAACGAGTTTTGTGGTCATTATCTCCATAGTCCCATTTGTTAGGAGAAATATCCTCTTCTGCCTGCTCTTCTTTACTGACTGTCCACACTTTTTCACTGAAAGGCACATAAAAATATTGTCTGGTTTGTTTCATGTTCTCAGAATCTCTCTGATAATCTATACTTCTCCCCCTCCCCGCACCAACCTACTTTGCCACTCTTGCAAAGAGCAGTATCATC
>CAMWUR010000008.1 GCA_947177485.1 uncultured Helicobacter sp.
CCCCCCCCCCCCCCCCCCCCCCCCCCCCCCCCCCCCCCCCCCCCCCCCCCCCAAATGCTTGCTTATGAGATAAAACCTCCACAGATTCTGCTTGATCTTCATTTTGATAAGGTGCTTGTCTCGACCTATATGTGCCATCGTGAGGTGGTGCAGCAGCTCGAATCCGAGCTTAAAATCCCAAGCCACAAAATCGATATTAGCCTCGTTACCGCCCGTAGCACGGCGCGCCACACATTTTTAGAAAACTTTGCAAAAGTCGCCAAAGAGCGCAATCTTGCTGGCGATGTTGCCGAATGCGGCGTGTATCGCGGTGAGTTTGCGCGGCTTATCAACATGCATTTTCCAAGCAAGAAGTTTTATCTTTTTGATACATTTGAGAGTTTTGCGGCAAAAGATATGGAACGCGAGATTCCTGAAGTGCAATCTTTTTTGCATGTTTTTACCAACACAAGTGTAGAACTTGTCCTTTCTAAAATGCCCCATGCGCAAAATTGCATTGTACGCAAAGGTTGGTTTCCCCAAACGGCAAAGGGGCTCGAAGACGAACGTTTTTGCTTTGTGAGTTTGGACACGGACTTATACGACCCCATTTTAGCTGGGCTTGAATTTTTCTATCCACGTCTCGTGAGTGGTGGAGTGATTTTGGTTGATGATTATTTCGACCCATTATTTCAAGGTGTGCTGCAAGCAGTGAATACATTTGCGTCAAAAAACCATGTGTCGTTTGTGCCCATTGGTGATTCTGCGAGCATAGCCTTAACAAAAGGATAAGGAGTTTGATGCAAGAGGTTGTGTTGAAGCTAGAGAAAAATAAGGAGAGGACAAATGCCATATAATGTTGCCATTATCCTTGCAGGGGGCAAAGGGGAGAGGCTTGGGTTTAGCATTCCTAAGCAATTCTTAAAATTTGCAGGAAAAACTTGTCTAGAACACAGCGTGCATGCATTCTATGAATGCCCAGAAATTTCTCAAATTGTCCTTGTTGTTTGTGCCGAATATATCGAACAAACGCAAAAGCTTTTTGCAAGCTATGGCAACAAGCCCATTTTGATTATCAAAGGTGGGCAAACGCGCAACCAATCCACTTTTTGCGCCCTGCAAGCCCTAGCACCACAGATAGAACCCAATGCGCGTGTGCTTGTGCATGATTCTGTGCGTCCACTTTTGAGCTCTAATGTGCTTTTGCAAGCACTTTGTGCGCTAGAAAACTATGATGCTATCGACACCGCCGTTTTAGCGATTGATACGATTCTTGAAGCAAAAAATGGTATCATCTCTCATATTCCCAAACGCGAGAATCTCTATTATGGACAAACGCCGCAGGGCTTTAGATTTGCGCAACTCTATGCTGCATACCACCAAGCATACAAAGAGAATCCTAAACTTGATACTTTCTCTGATGATTGCGGGCTTTTGCTTGCCTATTGCCCCCAAGCACAGATTGGTGTTGTCAAGGGAGAATACGATAACCACAAACTAACCCATGTGCAAGACCTCGCTTATATCGAGCATTTGTTCTATCTAAAAACAAGCAATGTTACACAAACAATCGCACGTCTAAAAGACAAAGTGATTGTCGTTTTGGGCGGGACAAGCGGCATTGGGGCAAGCATTGTACAGATTGCGACACAATATGGCGCAAAGGCGTTTGCCCTTTCGCGCCGCATGGGTGTAGATATTTGCAATTATGCCGCATTAGAATCTGCATTTTGCGACATTGCTGAAAAAAATGGCAAAATTGATGCCATCATGAATCTTGCAGGAATTCTCTATAAACAGCCACTTGTGCAAACAGAAAATGCGCAAATAGAAGAGCTTGTTGCTACAAATTACACAGGGAATCTCTATGTGGCTAAAGCTGCTTATCCTCATTTGTTGCGTTCGCATGGAGTATTGATTCTAACAAGCTCAAGCAGTTTTAGCAAGGGTCGCGAGGGATATTGCATTTATTCTTCGTTGAAAGCAAGTATTATCAATCTCACCCAAGCACTTAGTGATGAATGGAGTACAGAAAATATTGCTGTGAATTGTGTGATTCCAGGGCGAACACGCACACCAATGCGTATTGCCAATTTTGGCAATGAATCTAGCATTCTACTGCAGCCCGAATTTGTTGCAAAAAAATATTTGCAAACTATGCTTGCAAACAACACAGGAATGATTGTTCATGTGAGTCCAAATCATGTTTTTTCTCCTTGTGGGGAGCAGGCAGAATAATTTAATTGTACATCTGTCAATGAGATTTTGCAACAGAACAACCACATTGTATTGGCGTATCTTTCAAAATATGCAATGAGTACATTCCGCTATCCATCATTGCGGGGCGATTGTTCCGCTCGCAAGACAATGTCGGGAAATGTTTGCGTTCCAAATCTATTTATCCAAATATGCTACAATCCCGCTTTTAGGAGTGGCTATGAGACGAACAATGTTGCAGAGCAAAATCCATCGTGCGCGCGTGAGTAACGCAAACCTTGCTTATAGCGGCTCGATTAGTATCGACACAGCACTTATGCAAGCAGCAGGCTTGCTCGAGGGGCAGAAAGTCGATGTGGCTGTGGTCGAGAATGGCGAGAGGTTCTCGACGTATGTTATCGAAGGCAAAAGCGGCGAAATCTGCCTGAATGGCGCAGCAGCACGCAAGGTTCAGGTTGGCGATACGGTGATTATTATGGCATATTTTTCGCTCGAAGAAGACGAGCTAGAGAGCTATCGCCCTGTTGTTGTGTTCGTGGATAGCACCAATGCAATCACCGAGATTCGCCATGCATTACATGAGCCCTTGATATAAACTCTATGCCTCAAGAAGTTTTTCAAATTGCAGCGGCTTCTTGCAAATTTTGCAATTGAATGCCTTGCCGCCCTGAATCTTCTTGTGCACGAGCGGCGTGAGGACATGTTTCTTGCCTTCGCAACCGCATGTGTATTGTGCTTTTGATGCGTTAATCTCTGGCGCTTTGGGCACAACAATTTCTTCGGGGACAACCTTGAGCGTCCCTTCTGCTTCAGCTTTTGCGCGGTAGCGCTCGATGAGCATGTCTTCTTGCAAGATATGCTGCAACAGCCAATTCTTCGCGATGATTCCAAGCTTTTCTTTGAGTTCGATGACGTTGGGCGTGGTTTTGGTGATTTCCTTGAAACCCGCGACAATTTCTTCGTGAATCTTATGGTGCGCCTCGAGCCTCGGATAGCCGATGGAGCGCATATATGCCTCTTCGCTTTGAAAATGTTCATTCATATATTCAAAAAATCCCTGCAAAAGCTGCCGAATCTCTGCACCAGAAATATGCCTATCGGCGCAGATATAGGCATAGTTTGCAAGCTCAAAGAGCTTTTTGTGTTGTTCGTCAATTTTGTCGTTATGCACACTAAAGCTATCGTCCCAACTTGGTAGCATGATAACCTCCTTTGCCTTGTATCATTGATGTGGAATTGTATTCTTAAGTGGCTTAAAAATCATGGAATTGTCTGAAAATGTGTTTGGTTACGTTACGATACTTGACATCGTGGGCAGGTTCCAAGCAAGGCAATCGTGGCTTCAGTGATTTTGTAGCCACTTTGTTGCGCACATGATTGAACGAATTTGTGATGTGGAATGTCCATATCAACAATCATGCCGCAAGCATTGCAAACAAGGTGAATGTGCGGACTTTTGACAATCTCATAGTGCTGTTTTTGATTGGGAAGTTTGAGCTCATGAATCATGTTGACTTCTTGCAGAGAAGTAATGTTTTTATAAATTGTTGCCAATGAAATCGAGGGATAGAGAGTTTTGATTTTTTCATAAATTTCATCGATTGTTGCATGCCCAAGCGCCGCAATCTCGTTGAGAATCGCTATGCGCTGGGGTGTGATTTTGAGGTTGTTTTGATGGAGGAGTGTCTCAAAGTCTGTTGCCATTTCATTTGTCATAATCTATACCTTATTATAAAATAACCATAAAATATACTATGGATTGTGCAAGGCTGATATGATACAATAAAAAAGATAATCAAAAACCATTAAGCATTTTTGCGTGCTTTGTGCGCTATAATGCGGGATATATTTATGTTTATGATTTTGGAGGCTCCTTGTGTTTGAAACTCTTAGCAACTCCTTTCGCGCTGCAATCAATAAAATCCGTTTTCAAGACGATGAAAAGGCGCTCAAAAAGGCTCTCGATGAGCTCAAAAAGGCGCTTTTGAAAGCAGATGTGCATTTTAAAATTACCAAAGAATTGCTCAAAAAAGTTGAGTTTGACACGAAGCAAAAGGGCATTGGCAAGGCAAATTTCTTGCAGGCATTGCAGGATTCATTGCAAGAGATTTTGGGCAAGAATCATCAGGGCTTTGTATTTGCACCCAAGCCTCCTACAATCGTGCTTATGGTGGGCTTGCAAGGCAGCGGTAAAACAACCTCAAGCGCTAAGATTGCCTATTATCTCAAAGCACGTGGGAAACGCGTTTTGCTTGCTGCATGCGATATGCAGAGGCTTGCAGCCGTTGAACAATTGCGCCAGCTTGCGGCGACTGCCGAGGTGGATTTTTTCACACTCGATGGAGAAACGCCTCTTGCTGTGGCACTCGGTGCACAGAAAAAGGCGCAAAGTGAGCTCTATGATGTTTTGCTTGTCGACACAGCGGGGCGACTTGCGATTGATGAGCCGCTCATGCAAGAACTCAAAAGCATTAAAGAAGGCTTGCAGCCGACAGAGACAATGTATGTCGCAGACAGCCTGACAGGACAAGACGGAATCCGCAGCGCGAAGACATTTTATGATTCTCTTGGCATTACGAGTGTGCTCTTGAGCAAGTTCGATGGTGATAGCAAGGGTGGCGTGGCGCTTAGTGTCGCCTATGAGCTCGGGATTCCGCTACGTTTTGTGGGAAATGGCGAAAAGCTCGCCGACCTCGAACCCTTTATCCCCGAACGCATTATCGGGCGGCTGATGGGCGCGGGCGATATTCAGACGCTTGTCGAGAAAAGCACTGCCGTAATGGGTGCAGAGGAAATCAAAAAGGTTACAAAAAAAATCAAGAAAGGTAGCTTCAATTTTAACGACTTTGTTGCACAGCTTGACAATGTCAAAAAGCTTGGCTCGGTGCAATCAATTATGTCGATGATACCCGGAATGAACAACTTTGCGGGTGCGCTCAAAGATTTTGATTTGGACAATTCCCAAGACATCAAACATATCCGTGCGATTGTGCATTCGATGACACCCAAAGAACGTGAAGACCCCACGTTGCTAAACGGCAGCCGCCGCAAGCGCATCGCCGATGGCGCTGGGTTAAGTGTGGCAGAAGTCAATCGTTCGATTAAGCAATTTGAAAATGCGGCAAAAATGGCAAAAAAATTCACCAACAATAAAGGTGGTTTGGCTGATATGATGGGACTTTTGCAGGGTAAGCAACGTTTTGGTGGTTGAATAAATAATGTAGAGACTTTTGCAATTTTTAAGGCAGTTTTTTTTATAATTCTAGCTTTATGACCTATCAAGGAGTAGAACGCAATATGGCAACAGTAGTGAGATTAACACGAATGGGACGCAAGAAAAAACCTTTTTATCGAATCGTCGTTACCGATAGTCGCAAGAGACGAGATGGCGGCTGGATAGAATCGATTGGCTATTATAACCCGCTGCTTGAAAATGACAATGTCAAATTTGATGCAGAGCGTCTATCTTATTGGCTTGGTGTTGGTGCAAAGATGAGCGAAAGAGTACAAAAGCTCACAGGGCAGAAATGAGTGCCCTATTTTAGGCAAAACGAGTGGTTGAAAAATTTATCGAAGAATATATTCGCAAAATAGCGTTCGACCCGTCATCTGTACGCGTTGAGAGCGAGCTTGTCGAGAATGAGCTTGTGCAGATTACCGTCTATGCGTCCAATCAAGACACAGGGCGGCTGATTGGTAAGGACGGCAAGATGATTGGCGCGATTAAAACGCTTGTTTCTGCATGCAAAGCAAAAGACGGGCGCTCGTATAAAATCACCATCAAGGCAACAGATTGAGCGCGTATGTCGATGTTGCAAAAATCGGCAAGACAGTGGGTGTGCGGGGCGATTTACGATTGCAGATTCTAAGCGATTTCCCAGAAATCCTCGTCCCCGGGCGCGAGTTTTGCTGTGGGGGCAAAACGCTTTGTGTGCAGAGTTTTGATGCACAAAAATGCCTGATCCATTTCCGAGATTACGATAGCAAGGAGCAAAGCGCAACACTCACGGGTGCGCTTTTGCAGTGTACGCTTGAACAAACACGTGAATGGTGCGCACTCGCGCAAGGTAGCTATTTTTGGTTTGACATCATTGGTGCGCATGTTTGCGAGAATGGCGAGATTTTGGGTATTGTGCGTGAGATTGAGCGGATTGGGACGGTGGATTATCTACTGATTGCGACTGACTGCGCTTTGGTCAAAGCGGGCAATGCCGCGCGGTTCATGTTGCCCTTTCTTGAACGTTTTATCCAAGAAATCCGCGAGAATGGTGCGGGCTATCGCATTGATGTCTGCCATGCGAAAGATATTCTTGAAGCAAGCTAGATGCGCTTTTCTTTTCTCACGTTGTTTCCTGCTTTGATTGAGGGCTATTTTTGTGATTCGATTCTGCGCCGAGCGCTTGAATCGAAACTCTTCGAGCTCGAAATTTGCAATTTTCGACAATACACACATAATCGCTACCGCAAGGTGGATAGTCCACAGGTTGGTGGTGGTGCGGGGCAGGTGATTGACGCATTGCCCGTGTGTCGCGCCATAGGCGACATTCGCGCAAAAAGTCCACGTGCGCATGTCATTTTTGTGCAGCCTGTAGGCAAAACGTTTCATACCCATGACGCAAAGCGGCTTGCTCAAAAATCGCATATCGTCTTGGTATGTGGACGTTATGAGGGAATCGACGAACGTGCGATTGAATACGGCGCCGATGAGCTCTTTGCTTTGGGTGATTGCGTGCTTACAGGCGGGGAATTGCCCGCGCTTATGATTTGCGATGCCATCTGTCGTCAGCTTGAGGGCGTGTTGGGTAATCCCTTGTCGCTTGTTAATGAAAGCTTTGAGCAAAATTTGCTCGAATCGCCCCAATTTTCACGTGAAAAAGGTTTTGGCGCTCCGCCTTCAGAATATTCAAAGGGCAATCATCGTAAAATAACAGCTTTAAAAATGCAAATGTCGGTAGCGAGGACGCGGTATTATCGCCCTGATTTATATCAAGCTACCCAAATAAGGACGAACAATGAGAAATCGATTTATCGAGGATTTTGAACAAGCCCAAATGGCTGCACAAAAACAGGCGATTCCAGCATTTAAGGCGGGCGATTCGCTGCGCGTTGGAATCCATATCAAAGAAGGCGACAAAAGCCGTGTGCAATATTTCGAGGGCGTGTGTATCGCTCTAAGTGGGCAGGGCACAGGGCGTACTTTTGTGATTCGCAAGATTGGCGCAAATGGTGTTGGTGTCGAGCGTATTTTCCCGCTATACAGCGAAAGTATTGAGAGTATCAAACGTTTGCGCATCGGTCGTGTGCGCCGCGCCAAGTTGTATTATCTCCGTTCGCGTAGCGGCAAGGCAGCACGGATTAAAGAGATTAAAGAAACCAAAAAAGCCTAATCTCGCCCAAGCCAAAGCAGCATATCGCTTGACATTGAGGCTGTGCAAGGGATTTGTTGGCTCTGCCATAGCTTCCATGGGAGGCTTGATTGGATTCGTACATGCCCCTTTTCTGCCATATTTGGTGCGAGAAAGAGGGCAATCATATCGATATGCGCTTCCACGCTCGTAAAGAGTTCTGCGCCTCCTTCAATCATAATATTTTTATAATTTCCTAGTGTATGTAGGGATTGAAAAATATCAGGAGAGTTCGTAAAATGCACGTTACGTTCGATATGGAACAGCGGAATCGAGCGGTCAATCGAATGTGCATCGCGCGTGAGTATCAGCACATCTGGTGGGTTGCCTGTTTGTGCGAGTCGTGTGTCAAGCGTTGGGCGGTCGTTGCGAATTGTCCTGCCCGAAATCACGAGCAAGTCGAACACGCCGCGCCACGTGTGTGTGAGTGTGCGTGATTCAAGGGAGCTAATCAGCCCACCTTCAAGCGAGCCATCGAGCCGTTGTGCGATTTTGAAGCACACAAACTGCCCCTTTTGTTGTAATGTCATGAAAGGGTAGAGCAGGCGCTTTGCTTGCATGATGAGCCGCTCATCGCTCAACGCGCCGCAGTGGATTCCCGCAGCGTTCAGCGCAGCGCCCCCGCCGCTCGCCTTTGACGTTGGGTCTGGCAACGCAAACAAGACTTCTTGCAGCCCCAAATCGATGAGTAGCGCCGTGCAAGCGGGCGTCTTGCCCTCGTGATTGCAGGGTTCGAGCGTAACAAGTAATGTGCAATCATGAAAGATTCCATGATGATTTTTGCGCAGATAGTCGTGGATTGCTTGCGATTCTTGGAGTGCGAGAATCGCATCATCTCCGCTTAGAATCGCATAGCCTTGTTGCAAGGCAAGCACTTCTGCATGGGGCGCGCCTGCATATTGATGCGCTCCGAGCGCGATGATTTCACCATGTTTGCCCAAAAGCGCTGCTCCAACAGCGGGGTTTGGGAGTGTGCAAAGCTGGTATTTCCATGCGCAATTAAGCGCAAGAGAGAATACGAGCTCAAGCCGTGCGGTGTCCATCAATGCGCCATACTCACAGCGCGCATTTCTCGAATCACGCTCACCTTGACATCGCCCGGATATTGCACACTGCTCTCAATCTCTTTGGCAATCTCGCGCGAGAGTGTAACGCTTTCATCATCGCTTAGGACGTCTGCATTGACAATCACACGTAACTCTCGCCCTGCATTAATCGCATAGGCTTGCAACACGCCGCATTTGCTAAGCGCGATATTCTCAATCTCTTTGACACGTGTTAGGAAGCTTTCGAGCACTTCGCGCCGCGCACCAGGACGCGCGCTGCTAAGAGCGTCTGCGGCGCACACGGCGGCGCATTCAATCGTGCGAATCTCTTCATGCCCGTGGTGAGCAAGAATCGCATTGAGGACAATCGGGTGTTCGTTGCAACGTTTGCAGACTTCTTCGCCAAGCGTGACGTGGCTGCCCTCGTATTCATGCGTGAGCGCCTTGCCGATGTCATGCAGCAGCCCAGCACGTTTAGCGAGCTTGACATTGCCGCCGAGCTCGGCGGTGATGAGCCCAGCAAGATGTGCGACTTCGAGGCTGTGCCCGAGCGCGTTTTGCCCATAGCTTGCGCGATATTTGAGCTTGCCAATCAGCCGTTTGATGTCATGATGCATTGCGCCAAGCCCGAGTTTGAGGACAATATCATCGCCTTCTTCAAGCACTCTGTCTTCGTATTCTTGTTTCACGCGTTCATAGATTTCCTCGATTCGTGCGGGCTGAATCCTGCCATCTTCAACAAGTCGCTCGACCACGCGCGTGGCAATCGCACGGCGATAGAGATTGAAGCTGCTAAGTACAATCGCATTGGGTGTGTCGTCAATGATGACATCGACACCGAGTACCATTTCAAGTGATTTGATATTGCGCCCTTCTTTGCCAATCAGCCGCCCTTTGAGCTCATCATTGGGTAGCGGAACGACATTAATCAGCCGTTCAGAGGCAAATTCCCCTGCATAGCGCGTTGTAGCTTGGGCAAGAATATAGTTTGCCTTTTTACGTGCTTCCTCTTTTGCCTGATTCTCAAACTTTCTTGCGAGCATCGCAATGTCTTGCCTCGCAAGCTCCATTGCGCGAGTAATCGCCATTTCTTTTGCCTGCTCCCGCGTAAGCGAGGCAATATGGCATAAAGATTGTGTGATTTCCTCAAGCTTTTGTTGGTACTCGTTGCGAATCTTTTGATATTTCGCAATATGATCCTCGAGATGGTGTTTGCGCTCGCGCAGATTGCTTTTTTCGATATTGATTTCGGCAATCATCGAATCAAGCTGTTGCTTGTTTTTGGATTCTTGTGTTTCCAAATGCGAGATGTAGCTTTCGTATTGCTTGGTGATTTGTGCCACTTCGTGGTCATAGTGCATCTTGGCATTGAGCTCAAGCTCTTTAACGCGCATGCGTGCTTCGTTGAGTAAAACTTCAGCTTCGTATTCAATTGCCTTAGCTTTTGTGTGGGCTTTTTGGATATGCAGCTTGCAATTTGCTGTGTGGAGTTTGCGGCTAATCAAGTATGTGCTGATGCCTGCAACAAGGGCGCAGACAATGCAGCTTAGGAGCGTCCATTCTATTGAATCTATCATCATTTCCTCTTTTTATGTGAATTTTATATGTGAGCACCTCATCTGCTTGAATATCATACGAATCGCAAAGTTTCTTGCGCGAATAATAGAGTTCTCTTGCAACAAAGAAAATGCAGGGCTTTTTGGATAGTGTTGCAAAGAATCTGTCATACATGCCTTTTCCATAGCCGATTCGTTTGAGTTGATTGTCGACACCAAGCATAGGCACCACAGCAACATGGAATGTTTTTGGGGTAAAAGACGATTCCAAAGGCTCTTTTATCCCAAATTTTTTTGTGAATAATGGCAGTCGATATTTTACTATTTTCAAACTGATACCGACCATAAAAGGCACAAAAATGTGTATTTTTTTCTGCTTACGCAAAAGGGTGAATAGTGGGAAAATATCGACTTCATTGGGTAATGGGAGATAAAGCAGTACACAAAAGGGGCTGCTTGAACGTTTGTTGTGTGCTATCTGGAGTGCACGCAATCGCCGCCATAGCGCGTGCATAATCGTTTTGTCGAGGATTTTATGCCCGCTTGGAATCGGCATGTTGCGCACAATGGTGCGAAATTTTTTTTTGTCCATTGTGTCATAATCCTCCAAATCGCCGCGTCCTCTGCTCAAACGATTCAAGGAGTTGTTGGAGCTCATGCGTTGTGAAATCAGGCCACAACGTGTCGCTAAAAAAAAGCTCGGCATAGTGGCTTTGCCAGAGTAAAAAGTTCGAGAGTCGCCGTTCGCCACCTGTACGAATGAGCATGTCGACATTTGGAAATTGCGCCGTATCAAGCGCATTGTTTAGGCTGTCTTGTGTGATAGGAATCTGCGCGCATGCGAGCTTGTTTGCGGCGCGTACAATTTCATCTCGGCTGCCATAATTGAGTGCGAGAATCTGCGTAAGCCGCGTGCCATTTTCGCTTGCTCGCTTGAGCTGTGCGATTTTGTCATTCAGTCGTTGCGAAAATTTGGATAAATCGCCAATCGTTTGGAATCGAATGTTGTTTTGCAGATAGGTTTGCGTTTCGCTTTCGAGATAATCCTCAAGCAAATGCATGAGAAATGTAATCTCGATTGTGGGGCGATTCCAATTTTCTGTTGAGAACGCATAGAGAGTGAGGAATTGCGTGCAAACGTTTTGCGCGCAATATTGCGTGATGGTGCGCAAAACTTCTGCGCCTCTTTTGTGTCCATCTTTGCGCGAGAGTCCACGCGATTGTGCCCAACGTCCATTGCCGTCCATGATGATTGCAAGATGTTGCGGCATATCTAACCTTTGACATCAAGCAGGCTGCTATGTGCGTCTTTGAGCTCATAGAGCGGGGCGATGTCGTGATTGACATCAATCGAGAAATAGGCAATGCCTTTCAGTAGATTCTGTGTGGAGCGCAACAGCTCGGCGCTGCGCTCATATTGTGTCGTGATGTATAAATCTACGGCTTCGCCATCGCTCACAAGCCGCCCACGTAAAGCGCCAATCTGCCCAAAAACGGCATAAAATTCGAGCTCATAGAGCCCTGTTTTTTTACGTTTTTTGCGCATTTGTAGCACGCCCTCGCGCCGCTCAATCGCAAGTGGCAAAGTCAGTACGCGATTGTGCATCGAAAGCAGCATTTGCATATAAAAATTAAACTCTCCACGTGATTCCGCCAGACTCGCACGTTCGATGAGCTGATTTTTGAAATTATCCCACGGATTGCCATTTTTGGGGCTCAAAATTTCTTTGAGATTTTCTTCATTAAGCCGTAGCGGTGCGTTGGCGAGTTGCGAGAGAATCTTAGGTTGTGCAATGAGTTGCGAGAGCGTAATCGTTCCATTGCGCCCATTACCCATTTGTGCCCAATATTTGCCACCAACAAGCAATTCTTTAAGGCTTTGGGTTGTGATGGTCGTGTTGCCAAGCCTAAGTTTGTAGCGCGTTGGTGAGAGCTTTTCGAGCACTTCAATCGCAATGGGCAGTGTCGCGTTGAATCGCGCCGTTTGTGTCGCAGGTGCGGATGTGTTCGCTTTGGGCGCAATATCGGCACTTTGGGAGATGTTACTGACATTAGCCATTGTGAAGCCGCTTTGCAGAATCGAGAACAAGAAAGCTTTGCAAAAGCTTGTGGCTAGGCTCAAAATGCGTACACTCGCTTGCCGTGATGAATGTAATGCTGTTTTCTTCGCTACCAAATGGCGCATTTTGAAGCATGTTGAGGCAGATAGCGTCCAGATTCTTTTGTATGAGCGCATTGCGCGCGTTTTCGAGCGCATTTTGTACGTTTTCGAGCTTGAATCCAATCGTGCAAATGCCCTCTTTGCGGAGAGTGGCGAGAATGTCGGGGGTTTGCACGCATTGCAGATTCCATGTTTGCCCTATCTCTGTTTTTTTACGTTTGCCGCTTGCCACATTTTTGGGGCGATAGTCGCTGATTGCTGCTGCCATAAAGAGATAGGGTTTTGGTGTTGTTATTTGGGAATCAATCCATTGTTGTAGGCTTTGTAAAAATTCGTCTGCACTTTGCACACATTGATGTTGCAATCCTTGCGGCAAAACGTTGAGCGCTGCAATGGCAAAGGGTGCGAGAGTGGAATGCACCAAGCACACATTTGCGCCCTTGAGATAGAGCGCAATCGCGAGATTCTGTGCCATTTTGCCGCTGCTAAAGTTGCTCAAATAGCGCACATCATCAATCTTTTCAACACTGCCCCCGCCGCTGACGCACACGGGGCGATTGTGCCAGAAATCATCGAGTAGCAGCGCACGTGCCGTGCGCCAAACGATTTCTTGAACATCGGCAAGCGCGCCATTGCCAAACTCACCACATGCAAGAATCTTTTCTTGAGTGGGAATGATTTCGATTCCAAGCGCATGCAATTTTTCAAGGGATTGCTTTGTTATGGGCGATTCGAGCATTGTGGTATTTGCTGCAGGGGCGATGAGAATCTTGCCTGAAAATACAAGCACGGTGTGCAAAAGCGCCGAATCAGCAATACCATTTGCGATTTTGTTGAGGCTATTGGCGGTTGCGGGTGCAACCAACAAAACCTCTGCCCAACGGGCAAGCGCAATGGGATTGAGCCCATTATGTGTCCAATCTTGCGCATCGTCATGTAACACAGATTCATGGCTTAACGCCTCGAACAAGAGTGGCGAGAGAAATTTTTTGGATTCTGCGCTCATCACAACGCGCACGCTCGCTCCGAGCTTGCCGAGTATGCTGACGATTTCAAGCGCCTTATATGCACTAATGCTAGCGCAGACACAGAGTGCGATTTTACGACCTTTGAGAATCTGCATTAAAAGGGCTCACTCATCGTAATAATCTGCTCTTTTGTGAGCCATTGTGTGTTGGTTTGTGAGTTGTATTCAAAGCCGATTTCCACAGGCTTGCCTCTTTGTCCATCGGCTGTTGTGGTGTAGTCGATAGGAGTTTGGAATAAAATCGTGGGCTTGATGATAAAAAAACTTTCAAATTCAATACTCAAATGTGAATCGTCTTTAGGCACCATCACTTCATGCAGCTTTTCGCCCGGGCGGATTCCGATAATCTTGCGTGGCAAGTTTGGGGCGAGCGCGTCTGCAAGGTCTGTGATTTTCATGGAAGGAATCTTGGGTACAAAAATCTCGCCCCCATGCATGCGCTTGAGATTGTCAAAGACGAATTGCACACCGCTATCAAGCGTTATCCAAAAACGTGTCATGCGTTCGTCCGTGATTGGAATCTCTTTTGCGCCACTCTTCAGCAGGCTCTTAAAAAATGGCACAACGCTACCGCGACTACCCACGACATTGCCATAGCGTACAACGCTGAATTGCGTGTGGCGGCTGCCTTTCATATTGTTTGCGGCGATGAAGAGCTTGTCGCTTGCGAGCTTGGTTGCGCCATAGAGATTGATGGGATTTGCGGCTTTGTCGGTCGAAAGCGCAATCACCTTGCTTACGTCATTAGCAAGGCATGCGTCAATGACATTTTGCGCGCCATGAATATTGGTTTTGATACATTCTGTGGGGTTGTATTCGGCAATTGGGACATGCTTGAGCGCTGCGGCATGAATGCACACATCGACTTCGCTAAGCGCTTGTTTGAGTCGTTCTTTGTCGCGCACATCGCCGATGAAAAAGCGCATGCGTGAATCTGTGAAGCTCTGCGCCATTTCGTATTGCTTGAGTTCATCGCGCGAGAAAACGATGACTTTTTTGGGTGAAGATGTGGCGAGCAAATGGCGAATGAAACTTTTGCCAAAGCTCCCTGTGCCGCCTGTAACGAGGATTGTTTTGTTGTTGAGCATTTTTTCTCCTTTATTTTTTGCGGTATTGTGGCTCAATATAACCCAAATCAAAGAGGGTATTTGCCAAAAGAACAGTGGTATCGCCAGCACTTGCTCCATGCATGCCATGTTCGATAAGCACAGTGATGGCATATTTGGGCTTTTCATAGGGCACAAACGCCGTAAACCACGCATGCGAGCGGTGGAAATAGTCCATGTCCTCTTCGGCAATCCGTGCTTTGTCTGCTTGCGAAATGCCTGTTACTTGCGCCGTTCCTGTCTTGCATGCAAGCGTAACTTTGGATTTGAGCGCGCGCGCAAATCCTGTCCCGCCCGCCTCGTTGCAGACTTGGAACATTCCAAGCCGTGCTGCGTTGAGCTTATTTTGCTGAATGTCCAACGTTTCTGTTGCGTCAAACTCGAGCGTTTCATTGCCTTTGCGCATAACCAAATGGGGCGTAACAAGTTTGCCGCTTGCGAGCGCTGCGGTATAGCGGGCAATCTGCATGGGTGTGGTCAGCATATAGCCTTGTCCAATCGAGGTGTTGAGTGTGTCGCCCATTTGCCAGCTTTGTTTGTGTCGCCGCCTTTTCCATTCGGGCGTGGGCAAGATTCCAGCCATTTCGGCAGGCAAATCAATGCCTGTCTTTTGTCCGATTCCAAAGCCGCTAAGAGTCTTTGCGATTTTTTCAATGCCTGCTTGTAAGGAGAGTTTGTAATAATACACATCGACACTACGTTTGATAGAATACATAAAATTTGCGCTACCATGTCCGCCTTTGCGCCAATCTCGGAATTTACGATTGCCAATCTCGATGAATTCAGGCGTTGGAATAATTGTGTTCTCATCGATAATTCCATGCTGCAAAAATGAGAGCCCAACACCCATCTTAATCACGCTGCCCGGTGGGTATGCGCCATAGATAAGCTTATTATAGAGTGGTTTGTAGGGGTTGTTGAGTAATGCTTCCCATTTCTCGGTCGAGATTCCCGTTGGGAACTCGTTGATGTCATATTCGGGATAACTGCCTGCGGCAAGAATCTCGCCATTGTGAATATCAAGCACCACAGCAGCGCCATTTTGCCCTGCAAATGCCGTGTCCATACTTTTTTGCAAATCCAAATCAATGCTCAAGTAGAGGTTGTTGTTGTATTCGATTTGTGTTTCTTCGAGAACTTCGACTTCTTCATTCAGCGCCGTTACTTTCACGCGCTGTTTGCCAAGCTCGCCTTGCAAAAAGTCGTTATAATAACGTTCCAAGCCTTCTTTGCCAATCACGCCTGTGTATTTTGAAATCGGATTATCCTGAATATCTTTCGTATTTGCCTTACCGATATATCCAATCAGATGTGATGCGGTGGTTTTGTTGGGATAGCGTCTGCGCCCTATGGGAATCAGCTCAAAAATATCTTGATATTGTGCAACATAGGGGAAGAGTTGATGTGCCATATCATACGAGACAAAATCGATAGGGATAAAATCATGGTTATAGGCAGAATTTCTGGATTGGTAGATTTTTTGAATCTGTTCCATGTTGAGCGGCAAAAAAGAGATGAGCAGAGCGATTTTTTGTTGAATCTCGGGTTTATTGAGGTTGAGGTGGGGTGCAATCGCAAAGAGAAAACCCGTGTCGCTCACAGCAAGCGGCTTGTTGTTGCGGTCAAAAATACGTCCGCGCGAAGGAACAATCACACGTTCTTTGAAAGTGTTGGTGTAGGCGAGCGTGGTATAGAAATCGCGCGATTGAATGGCGATAGAATAGATGCGCACACCAAGCCCAATCCATATTATAAACAGCACGGCGATGAATATTTTTGTTTCTTTATTCATACTAAGAAAACCAAGATGAGAGATTCGATAGTGGCAAAGAGCAAAAAGAGTAGCGGAATATGAGGCGTCTCGAGCCCAACAATTGAGCCAATCAGAATACAAAATGCACCATAGCCATAATAGATTCCAAAGGTGTAGAATGGAATCAAGATTTTAGGTGAGCGTACGAGGTATTGGATATAAGGCATGAGAAAATAATACACGAGCGAGAAAAAGGTGAGGGTGCTTAGGAATGGATAATTTTTGCCCGCTTCAAAAAACAAAAGATAGACAACAAGCAACATGAGCAACACAAGCTGCTTTTTGTCTATGAAACGACAAAACAAAACGAAACACACACTAAGTAGGGGCAATAAAATCATGGGGAACATATCGGACAATGAGGAATAGAGTAAAATGGCAAGGACACTCAAGGCAATCAATGCAAATACTTTTGTGTTGTTGCGACTAGTGTGTAGATTCATCGTATCCCTTCAAGGCAAGTGCGTCAAAGAAAGTTTGCAAGATAGAATCGCGCATCGCATTTTCCATAGGCGAGTGCGCAAAAAGGCAACCGCGATAACGAGTCTGCAAGCTCTTCAATTCATTCTTGCTAAGTTTATCACATTTTGTGAAAATTTGCAGCAATCGTTGGTCATTGTTGGTGTGTGCTTTGATGAAGGCGAGCGCTTTGGAATCGATAGGTAAATCGGGGTGGCGCGCGTCAATGAGTTGCAAGAAAAGTTTGATATTGTTACGTTTTTGTAGAAATTCAAGCAGATTGCGCTCCCAATGTTTCTTGATTTCTTTGCTGACCTTTGCATAGCCAAAGCCGGGCAAATCGACAAAATAAAGTGTGATTTGTGTATCATTGTAGCGCCATAGCGAATAGAAATAGTTGATAAGCTGTGTTTTGCCCGGTGTGCTTGAGCTTTTTGCAAGCTTTTTTGCAAGCAGGCTATTTAAGAGTGTGCTTTTGCCGACATTGCTCCTGCCGACAAAGGCGATTTCGCTATGCAATGGTGGGGGCGCTTGGTGAATGGTTTGTGCCGATGTGAGGAATCGCGATTGCAAGAGTGTCATCATGGTGCTACTTGTTGGGTCGTTTGTCGATTTCAAAAATCATACGCGCGGGGCGTCTGCCCTCGTTTTCTTTGTTGCCCGCAATATTCGCAAAGCCATTTTTGCGATTGACGATGATTTTCTCGCCCTCCACGCTGTTTGTCTTGCCAATTTCAGAGACGCTGGCATTGCCATGCAGTTCGTAGGTCTCGGTCGCAACGATAAAAATGGCTTGGTTTGCCTTGCCGCGCAGCTTGCGCCCATCTTCGGTTTGCAGCGAGAAATCCACAGCGCCTTTTGCTTCATAGCGCAATGCACGGCGTGTTTGCAAATCGAAAAAAAGCGTAACTTCATCGCTTGTGAGGCTATCGGTTGCATTTGTGATATGCACATTGCCGCTGATGATGCTTTTGCCCGCCTTTTGGTCTGTGATGATATAATCTGCCTTGACAGAAATCGCGTTCGCTATTTCGGCATGCGCACAACAAACAAGCAATGCGGCAAAGATTCGCGCAGCGATTTTCATTTTTGTTCCAATACAATGCGGCTTTGGATTTTATCGCCCATGAGCAGCCCAAGCCCATAGTCATAGTAGAGTTTTTCGCCTGTCATCATACTCCCTAGACTATCTTGGAGCGAAAAAGCGCCTGTGCCTTCAAAGATTTTGCTGATGGTATCATACGTGCCATTTTCACTCCACAAGGACCAATTCTCGTTTTGGAAATAGAGGATTCCATGTGGAAAAGAAAGAGAATCGCCTTCTTTGTGCATTGTGTCTGCATAGAGAAAGTCATATTGTTCATCTTGGAATTGAGTGAGTGAGAGATTGTGTATATGGTCGATATGTGTGGTATCGCGAAACGCATAAGGTGCTTTTGCTTCCAGTGCAATATCGCCATCTTCGAGTTTGTAGTACGTGAAGTCGAAAAGCTCGAGTGGGACAGGAATCTCAAATTGACCCGTCTGTGTTTCACGCATAATGAGCCAGACAAAGATGCCAACAAGGCTCAATAAAAAGGCAAAAAAGAGATAGAGACTAGAGCCAGAGCGCCATAAAGTCGTCATACAAGCCGTCCTTATGCAAGATGATTTCTATCATCTCACGTACTGCTCCGCGCCCACCTTTGTGTTTGAGCCGATGATTCACATAAGGCAAAATGAGCGGTGAGCAATCACGTGGCGCGAAGTTGAGTCGAGAGTGCATGAACATGTGAATATCATTCACGTCATCGCCGATAATCGCAATTTCATCAAGCGAATAATTTTTTTGCTGCACGATTTGTAGTAGCACATCTCCTTTGTTTTGCACTCCTTGAAACACGAGCGAGATTCCAAGCTCGCTTGCACGTTTTGCTGTAATCGGGCTTTCGCGCCCCGTGATAATCGCAATATCACCACCGAGCTTGAGCCACGAGGCAATGGCAAGTCCGTCTTTGACGCTAAAGCTTTTGAGCTCGTTGCCTTGTGCGTCATAGGTGATTGTGCCGTCATTTAGGGTGCCATCAACATCAAGAATGAGCAATTTAGTCATAATAGCCCCTTTGTGCTTGGAATCTGTACGCGGGTATTGCGTGCTAGCGCACGGCGCAAGGCAAGTGCGCAGCTTTTGAAGGCGGCTTCGATGATGTGGTGGCGATTGTGCCCGCGCTGATGCACGATGTGGAGGCAAATGCGTGCATTGAAAGCAAGGGATTTGAAAAATTCCTCGGCGAGTTCGCAATCAAATGCTCCAAGCGCGCCATCAAGCTGTGGCATGTCCCATACAAAAAATGGGCGATTGCACACATCAAGCACACTCTGCACACATGCTTCGTCCATGACAACACATGCTTCACCAAAGCGCTCAATCTGTGCGATTGGATAGATAGAATCGGCAAGCAATGCCCCTAGGACAATCCCGCAATCTTCGATTGTATGGTGCGAATCGACATGCAAATCGCCCGTGCAATGTAGGGATATGTCCATGAGCGCATGTCGCGTGAAACTCTCGAGCATGTGGTCAAAATAACCCACGCCCGTTTGAATCTCTGCAGCACCTTTGCCATAGACATCGAGAGTTGCGGTGATGTCCGTTTCTTTGGTTTTTCGCGAGCGTGTGGGCATTCTCTCTCCTTATTCGGCGATAGTAAATGCACCTTTGAGTTGTGGGTGGCTGCTGATGAAATCGCGCGCTTCATCGGCACTATTGAATCCCGAGAGCATCACACGATAAATGGGCGCTCCATTGAGCTCAAATTCTCGCACAACGGCTGTGTAGGGTGTGAAATGACTATTGGCATTTTTGAAAGTTTGCGCACCTTGCTCACGGCGAAATGCGCCGATTTGGACAAGGAATCGTCCAAGCGGCATGGAGCTTTGCACTTTGCCGATTGGAAACTCTTGTGTCTGCACGACAACTTGTGGCAGCGAAGGCACACTATCATTAGAAATGACACCATTAAAGCCCAGCACCTCGAGCACCACAGGTGCTGTGCCTGTTTTAATCATATCGATTTCTTGCGCGCCTGTTTGCGAGAGGTCAATCACGCGCCCTTCGACAAATGGACCCCTATCATTAATCCGCACAACGGTGCTAAGCCCGTTGTTTTGGTTGGTTACTTTCACGATTGTGTTCATCGGAAAAGTCTTGTGTGCAGCGGTTTTTGCGTGCATATTGTACGATTCGCCATTTGATGTCGTACGCCCATGAAAATCGGGACCATACCAGCTTGCAAGCCCGCTTTCTTGTGTGCCCACAGCAACTTCGCTTGGATAGTACCATTTGCCATTGATTTGGTAGGGCTTCATACTTCCGCTCCCGCCGATAGCGCCCGAGCTTGGCGCATCGACAGGCACGTTAGGCGAGCTTGTACAAGCGGTGATGAACAATACGATAGCAAAACTTCCAATCCATGAACGCAAAAGCATGCGCATTCTTTCTCCTTATTTTTGGGTTTCCCATTGGAATCGCATGCGCGTGGGTTGATTGCCGATGGGGTATGTGCCAACAAATCGTGGCTCTGTGGCTGTACTCTTACCATACATGCGCTCAAACTCATTGCTGCGGTAAGTGCTAAGATTTTCATAGGGGATATGCACGAAATAGCGCCGTCCATCGCGCGGAATCTGCATGCGCTTGATGTGGGGATTGTAGTGTCGCAATTCTGCAAGGCTCATTCCCGCACTTTGGGCAATCTGTGCGAGCGTGCGCACGCCATTGAGTTCAATTGTGGCAATCATCGGGCTGCCGATTCCACGATTGAGTAGGTATTCATAGCTACTTTCTTTGAGTGCATCGACATTATGAAGCAACATCGAGACATAGAGAATCTTGCGGATATAGTTACGGCTTTCTAAAGGAATATAGGGATTGTTTTCGTCAAGCAGAATCTCAATATTGTCGCTGCCAGCTTCGGCTATCGCGCGTCCCAGTCTGCCTTCGCCGCAATTGTAGGCAATCGCTGCGAGATACCATTTGCCAAATGTCGCATGCAGCTGCTTGAGGTAGGCAATTGCTGCTTGTGTTGAGCGCACAGGGTCGAGCCGCTCGTCCATGTGTGAATCGACACGAAGCCCCAGCATTTTTGCCGTTTTGGGCATAAACTGCCAGATTCCCATTGCCTTTTTGCTCGATTTTGCATTGGGCGAGAAATTGGATTCGACAAGAGCGAGATAGAGAAACTCGGGCGGGATTCCTGATTCTTTAATCATTTCCTTGAGCAGCGGGATAAAGCGCTCGCCTCCCTCGTAGCCTTTCAGGAAAATGCGGTCGCGCAAACCATTGTCCATTGCATTGCGAAATGATAAGAACAGCTCATGGTTTGCAAATGCTGCTTGTACATCAAATTTTTCAAACACATTTGCCATTGCTCCTTCGTTGGGGAAGTCAAATGCGGCGATTCCTAAAGCGGTACTCAAAATACAGGCACATAAAAATTTCACTCTCTCACTCCAAATTTATATTTTGTCCAGTTTTAGCATAAAGCGCGATTGTATCCAAATGCGCTTAAAGTCGCCTTTAACATGAACAAGCCATTCTTAGTCCAAAAAGAATATCGGCATTTTTATCGGTGAGTGTGCTGATATTTTCGGTTGTGGTTTGGAGAATCTCTGCCATTTTTTGTGCGATAAGCGGGATATAGACGGGCGAGTTGCGTGTGCCTCTGTGTGGCTCGGGGGTGAGATAGGGCGCATCCGTTTCGAGCAGCAGGCGCTCACGCGGAATCTGTGGCAGGATTTGCACAAGCCGCCGTGCGTTTTTGAATGTCAGCACGCCACCAATGCCATAATAAAAAGTCTCGGAAAGTTCAAGCAGAATCGAATCCGCATTGAAGCAATGCAACACACCGCGCAAACGTTTGTGGTCGAATGTGCGCAGAATCTGCAAGACATCGGCTGACGCTTCGCGAATATGCAAGATGAGTGGCAATTCAAACTCGATTGCGAGGCGAATTTGCGCGGCAAAAATCTCTTTTTGAATCTGTTTGGTTGCTTCGGAATCATGCGATGACAACCGATAATAATCAAGCCCGCATTCACCAACAGCCACGCAGCGCGAATCGGTGATATAGGAACGCAAGAGTTGTTCATCATAATCCTCCGCGCAATTTGGATGCACGCCAACAGCGAAATAGACGCAATCGAATTGATGGCTAATTGCGTGTGCCTTTGCAAGGTCTTTTGGGTCGGCTGCGGGGATAATAAAATGGCTTACGCCTTGTTGTTGCGCCGCGTGGAGAATCGCTTCAAGATTTGTATAGCCCGCATCATCAAGATGACAATGTGTATCAATCATCGCATTTCCTTGTGTTATAATGCGCAAAAGAGTATCCAAAAAGAGACAATCGAGGGGAATATGTTCAATGGACTAGTGCGTGAGATTGGCAGTGTGCGGAGTTTTGATTCGCGTTTACTTCGTGTTGTTTCGGGCTTGCGCCCTCATCTTGGCGATAGTATTGCCGTCAATGGCGCGTGCTTGAGCGTTGTTGCGCTGCACAAAGACGGCTTTAGTGTCGAGGTAAGCAGCGAAAGCGCACGTTGTTTGGCGCTCGAAAATTTTTGTGGCAAAGTGCATTTAGAACCAGCAATGCGCTTTGGGCAGGGTGTTGATGGGCATTTAATGCAGGGACATATTGATGCGCTTGGCGTGATTGAGCGCATTTGCCCCAATGCCGTGGGGATTGATTTTTTTGTGAGCCTTGATTCGGATTCGCTGCGCTTTGTTGTCCCAAAAGGTAGCATTGCTGTCGAGGGTGTGAGCCTCACAATCAACGACGTGAGCGCAACAGGATTCCGATTGACGCTCATTCCGCTGACATTTCGCGAAACACTCTTTGGTACTTTTGCTAAAGGCAGGCGCGTGCATATCGAAACGGATATGTTTGTACGTTCTCTTGCACATTTGCTAAAAAACCGCACACAGAGTATGACAGATATTGTCGCAAAGCCACAGCTTTCGCACTCTGCCTATCTTGAACAGCTGCTATGGAGCTACTAGATGGGTGCACATTCACACAGAATCCGATAAGCTTCGTCCTTGTCAATACGTGTCGTTGCATTGGGTTGGATAATGTCAAAAAAGTGTGTCGCGGCAAGCGCGGCTTGAGTTAGCAACATCTCAAGCCCATCGACAGCTTGAATCTCCAAACTCTGTGCGAGCGCAAAAAGAGGTGTTGTGTGCCCATAGACAATATCAACAAGCAGGCTTTGTGGTTGTGCCTTGAGTGTCTTGAGCAGGGCGGTCATTTTGTCAATCGGTAGCGGCAAGCTGTCGTCTGTGAGCCCAGCGCTTGTCGCATTGACGATGAGGTCAAACTGATGGTCATCACTCAAAGCTTCGCTTAACATCGTCTTATAACCTGCGCTTGCGAGCGATTGCAGCCGCGCTTGCGAGCGATTGACAATCGTTGTCGGAATCTGATGTTGGCGCAAGATGTAGGCAATTGCCTTTGCGCTGCCTCCTGCACCGATGAGCAGGGCATTTTTAGGGATAAATCGCTTGGCAATAATGCGATAGAATCCTTCGGCGTCTGTATTGTAGCCTATGACTTTGTCGCCCTCACGTACAATTGTATTCACCGAGCCAATCTCGCGTGCCACGCCACGTATCTCATCGCATTCAGCAAACGCAATTTCTTTGAATGGAATTGTTACATTCGCGCCGCTAAAGCCATGCGCACGCAAGGTTGCCACAGGCGATTCGCCCTCTTTGAGTAGGAACTGACTATAACGTGCGCCTAGCTGCAGACGTTCAAAAAACGCGTTATAGAGGATAGGCGACTTGGAATGCGCAATGGGATTCCCAAACACGACAAAATAATGCATTCATTCTCCTTTGAGCTTGAGTAAGTTTTTATAAATCCAGCCTTCTTGTGTGCGTACCCAGCCATTTTTCTCTTCGATGGCAACAATGCTATCATTTTGCGATTTCTTGGCAACAACGCGTGCAGATGTCGATGGCGCTTCGCGTACATTGATGCCATTAGAGACGACTTCGTATGTCGTGCCTGTCATCTCGGGTGCATTGGGCGCGGGAGTATGGGCAATATTGGAATCAAGCGGACGCAAAAATCGTGTCGTTACATAACCTTTTGTGCCATTCACATCGATTTGTGCCCAACCATTTTCTTGCTGCATAACTTCAACAATATTGCCACGCGAAATTGCTGCGATAATGGGTGCTCCAGATTTGGGATTGTTGCGGACATTGAGCGAGCGCACGTCAACTACAAAGGTATTTGCATTCACGAGATTTGGTGCAGCAGGCTCTGTCGCGTCAATTTTGGGCACGACAGATTCTGTCGGTTCTGTTGCTATTGCTATGGACGTTTGTGGCTCTGCCACAGATTCGATGGGGTCAAGAATGGGCACAGAGGCGATTGGTGTGGTTTCAAGAGGAATCAACGTTTCATTTGTGAGGTTTGGATTCATCTCTTGCCCTATGTCATAGATGTAGAGCTGAAAAATGAAATAATACAAGCCAAACCCTAGCACAAAAATAAAGAATGGCAGATAATACAAGCGCAACAAGAGCTTGAAAGACATTGGCTTTTGTTTCATATTATTTCCCATAGATTGTGTCATCATTGTTGTGTCGAGAGCTGTATCATTCCAATACAACCCCCTTCCTCCCTTCTTGGATTTCACCGATAATGCAACCATCGCATTGCGCAAGTACATCATCGAGGTGTTGCTGATTTATAGCCAAAATCATTCCAACTCCCATATTGAAAGTCCTATATGCCTCTTCTTCGGCGACAAATGCACGTAGCCATTCAAAAACAGGCAATTTTGGAATCGCGCTTTTACGGATATGTGCGCATTGATTGGGTTGCAGAATGCGCGGGAGATTCTCGATAATCCCACCACCCGTGATATGCGCAAGTGCGTTGATGTATTTGCGCAAACGTAGAAAGAGTGGGACATAGATTCGCGTTGGAGTAAGCAGGGTTTGCATGTCGGGTCGATTCTGTTGTGTCATTTGCAAGATTTTGCGCACGAGCGAAAATCCATTGGAATGCAAGCCGCTGCTTGGAATGCCCACGAGCACGTCACCAACCGCGGGCTTTTTAGAAAGCTCTTCGCGCTCGGCGATTCCCACAGCAAAACCGGCGAGGTCAAAGTCGTTGCCTGCATACATTCCAGGCATTTCAGCGCTTTCTCCCCCCAAAAGCGCGCAGCCAGATTCCTTGCAGCCCTTTGCGATTCCAGAAATCACTTTGAGCGCTGAATTGGGCTCGAGTTTGCCTGTGGCATAATAATCGAGAAAAAAGAGTGGTGTAGCGAAATTACAGATGAGGTCATTGACACACATTGCGACAAGGTCGATTCCAACGGTGTCAAGAATGCCCGATTCGATAGCAAGGCGCAGCTTTGTCCCCACACCATCTGTCGCGGCGAGTAGAACGGGGTTTTGATAGCCTTTTGGAATTGCAAACGCGCCAGCAAAGCTGCCAATCTCGCCCACGACATGTTGCGTGTAGGTTGCGCGTGCAAGCGGCGCGAGTGCCTTGACAAGCGCATTGCCCGCGTCAATATCCACGCCAGAATCTGCATAGGTTAATTTTTCCATTCTCTCTCCCAAATGCAGGATTCTAACACGCGAATGTAAATATTTATTTTTTGCCTTTGTTGGCGATAATAAAGCGCAAAGCATTGAGTTTGATAAAGCCCTCGGCATCTTTTTGGTTATAGACTTCGTCTTCTTCAAATGTGCTGTATGCCGCGCTAAAGAGTGAGTGTTTCGATTCTCTACCCGTAACGATGACATTGCCCTTGTAGAGCTTCAATCGCACGTTGCCGCTGACATGTTTTTGTGTGTAGTTGATGAGCTTTTGCAACGCTTTGCGCTCGGGCGAGTACCAATAGCCATTATAGATAAGCGCGGCATAGCGCGGCATGAGCTCGTCTTTGAGATGTGCGGCTTCTCTGTCGAGGCAGAGCGATTCGATAGCGCGATGTGCTTTGAGATAAATCGTTCCGCCCGGTGTCTCATAGCACCCGCGCGATTTCATGCCCACAGAGCGGTTTTCCACCAAATCGAGCCGCCCGATTCCATGTTTGCAACCTAGCTTATTGAGTTTGTCCCAAAATGCAGCGGGGCTTAGTTCTTTGCCATTAATGCTCACGCCATCGCCTTTTTCAAATCCAATCGTGATTTCTTCGGGTTTATCGGGCGCTTTCTCGGGGCTCGTGCTCCAGCGCCACATCGATTCATCAGGCTCGGCATTGGGGTCTTCGAGAATCTGCCCTTCATAGCTGATGTGCAAGAGGTTTGCATCCATTGAATAGGGCGATTGCTTGCCTTGTTTTTCAATCGGGATTCCGGCGTTTTTGGCGTATTTCAAGAGCTTTTCGCGGCTGTTTAAATCCCAAATGCGCCATGGAGCAATCACCTTGATGTCGGGCTTCAGCGCATACGCACCAAGCTCGAATCGCACTTGGTCGTTACCCTTGCCCGTTGCGCCATGCGCAATCGCGTCTGCGCCAACTTTGTTGGCAATCTTGACGAGATGTTTGGCAATCAGTGGGCGCGCGATACTTGTGCCAAGCAGATACTCGCCCTCATAAATCGCATTTGCTCGAAACATTGGAAAGACAAAATCTTTGACAAATTCCTCGCGCAAATCTTCGATGAACACATTTTCGGGTGCGATTCCAAGCAGCAACGCCTTTTTGCGCGCCGGCTCGAGCTCCTCTCCTTGCCCAATATCAGCAGTGAATGTTACCACTTCGCACTGATAGGTTTCGGCAAGCCATTTGAGAATCACGCTCGTATCAAGCCCTCCAGAATACGCAAGGACAACCTTTTTGATTTTGTGTTTCATACACGTTCCTCCCTTTGGAATGTTTGCTATAATTGTAGCACAACAAGGAGCGAGCTTATGCGAATCGATAAATTTTTGAATGCAACTAATCTCGTCAAGCGCCGCAGCATTGCGCAAGATATGATTGCAAGCGGCGCTGTGAAGATGAGCGCACAAGCGGTGAAGGCAAGCCGCAATGTCAAAGTGGGCGATGTGATAGAACTTGCCTATTTGGAGCACTCGCGATTTTATGAGGTGTTGCAGATTCCGACAACCAAAAATGTGCCAAAGAACCAAAGCAGCGCCTTTGTGCGCGAGGTGTCTGCCTAGTTGCGGATATGCCCCATAAATTCTTCGCGCGTTTTGGCATCACTTTTGAATCGCCCGCGCAGCGCGCTTGTAATCATTGTGCTATTTTGTTTCTCGACACCGCGCATGAGCATGCACATGTGTTGTGCTTCCGCAACGACCATCACGCCTTTGGGTGCAAGAAATTCCATGAGTGTGTCGGCGATTTGGGCAGTCATCTGTTCTTGAATCTGTAAGCGCCGTGCGAATGTCTCAACAAGCCGCGCAAGCTTTGAGATTCCCACAACGCGATTGTTTGGGATATAGCCAATATGGATTGTGCCAAAAAAAGGCAGCAGATGATGTTCGCACATCGAGTAAAACTCGATATTTTTGAGCACAACCATTTCATCGCATGCCCCCTGCTCAAACACAGCACTTAGAATCTCTTCAGGGTTTTCATGGTAGCCGCCAAAGAGCTTCTCCCATGATTTCACGACACGTTCAGGCGTTTTCAAGAGTCCTTCGCGGCTTTTGTCATCACCGATATAATCAAAAAAAGATTCGATATAGTGGAACATTTCCTCTTGTTTCATCGTTATCCTTATTTATGCATGAGTGCTCGGATTCGGTTTTCTATGCTTGGGTGCGTGCTTAGAATCTCGCCAAATCCAAAAATGTATGCAGCACGGCGCGTGGGGTTGGTGTCGACATCGGCAAAATTGTATTTCTCGTAGCTACCGCTGATTTTTTGTAGCGCGGCAATCATCGGGCGATTGTCGTTCATGAGGTATGCCGCCCCGCTGTCTGCCATGTATTCGCGCGAGCGGCTCAAAAACATCTGCAAAAAGAGCGTGAGCAAGGGCAAGATGAACGAGAGAATCGCAAGGATTGAGCGCGCTGTTTTTGCGCCATCGTTGCGGTTGCCGCCAAAAAAAGCCATGATCATAAAGTTCAGCGCGAGTGTCATGATGTTCGCAAGGATTCCCACAACGAGTGTGAGCTGAATGTCGCCATGCCGAATATGGCTCAATTCATGCGCCATCACGGCTTTGATTTCATCGCGGTCAAGCGTGCCAACAAGCGCGCTTGTGAGCGCAATCAGCGCGTTGTTTTGATTCCAGCCGCTCGCAAAAGCATTGAGATAGGGCGCATCGAGCAGATAGAGACGCGGGCGAAAAGGTGTTTGGGATTGATAGAGAAGCTCATCGAGAATCTGCACAATCTCCTTTTCTTTTTGTGTTTGTGCGCTTTGTGCCGTGAGTTCCTTATATGTATCACCACTTAACATAATCTGTCGAAAATTCCCAATGCTATATAGAATCACCGCGATAGCACAAAGCGCCATAATGCAAGTGATAAGCGGAAAGATTTGAAAGCTCAAAAGCGCGCCAAGCGCTCCAGCAAACGATTGTGCGTTGATACGCACGATGTCGCCCAAAAGTCCAATGCACAAGAATAACGCAAAATAGATGGCAAGCACAGCATTTGTTTTGAGTTGGTTTGTGCGGATAATGCGTGTGAAGGGATTCATCGTTGTTCAATCCTTTGCCCATCGAGCACATCGACTTCCCAAAAGAACTCAATCCATTCCTCCGTGCGATGCAGCGCATACGTCGGCATCATGCATGCGCTATCTTTGTAGAAAATTGCTGCGCTTTGTATGCGTGTGCTTGGGTTGCTTGCACTAAGAATCTGACAGACCTTGCTCATACTCTCGCCACTATCGACAATATCATCAACCACGAGCACATGTTCATGTCCTTCGAGGCTTGGAATATTTGAGATTTGCAGAAGCTCCTTTTGCTTGTTGAAATATAATGTTGCATTAATCGTAAAGACATTGCGAATATCAAGTGCGATTCCCAAGAAATGCCCCATCGTCAGCCCACCACGTGCAATCGCGACAATCGCGCTTGGCGTTGTGTCGAGTTTGCCAACAAGAATCTTCATATCGTCCCGAAAGTTTTCATAGCTATAATAGCGCATTGTTTCCCCTAATAGACATGGATTTCGTTGTAGAGTGTGTCGCGCTCAACGGGCACAAATCCCGCGTTTTTGATTTGGGAAATCAGCTCGTTTTTGGTGATTCCGCTTGCGCTATCCGAGCCACCGGCACTTTGAATCGATTCCTTTTGAATCGTGCCGTCCAAATCGTCTGCGCCAAACTCTTGTGCAACCATTGCCATATTGATTCCGAGTGTCGCCCAATAGGCTTTGATGTGCGGGATATTTGGCAACACAATGCGCGCAATGGCAATCGTTTTGAGAATCTCTTGCCCTGTGGGAAACTCTGAAACCTGTAAGAAATTGTTTTCTTTTTGATAGACGAGCGGGATAAAGGCGTTAAATCCTCCCGTTTCGTCTTGCAGTTGTTGCAGTCGCAAGAGATGGTCGATTCTGTGCGCGCGGTTTTCGATATGTCCAAATAGCATTGTCGCATTACTTTTTTTGCCCATTTTGTGCCAATGGCGGTGGATTGCAAGCCAGCCTTGCGAATCCACTTTGCCCTTGCAGATGTTTTTGCGTAGCTTTTCGTCAAAAATCTCTGCTCCACCCCCGGGCATTGAATCCACGCCTGACTCTGCCATTTTTTCGAGCACTTCTTGAAACGTAATGCCGGCTGTTGTGGCGAGAAAATGCACCTCGGCAGCCGTCATCGCCTTGATGTGCAAGCTCGGGTGGTGCTTTTTGATATTTGCAAATACATCGCAATACCATTGTAGATTGCAGCGCGGATTGTGTGCGCCGACAATGTGAATCTCGAGCGCTCCACGAGAGACGATTTCATCAACGCGCGCAAGCACATCGTCTTTGGTCATTGTGTAGGGGTGGGGATTTTTACGATGTGCCGAAAAGCCGCAGAATCGACACACATCAGAACATTCATTTGTAGGATTCAGATGTGCGTTAGAATTAAAAAAGGTTTTTTTGCCATAATAGTCTGTGCGGATTTTGTCTGCTTGTTCTCCCAGCTCATAGATGTCTTTGTCATAGAGTGCAAGCGCTTCGTTCAAAGTCGTGTATCGAGTCGCATGGTGCGTCATGAAAAGCCTTTGTGCGTGAAAAATTGCGTTCATTATAGCAGAGTTAGACGTTAAATTTATGCCATGTCTGCTTGGGCGTGTTTGCTAATCATTAACCCGAAATTATGATAGAATTGCACTTTTGATTCTATTGTGTTTCGGCTATCATCGTCCGCCTAAATACAATGTCCAATCCAAGGGGAGAACTAGAGTAATGAAAATATCAAAACAAAAGACGATTGCAACATGCATTTGCTCTGCTTTTTTGTTGTGGGGTTGTGGGGGTTCTGGCGAGCAACAAGCCCAACAAACCCCTGCTGCACACCCTGCTATGAAGGTTGATACAATCAAGATTACAAAAGGCGCACAGAATCTCTTGTTTGAATATCCTGCACGTGTGCGGAGTATGGGCGCTGTCGAAGTCTATGCCAAAGTTGCAGGTACATTGCTTGAGCAATTATACAAAGAGGGTGATTTTGTCGAAAAAGATACGCCGCTTTTTAGAATCGATGCCGACACCTACCAAGCAGCCTATAATGAGGCGCTTGCTGCACTTGAAATGCGTCAAGCTACATTCAATCAAGCCGAACGTGAATGGCAGCGCGTGAGCAAGCTCTTTGAGCAAAAAGCCGTGAGTCAAAAAGAATATGATAGCGCCTTTGCCGCATTTGAAAGTGCGCGTGCAAACATCGCCAATGCCGAGGCAACACTTGCGCGCGCTGAATTGAATCTGGGCTACACCACCGTAACCGCACCTGTGAGTGGAATGAGTGGTGTGAAACTGCAAGATGTGGGTGCGTATGTTGGTACGGCAGGCAGCACAATGGTAACGACAATCACGCAAACAGCGCCAATTTATGTCGAATTTTCTATCGCTGATTCCCAAGCGATTGATTCGATTAACGCTGTACGCACGGGCAGGATTGAAACCAAGCTCGAAGATTTGAGCGTCAAGGTGTTGAGCCGTCAAGGCGAGGAGCTCGATAATGGCAAGATTGATTTTATTGATAGTCGAATCGATGAAAGCATTGGCAGCATCAAGCTTCGCGCGATTGTCCCCAACGAAAACAATCGCCTGATTCCCGGGCAGTTTGTGCGCGTTTCGATTGAAGGAATCAAGATTCCCGATTCGGCTGTGATTCCCCAAAAGGCGGTCATGCAAACAGCACAGGGAACGTTTATCTATCTACTTAAAGATGGTGTGGCTAAAATCGTTCCTATCAATATCGCACAATCACTCGCTCGTGATTTTATCATCACAGGAATGTTTGAAGATGGCGATGAATTGATTACTAATAATCTCATGAAAATTCGTCCCGATAGCCCTGTTGTAGCTGAGGGGAGCGTGCAATAATGTTTTCCAAATTTTTCATTGAAAGACCCATTTTTGCAACGGTTGTTTCGATTATCATCGTGATTGCGGGCGGACTTTCGATTTTTAATATGTCCATTGAGGAATATCCACAGGTAACGCCTCCGCAGGTGAATATTAGCGCATTCTATCCCGGTGCCGATGCCGAGACGATTGCGAATATTGTCAATGCACCCATTGAGCAGGCAGTCAATGGTGTGGAGAATATGATTTATATGAAATCAGTCGCCACAGGAAGCGGGCAAGCATCTATCGACGTGTATTTTGAGATTGGCACAGACCCTGATATGGCGACTGTCAATGTGAATAATAAATTGCAATCCGTTATGGCGACATTGCCTGCTGAAGTGCAGGCACAAGGCGTTACGGCAACGAAGCGCAATTCGAGTATCCTACAAGTGCTAGCAATTTATTCGCCTGACGAAGCCTTTGATATGCTTTATCTCTCGAACTATGTTTTGATTAATGTGCTTGATGACCTCAAACGTGTTAAAGGTGTGGGCGATGCACAGATTTTTGGGAGCAAGGATTATTCAATTCGTGTATGGTTATACCCTGATAAGCTCGCATCTTTTGATGTGACTCCTTCTGAAGTCAGCGCAGCGATTCAAGAGCAAAATGCGCAGTTTGGTTTGGGGCAGTTTGGGCAAGAGCCAAATGAGCTCAAGCCTGCTTTTACCTATACGATTCTGACAAAAGGGCGACTTGTCGATGCCGAAGAGTTTGGCAATATCATCATCAAAGCCCAACCTGATGGAAGCTTTTTGCGCATCAAAGATGTTGCGAGAGTTGAGCTAGGCGCAGAGCAATACGCGTTTGACGCGACTTATAATGGCAAAGCAGCCGTGCCAATTGGAATCTTCTTGCAATCGGGCGCAAATGCGCTTGAAACAGCCGAGCTTGTCGCTAAAAAACTTGAAGAAATCAGCAAAAACTTTCCTGAAGGCATGACATATAAAATTGCATTTGACACCACTCTATTTGTCGATGTTGCGATTGATGAGGTGATTAAAACTTTTATGGAAGCCATTTTATTGGTGGCAATCATTGTGTATTTCTTCTTGAAAAATTTGCACACAACGCTTATTCCTTTGCTTGCCGTGCCTGTGTCCATTATTGGTGCGTTTGCAGGCATGATGGCGCTTGGATTCTCGATTAACCTGCTCACACTCTTTGGGCTCGTGCTTGCAATCGGGATTGTTGTTGATGATGCGATTATTGTGATTGAGAATGTCGAGCGGATTCACCGCAGCGAGGGGCTGCCGATTAAAGAAGCGACCATCAAAGCAATGCAAGAGATTGTCTCTCCTGTTATCTCCATCGTCCTCGTGCTCTCTGCTGTGTTTATCCCCATTTCATTCTTGGGTGGTTTCACGGGGCAGATGTACAAACAATTCGCCGTAACAATCGTGATTTCAGTTTGTCTTTCGGGCTTTGTCGCGCTCACACTCACACCCGCGCTTTGTGCAATGCTGATTAAAAACAAAGAACCAAAGGAATATTGGATTGTTGAAAAATTCAATGATTTCTTTGATTGGAGTACCGAAATCTATGTGAAAGGCGTGCATTTTATATTGCATCATATTCTTATCAGCCTCGCAATTGTTGCGTGCATTGGTGCAATCACGTATGGAATCTTTATGAGATTGCCAAGCTCGCTTGTGCCACCCGAAGATAAGGGAGGGATTTTTGGAGTTGTGATGTTGCCTCCTGCGTCCTCGTTGAGTCGCACAATGGAGGTGCGAGAAGAAGTGAGCCAAACCTTGCTTGCAAACCCTAATATCAGTAGCGTTACGGGACTCGCTGGATTTGATATGCTCAATAGCGCGCTCAAGCCCGATGCAGGTGCATTTTTTGTGCGCCTTAGTGATTGGAGTGAACGCAAACGTTATGACCAACGTTCTGATATTGTCGCTGCGTCCGTCATGGGGCAGCTCATGGCTAGCAAAGAAGCCTTTGCCATTTTCCTCAATCCTCCACCCATTATGGGGCTTAGTATCAGTGGGGGGTTTGAGATTTATGTGCAAAATCGTCTGGGTACGGGCTATGAGGAGTTGAATAAATATGTGCAATTGATTATGCAAAAAGCTGGCGAGCGTCCCGAGCTCACATCATTACGCACAGGGTTGAGTATGAACACGCCACAATTCTATGCCGAGCTTGACCGTGAGAAGGCAAAAGCGGCAGGTGTGAATGTGCGCGATGTGTTCTATACTATGCAAATTGTCTTTGGAAGCGCATATATCAATGATTTCAATCTCTTTGGGCGACCCTATAAAGTCTATCTCCAATCTGATGGTTCGTATCGCAGCGGACCTGAACAGATGAGTGAAATTTTTGTACGTTCCAACACAGGAGAAATGGTTCCACTCAATACTTTGATTACGTTCAAGCGCGTTGTAGGACCCGATATTATCAACCGATTTAATCTCTTCCCTGCTGCACAGATTACAGGAGATGCAAAGCCGGGCTATACATCAGGCGATGCGATTCGTGCAATTGAAGAAGTTGCCAACGAAGTGTTGCCTGAAGGCTATACGATTGAATGGGCAGGAAGCTCCTATCAAGAGCGACAGATTGGAGGTAATAGTATGTATGCGTTTATCTTTGCGCTTGTGTTTGTATTCCTCATTCTCGCAGCACAATACGAACGTTGGTTATTGCCGCTTGCAGTGATAACTGCCGTGCCATTTGCGCTTTTTGGAGCAGTTGTGGCGACATATCTTGGTAGTTTGATAGACCCAAGAATTAGTAACGACATCTATTTCCAAATCGGGCTTGTCGTGATGATTGGACTTTCATCAAAGAACGCGATTCTGATTGTCGAATTTGCAATGGAACAGCGCAGGGCAGGGCGCGATTTGCTCGATGCAGCACTTGAAGGAGCGCGCTTGCGATTCCGACCGATTATCATGACTTCGCTCGCTTTTGGTTTGGGAGTTGTGCCGCTTGTATTAAGTACGGGTGCAGGTGCTGCATCGCGGCATTCTATTGGCACGGGTGTGCTCGGTGGAATCGCTGCCGCTTCAACGTTTGCTATTTTCTTTGTCCCGCTTTTCTATGTCTTGTTTGAACGCATTAATGACTGGTTACGTGGCAACAATTCTGCAAAGGACATACAACCATGAAACGTCTCTATTCTTTTCTATCCATTTGCGTTGCAGGGTTTGTGCTTGTTGGGTGTAATTTCACACCTGATTTGGTGATTCCAGACCTTGATTCTCCCATGCAATATAATGATTTTGCCGAAGAACGTAAACTCACTGGCGTCAAAATGAGCAATCGCAAGATTGAGGATTATTGGTGGGAAGATTTTGGTGATGAAAACCTGAATATGCTTGTCGAAGAAGCCTTGCGTAACAACACCGATTATGCGGCAGCCGTTTCACGCGTTGCTCAAGCGCGCGCTGCGTTAGGAATTGCTAATGCTGATAGATTTCCAACATTGAACTGGAGCGGAGCAACCAATAAGATTGTCTCGGGTGAGAATCCACAATCGATTCCTTATTCGTTGAGCGCTGTGATTAGCTATGAAGTCGATTTGTGGGGGCGCGTGCGCGAATCCAACCGAGTCGCTGTGGCAACATTGCTTTCAGTTGCTGCCAACCAAGAAAACGTGCGCCTAAGCGTGATTTCGGGCGTGATTGATAGTTATTTTTCGCTCCTTAGCCTTGAGGAACAATACAAGATTTTGCAAGCTACCGTGCAGGCATACAACGAGACGTATCAATACTATTACAAACAATATGAGGCAGGAAGCCTTGAAGAGATTACATTGCAACAAAGCAAGGTGCAGCTTGAATCAGCACGTGCAAATCTCTATGCGATTACGCGTTCGCGAAGCGAGATTATGAGCGCGCTTGCGCTGCTTGTGGGGCGTACACCTCGTGGAATCTTTGCTGCCGAGTTTGTCGTGGGCGAGCTCTTGCCCAAAGCCCCTGTTGTGCCGCTTGCAATGCCTTCAACACTGATTGCAAATCGCCCAGATATTAAAATGGCAGAGGAAAATTTGCGTTCCGCAAACCATTCGATTGGCGTGGCGTACGCGTCTTATTTCCCTGTTCTCTCGCTTTCGGCGCTTGGTGGATTGAGCGCGCGAGACGTCGGCGATTTGTTCGATAATGCTGTTGTGAGCCTTAGTGCAAACATCAGCGGACCCCTCTTTGATTTCGGGCGAACAGAGAATCGCGTGCGCCAAGCCGAAGAAATGAAAGAGGAAGCATTGATTCTCTATCGTGCTGCTGTTGCACGTGCATTTTCAGAAGTTCGAGATGCACTTGTTGCGCGCGACACAACCGAAAAGCGGTTGCGCGCTGTCGAGGCGCAAGCACAGTCGCAAGGACGCGTGTATGAGATTGCGAAACAGCGCTTTGAAGCAGGGTATTCAACACATCTCGAATTACTTGATGCCGAGCGCAATTGGCTTAGTGTGCAGCTCAACCTTAGCAGCGCGAAAGCGGATTTGTTGAGCAGCTCGCTTAGTCTTTATAAATCGCTAGGTGGAGGATTCAACGCGCGCACACTCGAACGCGAAACGCTTTTTGAACGTCCCTAGCGTCCATATTCTTGCTCCTTTTTGGGGCTGGTTGTGGCAAAAATTCACACTCGATTTATGGAATCTCATTCTTTTTGCTATTTTAAACCTTTCAGAGTGAAAATCGGGTATTCTACTGCTAGATATTTAGTCAAGGAGTAAAAATGAATAGTCATGATTCAGAGATAGTGCTCATCGGTGGAGGCGTTATGAGCCTCACGCTTGCGATGATACTCAAAGAGCTCGATTCGTCTTTGAATATTGCAGTTTATGAGAAACTAGAAGATGTTGCATTAGAGAGTAGTATGGTGTGGAATAATGCTGGAACAGGGCATCAGGCTCTTTGTGAGCTCAATTATACCCCTGAAAATGCTGATGGCTCTATCCAAACCACAAAAGCTTTCGCGATTAATCAGCTTTATGAGTTGAGCAAGGAGTTTTATGCGCATTGTGTTCGCAAAGGGCTTTTGAAAGCACCAGAAACTTTTATTAATCCTTTACCTCATATTAGTTTTGTTTTTGATGGGAATGTTCCATTTCTTAAAAGACGACACGAGCAGCTCTCTGCTTCGCCATTATTTAAAAATATGCTGTATTCTGAAAATCATGAGCAAATCAAAGAATGGGCACCGCTACTCATTAATGGTCGTGAAAGTAATCAACGTGTTGCCGCAACGCGTATCGATGGAGGTACAGATGTTGATTTTGGTGAAATGGTGCATCAATTGCGCGATTCGTTGTCAAAAATGTCTGGCTTTGAGATTTTTACCAATCACAAAGCTATTGGGCTTGATAAACGTTCGAATGGTTGGGATATTCGGTTCAAGGACACGAAAAATGGAACAATCAAAACCGTACGCACCAAATTTGTCTTCTTAGGAGCAGGCGGCGGTGCATTCCCTTTGCTGCAAAAAAGCGGAATCCCTGAAGGCAAAGGATATAGTGGATTCCCTGTGGGCGGGCTATGGTTGATATGTAAAAATCAAGAAATTGTCGAACAACATAATGCAAAAGTCTATGGTAAGGCATCGCTCGGAGCACCACCTATGTCGTTGCCTCATCTTGATACACGTATTATTCATGGCAAAAAGCATTTGCTCTTTGGTCCTTATGCAGGCTTTAATACAAAATTTTTAAAACATGGTAGCTGGTTTGACTTCCCTCTTTCTATGCGTAGTGATAACTGGCTACCTATGCTTGAAGCTGGTATGCGCAATACTTCATTGACAGTTTATCTGATTAAGCAAGTGCTTATGGGCAAAAGAGGGCGTATGAAAAAACTTGACCAATATGTTCCAAACGCAAATATCGATGATTGGACGGAGCAATTTGCGGGACAGCGGGTGCAGGTGATTCGCCGAGATGCTTCAGGGCATGGAGACTTGCAATTTGGAACAGAGGTTATCACATCAAGTGATGGCACTTTGGCAGCCTTGCTTGGAGCATCTCCCGGTGCTTCTACGGCGGTGGATATTATGCTGCAAGTTGTGCGCACATGTTTTAAAGAGAGATTCCAAAAAGATGACTGGGAAGGGAAATTGCGCGAAATGCTTCCTTCGTATGGCTTTGGGCTCGAAGATCATATCAAACATTTCAATGACAATCGCAGCAAGACAGCCGAGACGCTCAAGATTCCATTTGTTGCGATTTAAGCTTTTGTATTGACTTTTTTTGCCGATTTTATGTTGACTTCCGAATTGGAACGGCTTTTGCTGAAGTCCTTGTAAGACCGATTTATCGGGAATCTCTTAGCAAGGACGGATATGCAAACAGGTTTTTATAATGCAACAGGCGGTATGGTTACACAGATGAATCGTCTTGATGTCATCTCGCACAATCTCGCCAACATCAATACTGCGGGCTATAAGCGCAAAGATGTTGTGATTGGTGATTTTGTGCGCATGTATGAGACAAAAAAAGACGAACTTCCTCTCGAAGACCAAACCAAAGCGGCGGCAAAATATCTCAATCGCGCAATGACGCGCGTGCCCCATGTAGTTGAGGAGTATCGGGATTTGAAAGCAGGAGCTATGCAGATTACCGATAATACCTTTGATTTTGCGTTAGGCAATGACAATGCGTTTTTCATGATAGAAACGCCCGAGGGAGTGCGCTATACGCGCGATGGTTCTTTCACGCTCAACCATGAAGGACGGCTTGTTACCAAAGAAGGCTTTGCAGTTTTGCCACGTGAATATGTCGATGGACCACAATATATCGATATTCCCGAAGGTGCAGCAATCAATGTCGACCCTCTTGGCAATATCTATGCAAAATTTCTCACATTTGAGCAGATGGGCGAAGCGACCGTGCCAATGGGCAACATTGCTGTTGTGGCATTTGAGAATCCCAAATATCTCCAAAATGTGGGCGGGAATCTCTACAAATACCCCGAAGAGCGCGATGAAGAGCGGAGCTTTAACGAAGGCAATGGTCCTGTTTTTCAGGGTGTTTTGGAAAAAAGCAATGTCAATGCTGTTTTGGAGATGACAGGGTTGATTGAGACACAAAGGTTGGTGGAAATGTATGGTAAAGTCATCAATACCCACATGGACGACCTCAACAACGATGCAATCAACAAACTTGCACAAAGAAATTAATCAAGGAGCTTATCATGATGCGTTCACTCTATACTGCTACCACTGGAATGATTGGTATGCAAACTCAAATCGATGTTGTTTCAAACAACATCGCGAATGTCAATACAACAGGTTATAAAAAACAGCGAGCAGAATTTGCAGACCTCTTTTCGCAGGTTTTGCAATACGCGGGCACAAACACATCAGAAACAACACAGAGCCCAACGGGAATCGAGGTTGGTGTGGGCGTGCGCAATGTCTCTGTGCAAAAGCTTTGGGAGGCAGGCAACCCCATGCAAACAGGCAATTCATTTGATATGATGATTAATGGCGCGGGATTCTTCCAAATCCAGCTGCCCGATGGGACGATTGCCTATACGCGAGATGGGCAGTTTAAGCTTGACCGCGAGGGCAATATCGTCAACTCAAAAGGCTATCAGCTTGTGCCAAACATCACAGTTCCCGAAGATTTGCGCAACAATCAAAACGCAGCAATCGGTGTGTCTGAAGATGGACTTGTAACGGCAACGATTGCGGGTGATACGCAATCCCAAGAGCTTGGGCAAATCGAAATCGCAAATTTCATCAACCCTGCTGGCTTGCATTCTTTGGGTGATAACCTCTATATCAATACCGATGCTTCGGGCGACCCAATTGTGGGCGCACCCAATCAAGAAGGACGTGGTGCAATCTTGCAAAATGTCCTTGAGCGCAGCAATGTGAAGCTTGTCGAGGAAATCACCGAGCTCATCACAGGACAAAGAGCTTATGAAGCGGGTTCAAAAAGCATTCAAACCTCTGATTCGATGCTCCAAACCGTGATTAGTTTGAAACGTTAGCCTTCTTTTCCCCCTCTTTTGAGGGGCGCTATTTTAATTTTATTATTTTATGTCGGTTGGTGTTTTTTTCAAGACGACACTTTCAAATAGCAACAAAGCGACTGCACAATTGATGATGACATCAGCAAAGTTGAAAATTGCAAATTCAAATCCATAGTGCCAAAAAATATAATCCACAACCGCACCATACGTGAATCTGTCGCAAATATTACTTAAGGCAGCACCAAAGAAGAGAGCCGCAGGAATATAGTGTGCCTTAAAAAGTGGTGCATTTTTGTAGAGATAGAACGCGATTCCAAATATCAATGCGAGCTGAAAATATTTGAGGCTACCTTCAAAGCTAGCAAGCATCGAAAATGCTACACCTGTATTGTAGGCAAGCACCAATGAAATGGGGCTTGATTCGATAAAGACATTTGTTGTAACAGCCCAATATTTAATGACTTGGTCAATGATGAAAACGACAATTGCGATTGCCGTTGTGCGCCATAGCTCTTTCATACGCAATATGTACGCAATAATTCTTCAAGTTGAGCGAGATATGCCTCAACCTTATTGCTATCATGCCCTTCTAACAAAATTCGAAGCTTATTTTCTGTGCCTGAATAGCGAATGAGATGTCGGATATTGTGCTGCGCGATTTCATCAGTGAGTGTTTTGAGCTCGCTAATTGCGCTAAGGTCACGTTTTTGGGAGATATTGAGATTCGCAAGTTTTTGTGGGTAGAGTTCAAAAAGATTGAATGCCTCGCTGCTTGTTTTGTTGGAATGCAACATGAACGCCATGGCTTGAAGTGCCGAGAGTAAGCCGTCTCCCGTCTTTGCAAAATCGCTTAGAATGATATGCCCGCTTTGTTCGCCGCCAAAATTCACGGATTCTTTTTGCATGAGTTCCAAGACATACTTATCACCAACGTTGCAACGTAAAAGCGCGATTCCTAGCTGCTGTTTGAGATATTCTTCGAGCCCGAGATTGCTCATTTGCGTAGCGACAATGGCGGGTTTGTTGAGCGCATGCGTTGCTCGGAGATGTGTCGCAAGCGCACCAATGAGCTTATCGCCATCTACAATCTCGCCTTTGTTATCCACAACAACAAGCCTATCGGCATCACCATCAAGGGCGAATCCAATGTCTGCCCGCACACGTTTGACTTCTTTTGCAAGCATTTGTGGCTGTGTTGCCCCGCAGTTATCGTTAATGTTATAGCCATTGGGTTTGTCTTGAATGACTAAAACTTCTGCACCAAGTTCGCTAAAAATGGTTGGCGCGACTTTGTAGGCAGCACCATTAGCGACGTCAAGCACAATGCGGATTCCGATGAGCGAAAGCTTTTTGGAAAAGGAATTTTTGATATGCACGATATAGCGCCCAATGACATCATCGATTCGCTTGCTGCTGCCGATTTCTTTGCCCTGTTTTTGTGCTTTTTGTAGCAATGTGTCGTTGTCAAAGATTTCTTCTATTTGTGCCTCTGCTGCCTCGTCTAGCTTGAATCCCGAGCGGTCGAAAAATTTGATTCCATTATCATCATAGGGATTGTGGCTTGCGCTAATCATAATCCCGGCATCGCAGCGCATATCTTCGGTGAGATAGGCAATAGCTGGTGTGGGCATTGGTCCAATTTGAATGACATTATAGCCCACTGCCGTGAGCCCGCTCACAATCGCGTTTTCAATCATATATCCGCTCCGCCGCGTGTCTTTGCCCACAAGAATCTTGTTGGATTTGGAATGTTTGCGAAAAAAGATACCCGCAGCAAGCCCCATTTTGAGTGCTGTAAAGACATTTAGCTTCTCGCCTGCTCGCCCGCGCACGCCATCTGTGCCAAATAATTTCATTCTTTCTCCCTACAAACTCATCATGCTTTATATCGCTTTAATGAAAATTAGGCTATGATTCTACCCTAAAAAAGATTAAAAAGGAATGGCATGGCAAATCATAAATCTGCAGAGAAACGTATTCGACAAACGCTCAAACGTACAGAGCGCAATCGCTATTACAGAACACGTATTAAAAATATTGTACGTGCTTTGCGTGAAGCGATTGAGTCAAACGACTTGCAAAAGGCAGAGGAATGCTTCAAGATTGCAAACAAAGACTTGCATAAATTTGTGAGCAAAGGGATTTTGAGCAAAAATACCGCTGCACGCAAGGTTTCTCGCCTCAATGCGGCGCTCAAAAAAGCACGTGCAGCCTAGTTTTGCGGATAGATGATGTTTGAAAGCAAGCTCCAGCCCTTTGTGCAGCGCTATGATGAAATCTCTGCCTTGCTCGTTGCACCAGAGATTCTCAATGATGTCGAAAAAATCACGCAACTTAGCAAGGAACAAAGTGGGCTAGAGCCCATCGTTACAGCAATCCGAGAATATTCGCTTGCACGCAAACAGATTGAGGAAAACAAACTCTTATTTGATGATAAAGAGCTTGGTGAGCTTGCAAAAGACGAGAATCACATGCTCGAAGCACGCGTTGTCGAACTCGAGCAAGAGATAAAGATTTTGTTGTTGCCCAAAGACCCAAATGATGATAAAAATATCTATCTCGAGATTCGCGCAGGCACAGGCGGCGATGAAGCGGGGATTTTTGTGGGTGATTTGTTCAAAACTTATTGTCGCTATGCCGAGCTCAAGGCTTGGAAAGTCGAGATTATCAGCAGCAGCGAGAACAACGTGGGTGGCTATAAGGAAGTCATCGCGCTTGTACGTGGCAAAGGCGCGTATTCACGTTTGAAATACGAAGGCGGCACACATCGTGTGCAGCGCGTTCCCGAGACCGAATCGCAAGGACGAATCCACACGTCTGCTATTACAGTCGCAATTCTGCCTGAAGTCGATGATGTCGAAGTTGTCATCAACCAGAGCGATTTGCGTATCGAGGTTTTTCGTGCAGGAGGGCATGGAGGACAATGTGTCAATACCACCGATTCTGCTGTACGTATTACGCATATCCCAACGGGGATTTCGGTTTCGATGCAAGATGAAAAATCGCAGCACAAAAATAAAGACAAGGCGATGAAGATTCTCAAGGCGCGCATTTATGAAGCCGAGATTGAAGCACAAGCAAAAGAGCATACGCAAACGCGCCGTAACCAAGTCGGCAGCGGCGATAGGAGCGAAAGGATTCGTACCTATAATTATCCCCAAAACCGCCTCACAGACCATCGCGTGGGGCTGACACTTTACAGCCTCGAAGAGATTATGCTCGGTGGCAACCTTGATGTTGTTATCGACCCTATTGTCGCGCATTATCAGGCAGAAGTCTTGCAAGAAGCCTAGCCAGAATCGATGCGAAGGAATCCACGCCATAAGTTCGGCGAAATGTTGCGATTTGCTACAAGTACACTTTTTTTACCGTCGTGTATTGATTTTTCAGGAAAAAACGCGCTATAATAAATTTTTATTTACCATAACGAAATCACGTTCTCTTTGACGTGAGATTCTTATGGTTTGGCATAGGCGAGAGTTGCCGTCTTGTTTAGCTTATTTACAAGCTATGGCTGTGCAAGAGGGTTGGTTTAGTCGTAATACACACGAGGAGGTTTGTATGCGAAACGAGGAAATCGTTGAAGGGTATTTCGGGATAACGACAGAACGTAAAAAGAGTCGATTACCCGCGAAATTGGATTTTTGGCAAAGTGCGACTGGTGCTTTTTTGGGCTTGTTTATGATTGCACACATGTTTTTGGTATCAAGCATTTTGCTTGGCAATGAGACAATGTTCTTTGTTACCAAATTATTGGAGGGCAGCCCCATCTTTGGTGCGGCTGGGAATCCGCTTGTTGTCAGCGTTGTGGCTGCTGTTGTGATTGTGGCATTTGTAACGCATGCATTCCTTGCTGTGCGCAAATTCCCTATCAACTATCGGCAGTTTATGATGTTCCGCACACACAAGACATTGATGCACCATGGCGATACAAGTTTATGGTGGATTCAAGCGTTGAGCGGTTTTGCGTTGTTCTTCTTGGCGAGTGTGCATCTTTATACAATGCTCACACAACCTCATACCATTGGTCCTGAAGCATCGGGATTCCGCTTTGTACATCAGCATTTTTGGTTGTTGTATATTGTTCTTTTGTTCTGTGTTGAGCTACATGCATCGATTGGATTGTATCGATTGTGTGTCAAATGGGGTTGGTTTGAAGGCTTGGGCTTGCCCACTTTGCGCAAAATCAAAATGGCGATGAGTGTTTTCTTCATTGTTCTTGGTCTTTGCACTTATGGCGCGTATGTGAAAAGCGGCTTGAGCACGAATGCAACGACTATTGAACAAGCAAAGCAAAACGATTGGAACAATTATGGTCCTAAAGGAGTGAACTAATGAAAATCTATTATTGTGATGCATTGGTAATTGGTGGTGGTTTGGCAGGTTTGCGTGCAGCTGTTGCAGCAAGCGATATGGGGCTAAACACCATTATCTTGAGCCTTATCCCTGTTAAGCGAAGCCATAGCGCGGCGGCGCAAGGTGGAATGCAGGCGAGCCTTGGCAATTCAAAGATGAGTGATGGCGACAATGAAGATTTGCACTTCATGGACACAGTCAAAGGGAGCGACTGGGGTTGCGACCAACAAGTCGCACGTATGTTTGTTACAACAGCACCAAAGGCGATTCGTGAGCTTGCCTCATGGGGGGTGCCATGGACAAGGATTCAAAAAGGCACACGTACCGCTGTGATTAATGGCGAGAAAAAGCCTATTGTCGAAGAAGATTTCCGCCATGGATTGATTCATTCGCGCGACTTTGGGGGCACAAAAAAATGGCGCACATGCTACACAGCAGACGCCACAGGACACACGATGTTGTTTGCTGTTGCCAATGAGTGTTTGAAACGTAATGTTGATATTCGCGACCGCAAAGAAGCGATTGCAATTATCCATCATGAAAAACGTTGCTATGGTGCGATTGTACGCGACCTCGTAACCGGCGAGCTTGCAGCGTATGTTGCGAAAGGCACATTGATTGCCACAGGTGGCTATGGTCGAATCTACAAAAACACCACAAACGCCGTGATTTGCGAGGGTACAGGTGCTGCGATTGCTCTTGAAACAGGTATTGCAAAACTTGGCAATATGGAAGCTGTGCAGTTCCACCCCACGCCTCTTTTCCCATCTGGAATCTTGCTTACAGAAGGTTGCCGCGGTGATGGTGGGCTTTTGCGTGATGTCGATGGTTATCGCTTCATGCCCGATTATGAACCCGAGAAAAAAGAGCTTGCGAGCCGCGACGTTGTTTCGCGACGCATGATTCAGCGAATCCGTGAAGGTAAGGGCGTTAAATCACCTTATGGCGAGCATTTGTGGCTCGACATCACATTGCTTGGGCGCGAACATATCGAGCGCAATTTGCGCGATGTGCAAGAAATTTGTATCACATTTGCAGGGATTGACCCGGCAGATAAATGGGCACCTGTGTTGCCAATGCAGCACTATTCAATGGGCGGAATCCGCACCGATAAAACAGGCGAAGTGCAAGGCTTGAAAGGCTTGTTTGCAGCAGGCGAAGCGGCTTGCTGGGATTTGCATGGTTTCAACCGCTTGGGCGGAAACTCGGTTAGCGAAGCTGTTGTTGCGGGTATGATTATCGGTACATACTTTGCACAATCATGTGCAGCGGCGCAAACCGAAGTCAAAACAGAGCTTGTCGAGCAGTTCCTCAAAAAACAAATCGACTACATCGACAGCATCATCAATTCAACAGGTGGCGAAGATGTGTATGTGATTAAGAATGCGATGAAACAGATTATGGACGATAATGTCGGCATTTTCCGTATTGGTGAAAATCTTGCAAAAGCCGTTGAAGAGCTCGAAAAACTCTACATTCGTTCGCTCAAAATCAGCATCAAAAATAAACGTAAACACGCAAATCCCGAGCTTGAAGATGCCTATCGCGTTCCTAAAATGTTGCGCGTAGCGCTTTGTGTTGCCAAAGGCGCGCTTGACAGAACCGAGAGCAGGGGAGCGCATAGCCGCGAGGATTATCCCAAACGTGATGACATCAATTGGTGCAAACGCACATTGACTGCGTGGCCTGACCCCGCACAAACTTTGCCGACAGTTACCTATGAAGACCTCGATATTATGTCTATGGAAAGTGCTCCGGGCTATCGCGGATATGGTGCGAAAGGTAACTATATCGAAAATCCTTTGAGCGTCAAACGTCAAGAGGAAATCGACAGAATCCGCAAAGAAATGGAAGAACAAGGCAAAGACCGACATGAGATTCAGCATGCGTTAATGCCTTTTGAGTTGCCTGTCAACTACAAAGATAGAAATCAACGCATAGGAGACAAATAATGGGACGCAAACTAACGATTAAAGTTTTCAAATACGACCCTGCAAATACGGCTTCAAAGCCTCATTTTCGGGAATACACCATTGAAGAAGCACATTCGATGACGGTTTTTATCGTGCTATCGATGATTCGAGAGCAGTTTGACCCAGATTTGAACTTTGACTTTGTGTGCCGAGCGGGAATCTGTGGCAGTTGTGGTATGATGATTAACGGGCAGCCTCGCCTTGCGTGCCGCACGCTCACCGAGAGCTTCTCTGACCCTGTGATTACCCTCATGCCTTTGCCTGCATTCAAGCTTATCAAAGACCTTTCTGTCGACACCGGCAATTGGTTCAATGGCATGAGTAAGCGCGTGGGCAGCTGGATTCATAGCCAAGAAAAGACCGATATTGCGACAATTGAAAAACGCGTTGAGCCCGATGTTGCCGATGAAGTCTTCGAGCTCGACCGCTGCGTTGAGTGTGGTTGCTGTATCGCTGCGTGCGGAACGAAGCTCATGCGTGAAGATTTCGTGGGCGGCGCGGGAATGAACCGTGTTGTGCGATTCATGCTCGACCCACATGACCAACGCAACGATGACGATTGGTTCGAGATTGTGGGCGATGACAATGGCGTGTTTGCGTGCATGTCGTTGCTTGCCTGCCATGATTTCTGCCCCAAACATCTCCCCTTGCAAAGTAAGATTGCCTATTTGCGCCGCAAAATGGTTTCCATTGGCAAATAGTTTTTGCCTTTTGGATTCACTCTTGCCCCTCCCCTTGGGGCAGGGCAGGTTTTAGCTCTTTTCTTTAATCCTCGCTCAAAAACTTCTCGCGCAATATCAATAGCCCAATACTGCCAATCATCAAACACACTGCCGCAAGAACAGCGAATCTCGAACCCTCGAGCGAGATAAACAGCCCGCAAAGCGATGTGCCGAGCGTGATTCCAATGTTTGCCGCACTCAAAAAGAGCCCGTTGGCGAGTTCTTTGGCTTGGGGAATGGGCGAAGCAACGACAAACTGCCCCATATTGTTGCCCACGCCCGCAACGATTCCAAGAACAACGAGAATCGCGCTCGCCCCAAGCGCGTTGCCCCCGCCGAAAAACAGCGCGACATATAGCGCGATGAGCGCTATCGGCACAATGCGGAGCGTGGCTTTGGGCGCACTCACAAGCACCTTGCCCGCAATCGCATTGCCGACAACACCTGTCAGACCATAGACCAAGAGCAAAGCGCTAATCAGGTTGAACGACACCTGCGTGAAGTTGAGTAAAAATTCGCTCATGTAGCTATAAAAACCAAACATCGCGCCATTGAATGTCATAACGACAAAGACTGACGCCCACACCACAGGCTTGGCAAGCAGCTTGAATTGCTCCTTTTGCGAGGGCTTCTCTTTCGTGTTTTGGCTGGGCACAAAAACGATTGTGAGCAGCAGCGCTAGCGCATTGAGCACGGCAAAAAACACAAACGACATCTCAAGGCTCGTGTTGCTCGCGATAAAGCTTGTGAGCGGCACGCCGAGCGTCATTCCCGCCGAGACGGCGATAAAAATTTTCGCAATCGCCTTCGGCGCTTCGTTGTGCGGCACGGAATCGGCGGCGATGCTAAAGGCAAAGGCGCAATAGACGGGGTGAAAAAACGCGGGGATTGCGCGCGCGATGAGCAAGAAAATAAAATTTTCACAAATCGCTGCCCAAAAAGAGGTTGCGCTAAAGACAAACAGGCACAGCAACATCACCTTTTTGCGTCATACCTTGTCATAAGCGGGGGCAGAATGGGCGCGGTGATGGCGACAATGAGCGCGAAAATGCTCACAGCCCAGCCCGCATCGGCAACGCTTATGTCATATTTTTCGGCAACAATGGGCAAAACGCCCATTATCCCAAGCTCCATGCTAAGGAGCGCAAAGACACCAAAGGTGAGCGTGAGAAAGAAAAAGCCCATGCCTTTGTTTTCTGAATGAACCATAGAAGTCTCCTTTGAAATAGAATCAAAGCGACATTGTAAAGCCTGACAGATAGTGTTTGTCAAGAGTGTTTGGCGTAGTTTTTGAGAAATTTATGGCGCATGTCCTGTCGGGGGCGGGGTGGATTTAGAATGTTTTTCTAAAGCCACGTGTTGCGCAATTAAAATTGCACATTCAAGGTATCGGCAAGAAATTCATACGAATCTCCATTGTCATTTATGGTGATTGGTTGCGATTCTGCTTGCGGCTTTTTACAATTCTCGCTTTCTTCGCAGATTGCCTCCAATGCGTCAAAATCGCGATTGCAAAACGCATATTCTAGGCTTTTGTAGATTTCTTGGTAACTCTGCTCGTCTAATTCTTTGCTATATTGCTCAATCTTGTCGGCATAGACAACTTCTTTTTTGATTCTGCGCAATTCGTCTATATCTACCCCAGCGTTTGCGATTCTTTCATCTGTGAATCGTTGCAATGTTGCGCCAAGCGAGAAGGATTTGATATGCTGAATCAGCGAATCGGCAGTACGCAATCGTTTTGCATTGTCTGCAATTGTTTGCAATTCTTCAAAATCGCGAGCGCTGTATGCGTTCAAGAGTCTTTGCATTATCGCCTCATAATGATGTAAATCGGATAAAACATAAACATCTAATTCAATATCATGGGCGCAAGATTCTTCTTTGTAAATGGCTTGTAATTCTTCCAAATTATCCCCCGCGTCTCGTAATCTTTTCAATGTTACGTTGCGTAGAGATTCGTGCATAAACAAATCTGCAAGCTCGCAGATGATTTGCCTCTTTTTCTCAAGCCGCCTTTCTATTTTGCGCCGCTTCTTTGCCTTTTTCTTTTGTTTCTCTCTTTGCTTTTTCTTGCCTTCTTTGTATGCCATTGCTGCAATGTCCCACCACATTTTGGATTCTCCTTATTTTTTGGAATCGATGAACACTTTTTCCGAATACACACTTTATGGAAAAATTAAGAAGAAATTATGGTGGGGGGGGGGCAGAATTGCGTCTCGTGCATTGTTATCCTTTCATTGTTTTGCGAATCTCACGGCGCAGCTATAACACACCAAAGCTGAAATAACGATAAAATTTCGGGCGCTTGCCGCCCATGCGCCTTGCATGAGCATGGTGCGACTGAAGTCGCACCTCCGATTGAGCATGCATAGACAAATGCAATTCTTGCCCATACTCCCCAATTTTGCCTTTACTCCTTAAGCTTTCTCTGTTCCTCCTTCCAAGCTTGCATTTCTAGCTCAACACGTCTTTGTATCTCCTCCTCAATTTGCCTTTGCAACTTCTCTGCTCTCTTTCGCTCTTTCTTTGCGAGCTTCTTTTGCTTTTTTTCACTATCTCCAGAAATCCAATCAAGAATCTGTTGAATAGAGTCTAGTGGTGGAAGTGGTCCTATTGGTGGATAAAATGGTGGCATTGCCATGTGGTCTCCCTTTAAGTGTTATTTGCACAATTTGTGTTGCTGCAATGTTTGCAAAAGAGTTGCAAACATTGCAATTGTCAATGCCCATTCAAATCAATCTTAATGTGCCCATACTATATATAATCGTAAGCTTGCAACTTTCGATTCTGCTCTAATGTTATGTTAAGGCAGAATAGCATGAATATCACAATGCCATTGTTTGAATGCACATGTAAATCTAGTCGCCAAACACAACAGACGCTCCATCGTCTTGTGGAGAGATTGGTTTTTCATAAAATGATTGAAGCCGTTTTGCTTCTGTTCGGAGCGCCCACAATGTGCCAAAATCGCGATTTCGATACGCATTCTCTAATTCTATGTAGGTGTGGCCATGCCTGACTAAGTACTGGTAACATTGTTCAAACGTGCGAGCACATAATGCCTCCCTCTCAATTTTTCGCAGCTCTTCCATATCAATCCCGGCTTTTACTACTCTCTTATCTGTAAGTTGCCGCAAAGTTGTACTAAGCGGGTAACTTTTGATTGATTGAACCAATTTTTGAAATTGTTCCGATTCTTCCGCGAACACTTGCAGTTCCTTAATATCGCGATTTCGATACGCATCCTCTAGTTTTTGATAGAGGTAACCTTGATAGGCTAATTTTTGATAGCATTGCTCAATGGTGTAGATATAGGATACTTCCTCCGCAATTCTTTGCAGCTCTTCTATGGTATCAGCATTCGCGATTCTCTCATTTATAAGTGGACGCAAAAGCGAGCAAGATTTGATGTGTTTCAAGTCTTGGATTTGCTCCGATTCTTCCATAAGTGCTTGCAATTCCTCAATGTCGCGAGCACTATATGCGTCAAAGAGTCTTTGCTTGATTTCCTCACAATAAGGGGACGTAGGCAAAACATTGGCGTTTGACTCGATATTTCGGGCACATCTTGCTTCCTCTTCGATTGCGCACAGCTCTTCCCAATCATATTCAGCATTTTCCAGTCTTTCGAGCGTTAACTCTCGTAAAGATTCGCTAGCGAAGAATTCTATGAGTGCAGAGATTTCTTGCCTCTTTCTCTCCATTTCTCCTTGCCTTTGCTTCTCCAGTTCAATCTGTCTTTGCATCTCTCGCTCAATCTGCCTCTGTTTCTCCTCTTCGGCTTGTCTTTGCAATGCAATCTGCCTTTGTCTTTCGGCTTCAGCCCTCCTTCGTTCTTTTTTCTTGCGTTTTTTCCGATTTCTTTCGCGCGCTTTGTCAAATTCATCGAGTAGTTTCCAACCAAGTGGTATGAATGGTAGTACCCACCACATTTTCTCTCCTTTGTTGTGATTTTGGAATGCAAATTTGCATATCTCGGGCGCAATGTTTGCAAAAAAAAATGCAAACATTGCAATCATGAATGTTCCTCTACTCTCCTTGCTTATTTGGTATATTCATATCGAGGCCAAAGAGGACGAGAGATTTGGTTCATCATCTCCTCAAGGGTATACTTTTTTCCACCTAACAACCTCTCATAAATCTGTGAGGTCGAGAGCTTGTTGCCAAAGCCTTCATCGCTTGCAATCGCTTGCAGGACTTTCCCATTAAAAATGCAGACGATTTTGATGTCATCAGCATTTTGATAGTGAAAGGCAATTTTCCATTTATACACATGCCCCAAGTCTACATCATCAATTTTGTTCAATGCGTTTGATTGGCTGTATTCGATGATTTTAAGAATCTTGGACTTGACATTATGGAAGGCCTCTTTGGAATCTTGTCCATATTTTGGTGACCATGCATATTTATCATCATAGCATGGCTTGCTGGGTTTGTTGTTGTATTGGTAGATTCCAAATTTATAAGACCCTATTCCCCATATACTGCCCAAGCAATCAAGTTTAGCTTCGAGCCAATACGTGAAGTCATCTCTGTTTGCACCACCTCCAATTCCTGTGTAGTCTTCTAGGCTCATATTCCTCACTCTATCCACATTCCAAAGTTCTTGAAACTCTAGGAATTTTTCTCTGTCACTGCTGCTGAAATTTGTCATGGTTTTGTCTCCTTGCCATAGGCTTAAGTTCAAGTCAAGATGTCATACATCGCTTTTCTGTGAACACACATAATCAACTAAATATTCAGAATCCAAGCAGAATCTGAATCGATTGAATATGTGAATCGTGCGGAATCCGAATTACGTTAACTTACGAAACGTCAAAAAAGAAGAAATAGGGGGTGGTCTAGCGGGCGCTAGTGTGTTCGGTGTGCGGGGGCTGCGGGGGGGGGGGCGGCAATGGGTTGGTCAGCATGCCGGTGGTGTTTGGTTTTTTTTTAGCCGGCAAGATCACCGCGCAATTTGAGGGGGGCGGGTTATCCAAATGACCGCC
>CAMWUR010000009.1 GCA_947177485.1 uncultured Helicobacter sp.
TTTGTCATGTTGAGGCAAAGCCGAAACATCTCATGATTGACAACATAAGATTCTTCAGCCTAAAGGCTTCAGAATGACAAATCATGAGATTTGTTTTGAGATTCTCAATGTAGTTGTTTTCTAAGGGGGACAAGGGGGCTTATTTGCCAAAGTAAACAACAAAGTGTTTGCGTTTCTTATGATAGTTTATCCCCTTACCCCCAAACCCCTGCATGCTATTCACTGGAATCGATGAGCAATGGTAGAATGCTTGGAGCTGCGACTTTAGTCGCACATATTGACGGGTACGAACGCAAAATTAGCATTACAATGTAAAATTTTCAACATAAACAATCTCTCACCACAGCTTCAATCGTTGGCTGTGGGTGAGCGCCACAGCAATAGCGTCTGTTACATCAAGCGGCTTGATTTCGCCCTTGATTCCAAGAATCCGCTTGACCATAAACGCAACTTGTTCTTTTTTTGCCTTGCCATTGCCTGTTAGCGCTTTTTTGACTTGTAATGGTGTGTATTCAGCAAAATTGCCAATTTCTTGTAAAATCTTGAGCGACAGCGCGCCACGAAATTGGGCAAGCTTGAGCACACTCTTTGGATTATAGGCATAGAAGATGTCTTCAATCGCAACACAATCAATCCGATGATGGCGCAAAATGAGTTCGATTCCCTCGCAAAGCTCGAGAATCTGATGCTGCAAAATGCGTTCATGAATCTTGATGATTCCAGCCTCGAGAATGCTCTGCGCGCGCGGCTTTGCGTGCAAGACGCAATACCCGCAATTGCGGCTGCCCGGGTCAATTCCAAGAATCACACTTTCTGCACTATTCACAGCCTTTTCCCTTGTTGTTCACATGTTTTGTCGGCAGATTCTAGCCAAATATGCTATAATACGCGCTGAACTGCCGATTTGTTCACATCTGTGAATTGTGTTATTCACATCTCAAAGGGCACTATGCAAAGCAAAGAAATTTTAGAACAACTTAGAGACGAAATCTCCGAACTCGAGTATGAGCATTATCTCAAACAGCTGCAATACATCGAAGAGATGTCATCGAGTAGCCACGCGGTGTTTAGCGCGCCCAATATTCTGATTGCAAATTGGGTGCGCACGAAATACATGCAACGAATTGCGCATCTTTTCGAGCTGCGCAATGGCAACACCACGACAATCGAGATTATCCTCGCCACGCAAAAAAAGTCGCCACCCAAACAGAAAAACGTGAAACGTACGAGCATTCTCGATTTTACATGTACATTTGAAAACTTCGTTGTCGGCGGCTCGAATCGTATGGCACACAACGCCGCTTCTAATGTTGCAAAACATCAGGCGAAGTTTAATCCATTGCTCATCTATGGTGGCACAGGACTTGGCAAAACACATCTGCTGAATGCGATTGGAAACTATGTGAGCCACAACAAAAGCGTGAATTATGTAACAAGTGAACAATTCCTCAATGACTTTGTGCACCATCTGCGCAACAAGACGATGGATAGATTCAAAGAAAAATACCGCTCGAATGATTATCTGCTGATTGATGATATTCAATTTCTCGCCTCCAAAGGCAAGGACACGTTGCAAGAAGAATTCTTCCATACCTTTGAGGAGCTGCACAACAACAAAAAGCAGATTGTGATGACATCAGACAAACACCCAAAATATATTGACAAACTCGATGAGCGGCTCAAAAGCCGCTTCCTTTCAGGGCTTGTGTGTGAGATTCTGCAGCCCGAGCTCGAAACAAAGATTCGCATTATCAAAAACATCTGCCAACGTGATAAAATTTTTCTGACAAATGATGTGATTGAGTTCATCGCTACAAATATCAATAATAATATTCGCGAGATTGGCGGAAACATCTTACAGCTCAATGTTGCCGCAAACATCATCGGGCAAGACATCACGCTCGACTTTGCGCGCCAGCAGCTCAAGGAACACATTGTCGAAGAAAGCACAAACATCACTTTGGAACGAATCATCGACACCGTGGCACTCAATTACAATATCAAACCCTCCGAGATTAGCAGCAAATCAAAGCGCAAAAAAATCGTCCTCTCGAGACGAATCGTCATCTATCTCGCTCGTCTGCTCACACCCAACTCAATGCCATCTATCGCGCAAGGTTTGGGTATGAAAGACCACAGCTCTGTGAGCAAAGCCTACAAAGCCATCGAATCCGAAATCAAAATCAACAAAGATTTCAAGCTCGAGCTCGAAGAATTGCAAAGCAAGATTCGGCTGAAAAACTAACAAAAATTATGGTACAATGCGCTTTTGAATGCTGTGAAAACAAGGGCGCAACACCAGCAATTTGTCCCATACATTTCACAACGCATGGAGCGATTGTACCCAATCATCAAAGGATTTTTCACATTTTCACGTCCCCTACTACTAAAAAAGAAATCTTTAATATAAAGGACACAATATATGGAATGCACAATCAACAAGGAAACGCTTGAACCCTTGCTCAATGTTTTGCAGCCCTTCAGCGACAAAAAGGAATTTGTACAAATCACATCACATGTGATGCTCACAGCAAGCAAGGAACAATTGATATGCTACGCAACCGACTTTGAAATGGGATTGCAGCTTTGCTCAAAAGAAATCACCACAAAACAAGAAGGACGAATCACTGCGAACGCAAAAAAACTCCTTGACATCGTGCGCAATCTCAAAAACAACACTCCTATTAACCTCAAGGCAGATGAGAATATCCTCACAATCTCTCAAGGCAAAAGCCATTTCAAGCTCCCAAGCTTCATTGCAGAAGAATTTCCTACTTTCCCAAGCTATGAAGATGCCAATGAGCTCGACATCACCTTTGCCGACCTTTCCCATGATTTCAAAAAAATCTCGCCCACAATCGACACCAACAACCAACGCGTTGAAATCACAGGAATGCTCTTCGCATTCACAAAAGAAAAAATTGATATTGTTGGCACAGACACCAAACGACTCGGAATCATCACACATCCATCGGGCAACACAGAAACAAGCTTTATTATCCCAAAACAAGCAGTTCTTGAACTACAAAAGCTCGACTTTGAGCCAGATACAAAAGTCTATCAAACCCCAACAATCCTTGTCCTCAAAGATAGCAAAGCACAATGCTTTGTGCGTCTCATCAATGGTCATTATCCCCAATATGAAAAGATTATCCCCACAAGTTTCACGCATGAAATCACGCTTCCACGTGACCAATTCCTTGAATCCATTCGCCTCATCGAAACATTGAGCAATATTATTGAGCTTAAAATCAAAGGCAATGAAGTGTTCTTTAGCTCCATTAACGGTGGTCCAGATGAAAAGGCTGAAACAAGCTTTGAGATTCCAACCAATATCGATGATGAAGTGCTGATTGGCATCAATTCCAAACAAGTTGCCGATTTTCTCGCGCATATTCAAACACCAGAATTCTCATTCAAAATCAAAGATTCCCATAGCCCTTTTGTTGTCGAATCCGAAAACTTTAGCACAGTGATTATCCCAATCATCACATAAGGACATTCATGCAAAACCAATATTCTGCCGATACGATAAAAGTCCTCAAAGGGCTAGAAGCCGTTCGCAAGCGTCCCGGAATGTATATCGGTGATACGAGTACCAAAGGTCTCCACCATCTCATCTATGAAGTTGTTGATAACTCCATTGACGAAGCAATGGCAGGTTTTTGCAACCATATTGAAATCACACTTTGCCATGACGGCAAAGCCATTATCAAGGACAATGGACGCGGAATCCCAACCGACATTCACCCCACAGAAAATCTCCCCGCCGCCACCGTTGTTCTCACCACGCTCCATGCAGGTGGCAAGTTTGATAATAATATCTACAAAGTTTCTGGCGGATTGCATGGTGTTGGAATCTCTGTTGTTAATGCTTTGAGTGCAAAACTCACGATGAGTATTCATCGCGAGGGAAAAATCTACATGCAAACCTTTGAACGTGGAATCCCCACAAGCGAACTTCAAACCATTGGCGACACAAACCAAACAGGCACAATCATCGAGTTTTTGCCCGATTCAAGCATTTTTGAAGACACGCATTTCCAGTTTGAGATTCTTTCCAAGCGATTCAAAGAAATTGCCTATCTCAACCCAAACATTACCATAAAATTCCATGACGAACGAATCGACAAAACAGAAGAATACCATTTCAAAGGTGGATTGAGCGAGTTTATCCACGCGCTCAACACCCAAGCTCTGCTTTCGCAAATCATCACTATTAGCGACAAGGCGCATGGCGAAAACTCTTGCGAAGTCGACATCGCACTTGCGTATAACGAAGGATTCGAAGAAAAGCTTTTAGGCTTTGTGAATAACATCAAAACCCCAGAAGGCGGCACACACGAGGCAGGATTCCGCGCGGGGCTCTCACGAGCGATTATTAGCTATATTGATACCAATGCTTCCGTACGTGAAAAAGACGCAAAGGTGAGCGGAGAAGACATTCGCGAAGGTTTGATTGCGATTGTTTCTGTGCGGATATCCGAGCCACAATTTGAAGGGCAGACAAAGGGCAAGCTTGGCAATTCATTTGTGCGCCCACTCATTCAAAAGATTGTCTATGAGAAACTTATGAAGTTTTTCGAGGAGAATCCCACAGACGCCAAGGCGATTATGCAAAAGGCGTTGCTTGCCGCACGTGGACGCGAGGCGGCGAAAAAGGCACGTGAGCTCACACGTAAAAAAGAAAGTTTTAGCGTTGGGACATTACCGGGCAAGCTCGCTGATTGTCAGAGTAAAGACCCAAGCGAATCCGAACTCTTTCTTGTCGAGGGCGATAGCGCTGGTGGAAGCGCAAAAAGCGGACGCGACCGCTCGTTTCAAGCGATTTTGCCTTTGCGCGGAAAACTCCTCAATGTCGAAAAAAGCCGTATCGATAAGATTCTAAAAAGCGAAGAAATTAAAAATATGATTACTGCGCTTGGCTGTGGGATTGGCACAGAGTTTGATATTAGCAAGATTCGCTATGAAAAAATCATCATCATGACCGATGCCGATGTTGATGGCAGCCATATCCAGACATTGTTGCTCACCTTTTTCTTCCGCTATCTCAAGCCCATTATCGACAAGGGCTATCTCTATATCGCCCAACCTCCACTCTATCGTTTCAAAAAAGGCAAAGTCGAAATCTATCTTAAAGATGACAAAGCGATGAGTGACTATCTGATTGAAAATGGCATTGAGAATTTCCATTTCAAAGGCATTGGGCAGGCAGAGCTGCTCGACTTTCTTAAAAATTTGAGTCTCTATCGTTCGCTTTTACGTAATCTCACGAAAAAAATTAGTATTTTTGAAGTCGTGCAATATCTCGTGCAAAATCCATGTGAGAATCTGCCCCTAGATGTTTTGCAAAAAAACCTTGCACTCTATCTTGCCGAGCTTGATTATCATATCTTAAATAGCAATAGCAATGATTCGATGTTGCAACTCTATATCCAAACCACGAGCGGACTGCATAATATCGCTTTTGGACACGTACTCTTTAGCGACCCATTGTTGCGACAAGCAAAGACATTATATACGACACTCATTGAACGCGATTTGGATTTCCTTGAGGGGAAAGACATGTTTGACGTACTTAAAAATATCGAAGAAAGTGCCAAAAAAGGTGCGCATATCCAACGGTATAAAGGATTGGGTGAAATGAATCCTGAACAACTATGGGAAACAACGATGACAAAAGAGAATCGCCATCTATTGCGCATTCGTATCAGTGATGCGTTCGATGAGCAATTGCGTGCCGATGATGAAAACGAAGCAGATTCTGTGTTTTCATTGTTTATGGGCGATGAAGTCGAACCAAGACGAAACTATATTCAAGAGCATGCAAATGATGTTAAGAATCTCGATATTTAGGGGTTTTGATGCGTTATGGTGAGTTAGAAATTTCCAATTTTGACCCGCAAAGTATTGAGCTTTGGGAAAACAAACACGAACGATTCTATACAATCAACATCACACTTCCAGAGTTTTCGTGCCTCTGTCCACGCAGCGGCTATCCTGACTATGCAGAGATTTTTGTGAGTTATGTACCTGCTGCATTTGTGGTGGAGCTCAAGGCGCTTAAACTCTATATCAATTCTTTTCGCAATCGCTATATTAGCCACGAAGACAGCATTAACGAAATTTATGCGCTTTTGTGGGATAAGCTTGCACCCCAAAAGCTTCTTGTTCGTGCTGATTTCAACCCGCGCGGCAATGTACATACGGTGATTGAAATTAATAGCGAGGAGCAGGTATGACAATTCTTGCTTGGTTGCTTGATACGATTTTTTGGCTTTTGGGGAATCAGAATTTTCAATTCTACCTCATTGCTTATTGTGTTGGCGGGATTCCTTTTGGGCTCGTCATTCTTCGGCTTTTCTATGGAATCGACTTGCGCAAAGTCGGCAGTGGGAGCATTGGCGCAACGAATGTTTTGCGTGCATTGCAACAAAACAATATTGCGCATGCAAAGCTCATGGCATTGCTCACAGTTATTCTTGATGCTTCTAAGGGTGCAATAGTTGTACTTGCCGCGCGCGCATGTGATTTGGGCGTTGATGTACAATGGAGTGTTGCTGTTTTGAGTGTGATTGGGCATTGTTATAGTCCGTTTCTCAAGTTTGATGGCGGCAAAGGAATCGCCACAGGCGTGGGTGTTATGCTTGTTTTATTGCCGATTGAAGCAATACTTGGGCTTTTAGCTTGGTTTATTGTTGGCAAGTGGAGCAAAATTTCTTCGCTTGCATCTCTTGCTGGGTTAAGCGGGTTTTTGGTGAGTCATTATTTTTTTAATCCCACAATCCCCGGGATAGAATCCCATGCACCTATTATTATTATTGCTGTGGTGATTATTTGGAAACATATCCCAAATATCCAACGAATCCTGCAAAGCAAAGAACAAAAAATCGTCTAGGAGAAACAATGAAACCTAAACAAGAAATGGCAGTTCGAGTACGTGATTTGACTTTTGATACAATCATTGGATTATTACCAATCGAGCGTGAAAAACCACAACGTGTGATTGTGAATTGCACGCTCTATTATCAATGCAAAAATGAAGTTTTTATTGATTATTCGCTTGTCAAAGACTATCTCATCACAACAATCCAACGCAAACAATTCAAAAAGCTTGAAGAAGGAGTTGTGTTTCTGACAGAAGGTTTAAAAGATTTGTTTCCAAGTATCTATTGTTCTGAAGTCGAAATTATCAAGCCACATATTTTTGATAATTGTAATGTTTCACTTTGTTTGACACAAAAATTTAAATGATTTAAATAATTTCAAGCATTTTACCATCTTTAAAAATAGCTTTTTTGTTGCCGTCAAAAGCATTTGGGTCGAGAAATTCACCAGCAAAAAGCACGCTGCCTTGTCCAATTTTGGTGAGTAAGATAAATTCCCCTTCGCATTCCACAGCACCATCGATTTCACCATAGATTTGAAGGTTGCCTTTGGCATAAATACGTGCTCCACTATTGATTCGTCCATAAATAATCAAATCGCCTTCACAGAGAATCTCCTCCCCACTACGAATAATGCGATTGAGAATCTGTGCTTGAATCGATTCTAGATTCGGTTGGTGTTCAAGATGAACTTCGTCTATAACTGAAGTAGTTTCTTGTTTTTTAGTAGGACGTTTGAGTTTTTCAAGAGTTTTGGATTCCATAAATAACAATCCACGTTCCTCGAGAAAGGCAACAAGTGTTGGCGTGATTTCCTGCGAAAGCAAAAGCAAAAAATTTTGCAATAAAATGCAATTGCGATTGATATATTCCATGAGCCGATTTTCCTCGCATGGTTCTATCTCAAATATCTTTAAATGACTTTGTCTGCCTTTGACCATTTTGATTCCTCTCTAGCGGGAACGGGATTCGATGAGTGTCTTTGCATCTTTAATGATTTTAAAGAGATTATCATTCATCCATTTAGAATCTAACCACTCTGTTGGATTGCTCTCAACTCCTTGAACAAGCGTGGCAAAGTGCAAATGGTCGCCCAATACAAGCCCTGTTAAACCCGTATTTCCTAATTTTGCTCCTGCTTCCAAATGTTGTCCTTCATTCACATCAATACGGCTTAGGTGTGCATAGAGACTCATAAGCCCAAGCCCATGGTCGATAATCACCATATTGCCATAGATTCCATTGAAACCGGCGAATGCAACAACGCCTCCATTGCTTAGAATCACAGGTGCTTGCTTGATACTAGCAAAATCGATTCCTAAATGATACGATTCGCCGATGATGTTGCTCTCATACGCAAAATAGCGATGGTCGCCAAAACGTCCAACAGCAGCGCCATTGCGCAATGGATAGAATTTTGAGAGTGTGAAATCTGTTGGCAAAATCGCTGCTTGATTATAATTTTGCCCAACAAGATTGACAATCTCGACATTCTTATCGCGAATGGTCTTGTTGATATAATTGAACTTATCCGCAGGCAGTGCCAAGCTTTCGGGCGCAACTTGGTTAATCTCGCTAATAAGGCTTGTGATTTTCCCATCAATAAAATCATCACTAATCTTAATAGTCGATGTTTTATATTCGCGTTTAACACGATAGAATGGCACAGGCATCACACTTCTATTTCCAGCTTTGTCTTCGACAATCACGCGTGCGTTGAAGTCGTTGTCGCGCACGTCCCACGCCACGAGCGCGGCGTAATATCCGCCCTCGGCAAAATACACGGGCTTGAATTGCCACCTGCCACCTTCAAGTGTGATTGCGGAAAGATTATCATCAAGCGCTTGAAAAACAACAAATGCGCTGCCTCCGCGAACGATTTTGTAAGAATGTGCGAGAATATCAATAAATGGTTTTTGTGTGTCTAGCACTGTGCGAATCGTTTTTTTGGTCGTATTACCAAAGCCAAAATAGCTATTATCTGTCGCGGTGATTTGAATCTCAACACCACCATCTGAAAGAAACATCGTATTTTTTGGTGCGGGGATTTGTATTTCGATAAGCTTTGGGTTGTTTGGCGGGTTGGTGCTCTCGACAAGCCGACTTTCATTGCCCGAGACCATATAGACTTGGTAATTTTGGATTCCGCTTTCATCGCTAAGGGTGATTTGGATGGGATCTTTGAAATTCCAAAACACTTCGTCTGTAACATGAATCTGCGGAGGATTGTTCTCGAAACTATCAGGATTGAGCGCCACAACACTACCAAATGCCACAATCATAAACACAATCGCCGACAACAGGATTTTTTTCATTTCATTCCCTCTAAAAATCGATGGAGTTTATTATACTCGGCTTTGTTTAAAAATCGCCATTTGGTTGGCTGAAGCGAAGACAGAGAAACAAACCCAAATTCCACGCGTTTGAGGTCGAGTACTTCGAGTGAGAAAGCTGCGAAGAATCGCCGTAATTCGCGGTTTTGCCCTTCGCTAATCTGCACGCGCATGCGCGCATAATTCTTTGATTCACCAAGCACTTTATACGACACGAATGGCGCAAAATCCATACTCACAATCTCGTTTTTGTGGTGCGCACCCTTGTGCGCATCGTCTAAATGCAGCCCTTGTTCCATTGCTTCAAAAACTGCTGGTGTCAACCTGCCGCCAAGCTTGAGATAATAGCTGCGCACGAGATTGCTATGCATGAGTGCATCGGCGACTTTTGCGCTATCAGTCAGCAGCAAGAGCCCTTCGCTTGCAAAATCGAGTCGCCCAATCGTGCGAAAATGTGCAAAGCCGCTTGGCAGAGAATCGAAAATCACGCGGCGATTGTGTTCATCACGTTTGCTCACAATCTCACCTTTGGGTTTGTGGTAGGCAATCACGGTAAAATGCTTGGTTGGCTTCAATGGTTTAGAATCGATGGTGATTCTATCCTGTGTTCCGACTTTCTGCCCGGCGGTTGCAAGCGCCTTGTTGACACGTACGCGTCCTTGCTCGATGAGCTTATCTGCCTCTCGGCGTGAATACGTGCTGTTGTGGGCGATGTATTGATTGATTCGCATTGTGTTCCTTTGAATTTTTAGTGCAGACGCATTATAATTTTACATTATTTTGGAGGAATCCTATGGCAGGCAACAAAATCGATTTACGCAATCAATCCATTATTCGTCTCTTTTTTACCTACTTTATCCCTTCTGTTTGTGCAATGCTTGCCCTCTCGACCAATGCAACAATCGATGGCATTTTTGTGGGGCAGATGGTTGGACCAAATGCTCTTGCAGCTGTTGGAATCGCGTGGCCCCTCTTTCCGGTGATGATTGCCTATGAACTGCTTTTTAGCATTGGCGGCGCGTCTTTGAGCTCATATTATATCGGCAAAGGCAAACCACAGCGCGCCCGAATGATTTTTAGCTCCATTTTTTATTTTGCGCTTGTCAGCGGCAGTATCATCGGTGTTGTGCTGTTTCTCTTTCGCTATGAAATGGCGCGATTCCTTGGCGCTTCAGCCGTGCTCGAGCCGCTCGTGGTTGAGTATATTGGTGTGATTTTTTTGGGTGGAATCTTCATCGTGTTGCAGCCCATGCTCGATATTTTCGCGATTAACGACAAGCGCCCTAACCTTGCGATGTTCGCGACAATCGCTGCGTCTTTGCTCAATATCGTATTAAATTATATCTTTATTTTTCTATGGGGCTGGGGGCTCTTTGGCGCAGCGCTCGCTACAGTACTTGGAAACGCGATTGGATTCTTTGTGCTGTTGCGCCATTTTGTGTTGCGGCAAGGTGAGATTTATTTCTTGCGCTATTTCAACATTCGTGCCTGCCTTGTCTCGGCAAAAAATGGAATCCCGCAATCCGTGGCAGAAATCAGTGCATCGCTCATGATGCTTGCTTTCAATCATGCATTGCGCGAAATCGCGGGTGAACGTGGTATTTCGATTTATAGTATTTTAATGTACACAGGAATTGTTGTTTTTACCGTGATTCTTTCAAGCGCGCAAAGCATTCAGCCTATTGCGAGCTTCAACTATGGCGCGGGCTGTATTGGGCGCATTCGTGCTGTATTTTATTTTGGGCTTGTGTTTTCACTCATACTTGGAATCGTGATGTATGGGCTTTCAAGTATTTTTTCTCCACTGCTTGTGAGCATTTTTGTAAGTGAAGCTGCGATTCTCAACGACCCAATGCTTGCTGCTGATGTCGCACATGCAATCGGAATTTATTATATCGGCTTCGTGCTGCTTGGAGTGAGCCTTTGTAGCGCGATTCTGCTGCAAAGTATTCAACGTCCTTGGCGTTCATTGTTGATTACGTTGAGTTCAAGTCTGCTGTTTGCGATTCCGCTTGTGTTCATCTTGCCCAAATTTTGGGGTATTGATGGCATCTGGTGGAGCTATCCAATTGCGATGATGGCATCGAGCCTCATTGCATTATGTGTGATTTTCTACGAGCTGCGCAAAGGCGCGCTGCGCCTTATGTGATACCATTTTTCAGGTTGCTTTTGAATCCTGCGCAAACGATGAGCGCGATTGTGCCGCCCACGAGATAATAGAGAAACGTGGGGATTGGCACAGGGTCGCCAGCGGCGTAAGAATGTAGCCCCGAAAGATAGAAGTTCACACCAAAATAGGTCATAAGGATTGCATAGAATCCTACAACGCTTAGCGAAGCGAGGATATAGGGGTTATCGCCGCCACGCACGAAGCGGGCATGGAGAATTAAGGTATAGACAACAATCGAAATGAGTGACCATGTTTCTTTGGAATCCCAACCCCAATAGCGCCCCCAGCTTTCGTTTGCCCAGATTCCACCAAGAAATGTCCCAACGGTGAGCATTCCAAGCCCAACAATCAGGCTCAACTCATTCACGGCGCTTAACGTCTGAATCGAGCTATCGAGTTGTGCACGTTTGGGCGAACGTAGTAAAAAAAGCAACAAAATCACCGCGCCGAGCAGAAACGAAAGTGCGAGAAATCCATAGCTTGCCGTGATAATGGAAACATGGATATTGAGCCAATAGGATTTGAGCACGGGGACGAGATTGCCAATTTGTGGGTCCATGTCGCCCAAATGCGCGACAAAAAGCACGATTCCAGCCATAACAGATGCTGTCGCAAACGCAAGCAAAAATTTGCGCAACAAAAGCACGCCGCAGACGGCTGTTGCCCACGCGATATAAATCATCGATTCGTAGGCGTTGCTCCACGGGGCATGCCCACCAACATACCAACGTATGCCGAGTGCAGCAGTGTTGAGAGCTAACACAAGCACGATGCATGCAGCGAGGATTTTATCTATTGTATCATTACCCTTTGTGTTGCGCAGAATCCGCACAAAACAAATCATAAACATGAGCAAGCCAAACAGGAGATAGAGATAGCATAGAATCTGAAAGGGATTGGAACGATTGAGCAGAATTTCAGCGCTGATTTTCGCGCTGCTTGGCAACAATGCCGCACCATATTCGGCTTGATAGTCAAGCAAGGGTTGCAAAGCAGCATTCGCTTCATCTTCGCTCCCACCTGCAACGAGATTATCGAGCGCTTGGAAATAGTTGCGAATCATGTGTAGAATTTTAGTACGTTCATTCTCGTTGAAAAGCGCGAGCTCGACAGGTGAATACCATTTTGAAAGCAAGGTTGGGTCGTTTGCAACGTGGCTTTGAGTTGGTGGCAGAGGCAGGATTCGCAAAATTTCAGCGCTTAGAATCGCAAACATCGCCTCGAAACGTTCGTTGACGGCTAGAATGTCTTTGTCGAGCGTCCCACGTTCAGCGGGCTTTTTTAGATTAACTTCGGCAACAAGATTAAAAAGTTTATAGTAGCCATCTTGATACATATCATAAAACGATGCATATTTTTCGTTAGGATTCAAGCCCAAGATTTGTTTGAGAGCAGGTGTGTTAATGTAAATCATTTTTACGCCTTTCCATTCTTCGGGATAGGCAAGCATTCCAAGTAGTAGTTGAATATTGTTCATCTCCAAAAATTTATCACGTTTGGTGATTTTGTGGATAAAATCGCTCGCTAGAGTATCTATGGGCTTAATGCGCCCGCCAAAATCTTGTACAAGCAGGCGCGCAAAATGATTCGCATGTTCTTTTGTGCGCGTGCGTACACCAAAAACAATGGCTTTTGTCAGGGTGCTTGCCTGCGCACGCATGTTTTCGAGCAAGGCAGCTTCGGGCATGTTTTCATGCGATTCGGCAATCGTTTCGGCGCGCAAAGTCGAGGGAATAAAACTGCAAAGAATCAATACAACAAAGCAGGTTGTCATGTTTTGACGTTTGACGAAATTCGATAGTTTTTTAAATCGTCCTTTTGGGTCAAAAAGAATCCAGATAAAGGCAATAATAAGCATTGTATAGCCGATATATGTTGGAATCTTGCCCGGGTCATTGTTGACAGAAAGACGTGTTCCAAGTTCATCGGGGTCATACGATTCTTGAAAAAAGCGATAGCCGCCATAATCAAGCGTGTGATTCATATAGATATGATAGGGCATGGTGATTCCTTTTTGGTCATCGATGACAACGACATGAGATGAATAAGACGAGGGAGCATGGGAACCGGGATAACGTTCCAGCTCAAAATCTTCAAGTTTGATTGCGAAAGGCAATTCAATATCTCGTTTTCCCCAACCCACCATAAAGCGTATGTCGCCAAATAAAAAGCGTTTGAATTGTCCATCACGAACAGCAATGGTTTGTTGGTTGCCTTTGTAGCCAATATTAATGAGAAGACGCGATTGATTATCTTTAGGATTGCTGCTATGTTCAAAGCCTCCATATGAAAAAGTGATGGTTTCGTCACCAATGTCAAGGTCATAGGTAAAATCTTTGGAGTAGAGATAGGAAACTTGGAGTGGAAAGTCATAATAAACAGCAGAAAATTCTTTATTCACATCTCCTTTAAGTGCTCGTACGAGTAGAAATTTTTCACTTGATTGCATAACGGAGTTTGATTCGCCCTCGCGAATATGCAGCATTCCCTCAAACCCAATATAACGTGTTAATGCAGCACCAAGCAGAATGACAACAAAAGAAGCATGCAGAAGTAAGACAGAATAACGTTTACGTTTTGCGAGACTAAATCGATAGAGAATCAACAATAAATTGATGAGCAAAAAGGCATGTAATGCGGCAAACCAATTGCTTGAATAAATGATGACCTGTGCTGATTCTGTGCCATAATCATTTTCGATAAAAGTTGCGACAGCACATGCCGTGCCATAAGCAAAAAGCAGGAGATACGTAAGCCAAAATGAGCCGAGTTGCGCGATGAGAATTCTTATCATTGTAGGCGCTCCTGTATGAAATTGAGAAGTCGCGTATTGATGTCTTTTTCATCTTTTGCCCCTTTCCATTCTTGGCTTGCAACAAAATCGAGCATAGCAAGAAGTTGTTTTTCATCAATCGCTCCCGTATGTGTGAAAATTGTTTGTGAATCTTGATTGGCAAAGATAATCATTGGCGTGGGTCCTACGCGATAAATCCGTACCAAATCGGTGGTTATAATCGGCTTGGGCGTTAGATTCGTTACAAATTGATGGGGCTTGATGTAGCTAAAGTTAATATAATAAGGTGCAAAATTTTGTTTGAGTTTGTCTTGAATCTCTTCGGAATTTTTAATTGTTTTTTTAAGCTGGTCGCAATAGAGACAGCCATTAACTCCAAAGATAATCATCAGATATTTTCCTTCAGGGTCAATCGTGCGATTGTCTTTAATAATTCCTTCGAGTTCCGCATAAGAGGCTCTATCAAGATTATTGATTTTCTCAATCTCTGTTGCGCTCATCTCGCTGCCCAACGAGACAATATTGTCCGATTCTTTTTCACAAGCACTCACCATAAATGCTGCTAAAATAAAAAGAGTTTGCCAAATGCGCATTACTACTCCTTAATGTTGGATAAGATTTAAGATTGCCCGCACAAAGAGAGGAGAGTCGTTGAGACATGTACAGACTTCATACTTTTTGATGTTTTTTTCTTTTGCATATTGACGATATTGAATCGAGAGTTCATAATCTGTTTCAGAGTTATCAATACTGAATGCAATAGGATAAACAAGCACCGATTCACCGCTTAATGTATCGAGTGCTTCTGATATAAAAGGCTTTGTCCAACGCACAGGTCCAATGTGGGATTGGAATGCATGCATAATTTTTTTAAACTTCATTCCTTTTGTTTCGAGCTTTTGACTTAAAATTGCAATATTTTGCAAGATTTCTTGAATGTATGGGTCGCCTTTTTGCACAATTTTTTCAGGCAATCCATGTGCTGAAAAAAGCAACACAACATCTTGGCATTCCATAGAGTATGCCACCAAAGATTCTTGAATGCGTGCTATGATAGCGTCATTATAATATGTGTCATCATAATAGCGGTCGATTGTGCGCAATTTTGGATAATATGCGCATGCGTTGCATGCTTTTTGCACGGATTCTAGGGACGTGAGGGTTGTTGTTGTGGAATAATGAGGATACAGGCTAAAAAGTGTGATTTCTTCAAGGTTTGCTGTTTTAAAACGAGAGATGACATCATGGATAAATGGTGGTGTGTAGCTCATTGCAAAGTCAAAATGAGTCTCTGAATCCTGCTTGCTAAGAGCCTCAATGAGACGTTTTGTATGCGCAATAATGGGTGATTTACCGCCAATGAGGGAATAATTACGTATGGATTCTTTCACACGTAAAGCAACGATACAACGTGCGATAATGGAGCGTATAATGGGATTGGAAATCGTTAGTATATTTTTATCGCAAAACATGTTGTATAGAAAGAGTGAGACCTCATCAAGATGATTGGGACCACCCATATTGAGAAGCAGCACGGCTTTAATAATTCACTCCTTTGGAAACTAGGGATTTAACTAGAGTTTCGGTATAATGCAATTTCCAAAAACCAAATGGTATTTGATTTTTGTTAATGGAGAATTAATGCCCACAGCCGTCTTGTTAGAAACCTTAGGCTATCACCAAATTTTTGCTTTTTTGCTTTTTATTCCCCCTGCCCTAGCGCTCCTTTTTTTATTTCAGATGCGTTCGTTTCCGCATCTTGTGCGGCGCATTCGCTTGCTCACTCCTGCATACAATTTCTTGCTTGCCTCTGCTGTATTTACGGGAATGATACTCGCATTCATGCAGCAAAATTATAGCGCACATGCAATGGCGATGACAGCCGTAAGCGCAATCATTGTGTGCAATGAGATTCGGCGCTACAAGCGTCAACGCGTGATTACAAGCTATGAAATTCTCGAGCAAGGCGCGTTTATCAAGTGGGCAAAAAAGAAATATGCCCTTGACATCGTCTTGTTGCTTGTGCTAGTATTGCTCACTTTTTATTTTTAAAGGAAACATAATGCTGACAATAGGCGACACCGCACCGCTTTTTTGTTTGCCTAGCTCTGATGGCACAGAGTTCTGTTTGCAAAATTTGCGCAATTCTTTTGTAGTTATTTATTTTTATCCTAAAGATTCTACTCCGGGCTGCACAACAGAGGCATGCGATTTTAGCACGAGTCTCGCGCACTTTGTCGAGAATGGCGCTTGTGTGTTGGGCATTAGCCCCGATTCGATGCAATCCCATCAAAAATTTATTAATAAACACGCGCTTACCATTTCCTTGTTGTGCGATGTTGACCATTCTGTTGCGCTCCAATATGGCGCATGGGGTGAGAAAAAGATGTATGGCAAAGTCTATGAAGGCATATTGCGTAGCACATTTTTGATTGACCCGCAGGGTAAAATTGCGTTTGTGTGGTACAAAGTCAAGGTCAAAGACCACGTGAAAGCCGTGCTTGACAAGCTCGTTGCGATTCGGAGTAATTTGGCATAAAACTTGCTTTGCATGGAGAAATAGGAGGTTGCATGAGATGGATTGTATTGTTACTCTTTACGTTTGCGTTTGGTGTTGGGCTTGAGAATCGATGTGTGCAAAATATCGAAGACCTTTCGGCACAGCAAATCAAGCTCTTGCGCAAAGTCTATAAATATGGTGAAAAGCTCGATTTGGGCTACACACTCGCGGCAATTGCATGGAAGGAATCATGCGCGGGCGAATACCGCATGAATTTCCAAGACCCAAGCGCGGGGATTTTCCATGCACATATTCCGACTGTGCTCAAGAGGTATCCACACCTTAGCAATGACGGATTCACGCAGAATCGCATTGGTGAACGGCTTGTGCGCGATGATGAATTTGCCGCAAAAGAAGCGATTGAACAGCTGTTGTATTGGAGAAAAGTGCATAATGGCGATTGGGAAAAGATTATCAAGTCTTACAACAAGGGCTTTAGCTGGCAAAAAGATAAAGAAAAAGACAAGCTCGCCAATGCCTATTTGCGTGATGTCACAATACGTTACAAGCAGCTCAAGCAGCAGCTGCACTCGGTGCGACCTAAGGCAAAAAGAACCGCACAACAACAAAAACAACAGAGCGCAACGTCAAAAAATGCGGCAATACGTAGCTTTCATGATGGCTTTGTTGATTCATCGAGCCTGATGACACCATATAGTCCTACGTCGTTCCAGCTTATGCCTGATTATTAAAATTGCGCTATAATTAGAAAAAGCATAAGGAAAACAATGCCACAAATCAGTGTCCTTGTCGCGGATAGTAGCCCGATTACAAAAAAATTGATTTTGGGTGCTCTTAAAAAATTGAGTGTTCCACGTATCCTTGAGTGTCCAGATGGTGATACCGTGCTTGAATATCTCAATGAAAATATGGAATTTAATGTCCTATTCTTGAACTCAAATGTTACAGGAATGGATTATCATACGCTCATTACGAAGATGAAGGGACGTGGTGTTACAGACAAAATCACCATTTTTCTTGTTTCCAATCAGCTCAATGACGCGCAATATCGCTTGTTGCAAAACGATGGTGTGAAGCATTTTATCACAAAGCCATTCAACGCTATCAAGCTTGAATCGATTATCACGCCCATTATTCGCACGCTGATGGACCCACAGCATCATCGTGGAATTTATGAGAATGAATACAAAGATGAGATTTTTGAGATTCTCCAAAAAGGCGTGAGATTTCAGGTGGTTGAGCAGCAGAATCTCCTTCTAACCAAAAGCGCTGATAAAGTGCTGAAAATCCCTCTTGATGCTTTTTTGCGCATTGTGCGTCTCGAACGGATTGTCAAACAAGGGCAGGAATGAGAACGCAAAAAATCCAAGACCCAAAAAGTCTCGATATCGAGAGTTATTGGCAATTATTGGACATTCTCTTTAGCGCACATCAGTCTATCTCTGTTGATGAGGCGAACATTTTATTGCGGCTTTTTTCTAAAGACTCGAATGAGCAGACTGGAAATAGCCTTACATCTATCATTCAAACCATTGAATATTCACGTGCACAATTTAGCGAGATTCTCAATAACGCGCCCTCCGAGCAGCTACGTAATGAGCTTAGACAGCGATTTGGTACTTTACGCTGCGGAAAAGATTAGCTGATGCTAATCTCTTTGAAATCTGCAATTTTTAGGAACTCTTTATATATTCGCGCCAATAATGCTTTGCGGTTGTTACGTAATGTCAAATCGGGTGCATTCACAAGCACTTTGTCAAAATAGCGGTCGAGAATCTCACGAAGCGCTAAAAGCGCATGCAATTCTTCGGTCAAACTAGCATATTTGCGTGCTTTGAATGCCTCAAAGGCATGGTAAAGCTCGAGCTCTTCGCTTGCATTGAGAATCTCTGTTTGAATCTCTGGCAGATTGTCGAGATTGAGATCTTGTGTGATATTTGCCACGCGCTTAAAAATAGCGCCAAGCGCGCCAAGCTCATCTTGCTTCGCTGCGCCAAGCGCAACAAGTCGCTTGTCAATCGCACACAAATCCCGCTCGCCGCTTGCAAGCACAGCTGTGATAAGCGAAGCATTCACATCATAGAATGCCCCTAGACGTTCCAAGATGAATTGCACAAGTTTAGCAGTGTCAAAGGCTGCATAATGCGGTGCGCATTGCTGCAATCGCTGTTGCACATCAAATTCTAAGCCAAAGGCAAGCACAATGCGTATGATTCCATTTGCGGCTCGCCGCAGCGAGAACGGGTCTTTTGAGCCGCTTGGAATCTTACCAATGCTAAAGAGCGCAAGGAGATTATCGAGTCGATGGGCGAGTGCAAAAATTGCGGCAAATAGGTTGCGCGGCAGCGCGTCATCTTGACTTTTGGGCAAATATTGGTCGGCAATCGCGCCGACAATGAGCGCGTCATACCCTAAATGCGCTGCCATTGAGCCGCCGATGATTCCCTGCAATTCGGTGAATTCAAACACACTCTCGCTCACAAGGTCTGCCTTTGTCAGCTGTGCTGCTTGTTGCAAAAGGTTCTGAATCGTTTTTTCGTCTTTCCCCGTGAGTTCTTGTAGTTTTTGCATATAGAGTGTGCCAAGCGACATCGCGATTGCGCTTTCGCGCTGCACTTTGTCTGCCATACTGCCAAGCCCCTCGACAAAGCGCACATTCTCGAGGGCTTGAGGCGCAAAGCCCTTGCGCAAATCGTTTTGGTAGAAAAATAGCGCGTCTGAAAGTCGTGCGCGCAATACGCGCTCATTGCCTTTGACAATCAGCGAATCATCGCCCCTAAAGGCATTACTCACAACGATGAATCCATTGTGGAGTTTCTCGTCCTTGAAAAGCGGAAAATAACGTTGATTCTCCTTCATCGATGTGATAATCATCTCTTGTGGGATTGTTAAAAAATGTGCATCAAAATGCCCAAGCAGCGCTGTTGGATATTCAGTAATCGCGACAATCTCGTTAAGCAACTCGGAATCAAGCCCCACGCGAATGTTGTTGCTCGCCTCAATCGTCTGTATTTGCTGCAAGATTCTTTGTTTGCGCATTTCCGAATCCAGAATTACGCCGTTTTGTTCCAACAGATTCTCATATTCAACTTGTGTCTCGAATCCAAGCGGCTCGAATCCAAGCGCACGATGCACGCAGGTTTTCTTTGCGCTCTTGATGGCAAAAAGCTCCATGTCGACAAGCACATCATCGAGCATAACGCAAAACGTGCGCACAGGGCGAATGAAGCTTTCAGAGAGGCTGCCCCAGCGCATCGTTTTGCCAAAATGCAGCCGCTGCACAAAGTCGCGCACCACGTCGGCAATGATTGCGCGCGTTTCGCGCCCCTTGCTGTGCTTTTGATAATATAAGACTTCTTTGCCGTCTTTGTGCGTTGTTTGAATCGCGTCTTTGCTTGCGCCTGTACGTTTCAAAAATCCGTCAAAGGCTTTGCTTGGTGTGCCGTTGTGATAGGCAACACTCACAGGGGGACCGAAAAATTCTTCGATTCCGTCCTTTTGCTTTGCGTCTATCTGCCCGCGCACAACGAGCCGCCGCGGCGTGTAGTCAAAGCGGCATTGCCCGTCTATTTGTTGTGCATTCAAGGCAGCATAGAATTTGTCTAAGATGTTTGGCAGTTCTTTCAGAAACGGAATCGCAGGCAATTCCTCTGTGCCAATTTCAATGAATAATGCAATGCTCACAATCTACTCCAAAAGATTTTGCTAGGTTCGACGTTTGATTTTAATACGTTTGATGCGATTTCCGTCCATTTCGAGTACTTCAAAATCAGCGTTGAGGTCGCTGATTGTGTCTCCGACATTTGGAACTGTGCCAATGAGGCTAAAGACATATCCACCAATGCTCACTTCATCTTTGTGTGCATCAAACTCAAAGCCGATTTTTTCTTCAAGTGCAAAAATTTCATGTTTGCCATCGACTTCATAGCAATTGGGCTCGATTTCTTGAAACTCATTGAGAACGCGTGTGTCATGCTCGTCATGAATATCCCCAATGATTTCCTCGACAATATCCTCCATTGTAATCATTCCCGATGTCCCGCCATATTCGTCAATCACAAGCGCGGTATGGATTCTGTCTTTGTTCATTGTGGTGAGAATCTTCGCAATCGGCGCACTCTCTGGGACGATAATCACAGGACGAATGATTTTTTCAAAATCAATTTGCTCGTTCTTGCATGCGAGTTTGAGCAAATCGCGGATATGAATGATACCTTGAATATTGTCTTTGCTATCTGTGTAATATGGAAAACGTGTGTAGCCCGATTGCATAACAATGTCCATGTTTTGTTCGAGCGAGGCTTGGGCGTTGAGACAGACCATGTCGTTGCGTGGCGTCATGATTTCTTTTGCAACAGTGTCGGAAAACTCAACGGCATTTTTCATAATCTCGCCCTCGAGCATGTCGATATGTCCGCCTTTGAGCGATTCGCCAACAATGATTTTGAGCTCTTCTTCACTATGTGCGAGTTCGCTTTCTTTGGCAGGCTCGATTCGCAAACAACGTAAAAAGAAAAGCGCAGTGAGGTCAAAAAGCCGAATGAGTGGATAGAAAAGCACCCAAAAAAGATGCAACGGGCGAGCGATGAGTAGTACAACGCGTTCGGTTTTAGCAATCGCAAGTGATTTGGGCACAAGCTCGCCAAGCACGACATGTAAAAAGGTGATGATTGTAAATGTAGCAACAATGCTGATTGTCTTGCCCAAAACAGCGTTGCCGCCTGCAAGAAAGGTTAGAGGCGCAACCAACAAATGTTCCACGGCAGGTTCGGCAATCCACCCAAGCGCAAGCGAGGCAAGCGTGATTCCAAGTTGATTGGCACTAAGGTAGGTGTCGAGATGATCGGAGATTCTAAGTGCAAGCCGTGCAGTGTTATTGCCTCTTTTGACAAGCTCTTCGAGACGCGAGCGCCGCACTTTGACAATCGAAAATTCGGAGAGAACAAAAAAAGCATTCAAAGCAACCAACAGGAGAGCTAAAAATAGCATAAAGAGACTATGCAGGTCCAACAACAACTCCTCTAACAACAAAACAAGAAATATGTAAACGATTGTAGCATATTATTACTTAATGTTTTTTCAGATTAGTTGTGTTAGAATTTTGCTTGTAATGAGACAAAAGGGGCGAGACGTTGATGTCTAAAAAGGCAATCATAACGGGGATTACTGGGCAAGATGGTGCATACCTTGCGGCGTTGTTGTTGGCAAAAGGCTATGCAGTTTATGGGATTTATCGACGTGTGAGTACCCCAAACTTTTGGCGTTTGCGAGCACTTGGAATCGAAAATCATGTCGCGTTGACACTGATTGAAACAGACATCACCGACAGCAGCGCTGTCTTTGCGTTGATTGAAAGCGTTGAACCCGATGAAATTTACAATCTTGCAGCACAATCTTTTGTCCCAAGCTCGTTTACCCAGCCGCTTGCCACAATGCATACCAATGCACTTGGAACGCTCCATCTGCTCGAAGCTATCCGAATCTGCAACCCCAAGATTCGATTCTATCAAGCTTCAACCTCCGAGATGTTTGGTAATACAGGCTCACCCACACAAAACGAACAATCCTCCTTTTGCCCATGCAGTCCTTATGCCACCTCAAAACTCTATGCGCATTGGCTCACAATCAACTATGCGCAAAGCTATCATCTTTTTGCATGTAGCGGAATCTTGTTCAACCATGAATCCCCTTTGCGTGGTATCGAATTTGTAACGCGCAAAATCACTGATTCTGTCGCTAAGATTTCGCTAGGCAAGCTAGAGTGTCTAGAGCTTGGTAATCTCTATGCGAAACGTGATTGGGGGTTTGCCAAAGAATATGTCGAGGGAATGTGGCAAATGTTGCAATATGAGACGCCAGAAACTTTTGTTTTAGCGACAGGCAAGAGTTATAGTATCAAAGAATTTGTTGAATATTGTTTCACACTTGCAAAGATTCCAATCACATGGGAAAATAGCGGAACTGATGAGATTGCACGCGATGAGCGCGGCATTGTGCGCGTACGTATCAACCCAAAATATTACCGCCCAAGTGAAGTGGATTGCCTGATTGGCGATGCGAGCAAAGCTCATAAACTGCTTGGTTGGAAGCCTAGCTGCGATTTACAGCAGTTATGCAAGCTCATGCTCGAAGCAGACATGCAACACAATCTGCATACACAAGGATAATGAGAATCCTGCATTTGGGGAAATTCTACCCCCCAACACATGGCGGCGTGGAGCGCGTAATTGCCGAGCTTGTCGAGGGTTGCAACGCCGCAGGGCTGCAAACCGATGTGCTTTGTGCGAATGAGACTTTGCGTTCGCAAACAACCTCCCATAAAAGCGGCGCGATGTCCTACACAATCACGCGCGCGGCGAGCTTTGGCAAGCTTGCGCGAACCGCGATTGCGCCGATGATGATTGCACAATTGCGTTCGCTCGCTCCACAATATGACATCATTCATGTGCATCACCCAGACCCTATGGCAGCACTTGCTCTATTTTTGGTGCGTCCAAAAGCAAAAATCGTCTTGCAATGGCATGCCGACATCGTGCGGCAGAAGCGGCTTTTGCGATTCTATGCACCGCTTTTACAATGGCTCATTCGACGTGCTGATGTGGTTGTTGGCGCAACGCAGGCGCATATCAAAGATTCAGACTATGCCCCACAATTTGCACAAAAAAGTAGAGTGATTCCTTATTCCATTACGCCACTTACACCACAAGAAAGTTACATACAACTTGATAAAAGATTTTTTAATGTTTTTGCGCTTGGACGTTTAGTCTCTTATAAAGGTTTTGAATATTTGATTCATGCAGCAAGCATGCTCGATGAAAATTTTCGCATTTTCATCGGCGGCGGTGGCGCGCTATATCCGAATCTGTCGGCGCAAATCATGCGCCACAATCTCCAGAGTCGCGTGTTTTTGTTGGGCGCATTGAGCACGCAAGAAATCTGTAATTATTTTGAGCAATGCGATGCGTTCGTGCTGCCCTCAATCGAGCGCACGGAGATGTTTGGAATCGTGCAGCTCGAGGCAATGGGCTTTGGCAAACCCGTTGTTGCAACGCAGATTCAACGTTCGGGCGTGCATTTTGTCAATGTGCATTTGCAGAGTGGGCTTATCGTCCCTATATGTGACTCACAAGCACTTGCCAATGCCTTATGCACTCTCAAAAACGACAAGGCACTTTATACGCAGCTTGCACAAGGTGCACAGGAGCGAATCCAAGCATTTCTACCCAAGCAAATAATCCCACAATGGCGCGCACTCTATCATGGGCTTTGCGAGGGCTAGGTCGATTCTAGCCCAGAATAAAAAGGCTATTGTTTCAAGCCCAAGAGTGTGTTGATGATTTCATCAAGTGTCGAAACGACTTTCGCATTTGCTGTATAGCCTGCTTGGAATTGAATCAAATTGGTGAGTTCCTCATCAAGGCTCACACCTGAAATGGCGTCATGTTCTTCTTTTGCAGACGTCAAAACAGCGGTTTTAAGCTCATTGTTTGCCTGCGCGTCTGCTGTGTCATTTGCGACTTGTCCAGCGAGGTTTTTGTAATATTCAAAGAGCTTGAACACATGGTCTGTGCCGTCATACTCGCGGAATGTAACATTATCGTATTGCAGCTGAATCATCGCATTGGCAACATCATGGTTACCCGTTACATTTGCCTTGTATGCCTTGATTGTTGTTGGGTCTTCACGATAGTTGAGCGCAAGGTCGATGTCTCGCGCATCGCGCCCCGAGAAGAATCTATTGAGTCCAAGCGCGCCAGCAATATTGCTGCCTTTGTCTTCAATCCCGATGGTGATTTCTTTAATATTCAAAGCAGCTTTGGGATTGATTTGGAATGTGCGCGATTTGTTGTTATACACAGCCTCAAAATAATCATCAAAGTCATTATTTGCGTTGGCATCGTTGTTGTCATCAGAGTTTGTGTTGAGCTGCGTTAAAATATCGTTCATTGTGGTTTTGCCATCAATGGTGACTGTCTTGCGCGCAATCTCATCACCTGTGCTATTATAAAGCACAACGTCAAAGCTACCTTCGCGGAAAGGATATCCGGAGCTCACGACAGCCTCGTTAGCATCGAGATTCTCCATAAAATCGCCGCGAATATTGGGTGCTGCACTTTGGGCATAGATATTGTTGGTCGATTCGATAAGCCCAGCAGCAAAGGTGTCAAGCATGTTGATATAGCGCTGAATGTCCCCAAGTGTCGCAGTTGCACTTTTGCTCACATCAGCCACGCCTGTGGCGAGCAATGCGCCAAGTTTGCCTTCACGTAAATCGGAGGTCAGGTCTTTGTGCTTCCAATCTTGTTTGGTGTAGAGAAAATTGTAGAATCCTTCGGGATTCTTTGAGTTGTCAACAGCAAGCGGGTGAAAGGTTACGCCATCGACAAGAGTGTAGCCATGTGCAATTTTATAGCTATAATCCTCTGTAAAGTCGACAGAATCTGTGAACATACCATCGACTTTGAGTGCTTCTTTGAATGCTTGTCCACCGATGAGCTTGGAGAGTTGGAGCTCCTTTCGGTCGCGCTCATCGCGCAAATCATTTGCTGGAGTCAGCCTGTCTTCACGTTCATACATTGTGATTTGTCTGTTGATATTGGCAATCTCCTGCCCCAAATCATTGACTTTTTTGATGATGTCCGCTGCCTCTTCGTTGATGTCGAGCTGGAGTTGATAGAGGCGATTACGTGTTTCGCGAATTGTTGTGGCAAGCGTTTGTGTTTTTTCTGCTAGTACGATTCTTTGCGCAGGGTCGCTGGATTTTTCCGAAAAGTCTTTCCATGCATTGAAATACTCTTGCAAATCATTGTAAATACCCTTTTGCTGCACATCAGGGAGATAAGCAGAAACTTCACGCAAGACATCGTATTTGGTCTGGCTATACTCTTTTTCGCCCGAAGCTGTTACATAGCGGCTAAAGACGTATTCATCATGCAGGCGCTTGATTGTGTCGACATTGACACCGATTCCATACGTACCAAAATGACCAATATTGTTGAGCGATGTGTTGCTGGTTTGCACGACTTGTCGGCTATACAGCTCTGTGCTTGCGTTAGCAATATTGTGCCCTGTGGTGTCAACCATTGTCTGGTGAGCACTCAATCCTGTATAAGCAGTGTTGAGAGAAGTAAAAATACTTGGCATATTCTACTCCTTAAGCGTCAACAGAGATGAAGCTAACATCTTTGGAAATATGCCTACCGCGATAATCGCTTTCAGACGGAATGAGCTTGTCAAGCATCGAATGATAAAATTCACCTACTGCAGCAGACAAGCGCGCGAATCGGAGATTTTCTTCTTTGAGCTCAAAGAGGTGAGTGTTCAATGTGTCAAACAGCGCAACGGCTTCAGGACCAACGAGTTCACGCACTTCGACTCCCGGGCGCTGCTCCACGAGCCCTTGAATGATTTCTTTTGCGAGCTCTTTTTTGTGGAAAAAAGCGTCAATCAAATATTCTTTGGGCTTCATGCGCGCAAAAACTGCTTCATGCTTTGCTTGTTTGATGTCCTCGATATCTTCTTTGGTGATGGCAATGAGTGCTTGCACATCGGCAATGGAATCTTGAATATGGGTTTGTAGCATCTGTCGCTCCTTAAAGTTTAGCTACTACTTCCCAAGCAAATTCCGTGCCATTTTTGCTGCACTGCCTCCTATATCGATTTTATATTCACCTTTTGCTAAGGCTTCTTTGATTTCAGCAACGCGTGAAGTCTCGATTTTATCGTCTTTATTTGCACGTTTTGCTGTTTGTTCATTGCTTTGCGTATTGCTCACAGCCTGACTTGCGGCTTGGAAAAACGCATTGTCATGTCGGATAGAGCCAATCATAATGCCTCCTTTCATAAACGATTCATAGACTATATCGACACAATATTATTTTTTGTTAGGGTCAAATGCGTCATTAATCCCTTGCAAGACTTTATCAACACTCGTGTTCGGTCGCACTTGTTCTGACTCTGGTGGGATATAGAGACTCACATTGGGTCCCCCGACTTTCATTGTATACATTGCCACAAATATCATCGTATAGGCAAACACAACAAAGCCAAGTGTTGGGACAATCCACGAAGCAAGGTCGAATCCTCTGTGTGTTCTAACCTCCATAGGTTGGCTCGAAGAAGCTGTTGCTGCTGCGGGCTTGAGTTTAGTTTTTTTGCGAAATGCCATATTTCCTCGATTCGGCTGTTTTCTTGATAATAGCCATTTTTGTTCCGCATTATAGCATAAGCTGTGAGCTAGTGTATAATATCGCAAAGGAAAGAAATGCCACAACTGACCACAATTCCTAGGCATGTGATGTTTGGGGGTTCGTTTGACCCGCCGCATGTGGGACACAGCGCGATGGCAGAGCGGCTGTGTGCATGTGGAGTGCAACGGCTTTTTGTCGTGCCTACGTTTTTGAGCCCCTTCAAGACGCAAAGCCTCTTTTGTGCCGAGTTGAGGTTGCGTTGGGCAAAAATCGTGTTTGCCAATCCCAAGATTGTTGTGAGCGACTTTGAGATAGCGCGTGGTGCGCCCACACCGAGCCTGCATACTCTCGAGTATCTGCAACATCATGCAATCGGCGACACACAAAAGCTCGGAATCGTCATCGGCGCTGACCAGCTCGCTCGGTTACATGAATGGTTTGGATTTGAGATTCTGCGCCAAAAGGCTGTGTTTGTCATTTTTGCGCGTCCCAATTTTCCATGTGATGCCGCGATTTTGCAGACAATCGATTTTTGTTGGGTGGATTTTTTTTGTCCTTACAGCTCGACACAGATTCGACAAGGGTTGCTTGAAAACAGGCGCGAGATTCTGTGTGCGCTTGATTCTCGTATTGCTCACGAGGTTTGGCGGGAAGTTTTAGGGGAAGGGGACAAAAATAAGTTTTGAATCCATTTTAATGTATAATAATAAAATCAGGGCAAAAGGGGGAGAGATGAGAAAGTTCTGGTTTTTGTTGTTAAGCGCGGCAATCTATGCGCAACCTGTTGAACATATTCCAATCCCTGGCGAAACAAGTCAAAATGCGCCACAACAACAATCCCTCGCGCCTGCTCGCAAACGTTCCAATCTCCCGATTCTGCTTGAATCGTCTGATTCAAGCATGCCAAGTTACATGATGCCAGCACCCGCACATGAGCTGCTGAAGCCTAGTCAAATCAACCGCTCAAATATTGGACTTGATGATGTCGTGCCGCAAAATGTCGTGCCTCTCGAGCTTTTTTCTGTACAAGAGCCGAGTTTAAATCCAAATAAAATCCATTTCTATCTCATAAGCGATGTTCCGCCGTGCATGAATTGTCGTAATCTTTCTGCGCGCAAACTTCGGCTTTTTTTGGGTCGACTCACTCTTACATTTCAGCCTATGGGGCTGTCTTTTGAGCCTATCAAGGGCAATCTCGCGCCAAGTGATGTGGCAGATGATGACTACCAATTGAGCTTTGAATACTACGATAGCTTGCAACAGCTGAATGCCTTTTTTGAACAACAAATTGCACATGTGAAGTCACGTTTGCGGCAGATAACAATTGCAAACAATGAAACACTGCCCATCATTTTGCGCAAACTCGAGCCGCAATTCATTTTTGCATGCGAAGAAAATGGCAAGAAATATTGGGAAAATCGTTGGGTGGTCGACCGCGAGATTCTGTTCATGTCGGCAATCAGCGCGCAAAAGGGCGGCGATGTCTCACACCTTAGCGCGCTCATCGGCGCTTGTTCGCTCACACCTCGTACAGGCGAACTTGAATCAGAGGCTTGTGCAAAGTGGCGTAAGTCGATTAACGGCTATCCCCCGCTTTTGAGTTGTTCGGTTCTGGGGAATGCGACAAATCTTGCGGGCGAAATTCTAGAGCATTGAGCACTCTTGCACTTTCATCTTCGATATTTTTCACGCTATCAAGAGTTGTTTGCAAGTTTTCTTGCGAATCGCTATTTTGAAGATATTGCAACGCAATGTTAGCAGATTCCGAGAGGTTTGCTGCAAATTGCTCCTCTTTTTCTTTGTCAAGTGTGTGTTCCAAGAAGCGTACTGTATCTGGGTCGGTAAATAGAGGCGAGATGGGTTCTTTTGGAATTGGATATTGTTTGCATGTGTGCAGGCTTAGGTAAAGAGTTGATTTGAACAAAATATGGTCCATTTTGACGACAGAGAGAACAAGTGCGTTGGACAAATTGCCAAAAAGTAAGGACAGCCGCTGGCTTTGAGATTCCATGTCGCCAAATACGGTGTTAAAGTTTGCGATTTTGTCATGTGAGCCTTGTGCAATCTCGACAATCTCTTCACTCTCCTCTTGAATGCTCGTGATTCCTTGCTGAATCACCTGAATCACAGCCGAAATCTCTTGTGTTGCTTTTTGTGTGTGGTCGGCAAGGTTGCGCACCTCACCTGCAACAACGGCAAAACCCTTGCCATATTCGCCCGCTCGCGCTGCTTCAATCGCGGCATTGAGCGCTAAAAGGCTTGTTTTTTCGGCGATACTGCGAATGAGTGCAATGATGTTGTTGATGCTTTGTGATTCATCAGCAAGCTGGCGAATTGCGTTGTTGTAGTTATGAATCAGCTCCATGAGTTCCTCGAATGAATGGGCGATATTATTAACATCGCGTATGCTTTTTTCAGAGAGGTTTTTGATATAGCGCACAGAATCATCGACATCATGCATGCGTCTAATATTCTGGTTGAGGTCAGTGGTGATTTTGGAAAGATTGTTGTTTTGGGATTCGAGGCTTAGGTCTGTCAAATCATGCGAAAACTTGCTTTGTAGGCTTTCCTTATGATGCTTTTCAATCGATTGCAATACGAGATTGAGCGAATGGATATTTTTCTCAAATGTTCCACGTAGTCCGTCAGCGATTGCTTTGCGGTAATATTCATGCTTTTCTGTGCTCACAATCGCTGTGTCAATCTCGCGCAAAAATGCCTCGAGATGGTCGAGGAGCATGTTGAGATTCCGCGCAATGTCTGTAACGATAAAATCGCCCTTGACAAGGACAGCACGTGGCTCGAGATTGCCATCACGTGCATGTTCGAGCACAGCAAGGAGTTGTTTGAGGCTTTTGTGAGTTTGGTGTTGCAGCCATAGCATAGCGCCCAAAGCAACAAGTGCGGCAATAGCGGCAACCATAGCGGGCATATAGATGTCCAAAAATCCCAACACAACAGCAACAGACATCAAGACAAATGCAATATACGAGGCGATTTGTGTCATGATTATCCTTTGTATTGGAGTTCGTAAATCACTTGGTTGTAGGATTTTTTGAAGCTTTTCAGAACATTATTGAGATATGCTTCGCCACCTTCCATTCCTTCGGTTTCCTCAATTTTTAACATTTCTTTATAGAGCCCATCGGCTGTTTGAATGCCTATGGCAGTGGGCTGCCTGCGTACAGAATAATAGCCGATGATGTTGTTGTTGGCATCATACGATGGCGTGATGTTTGCAAACACCCAATAGAAGCTTCCTGATTTCGAGAGATTCTTGACATAGGCAAAAATCTCTTTGCCATTTTGAACATAGTCCCACAATAGCTTGAATACCGTGCGTGGCATATCGGGGTGGCGAATGATGCTGTGTGGCTGCATGAATAATTCTTTTTCAGTATAGCCGCTATAATGGATAAAATCGTCATTACAATAGGTGATATAACCATGCAAATCGGTTTTGGAGGTAATCAATGTCTGTGCAGCAATGCGTACTTCGTTGTTGGTATGGAATCTCTTTTTTCTTCGTCTCACCATCTCTCCCTTTTAGTTTAGGCGCAAAATTGTAATTTTTGCTGCTGCACGCAATTTTTCAAAATGTTCTGCAAGCACTCTGCCTTCTTTTTCGCGCATAATTTTGCCAAAAATCAATTGCTTGGATTCTTCAAAGGGCATCGCGACACCACCGTTTTTTGCGAGCACCCAAAATGCAACAAATTCTCCACCAACATTAAAAATAGGCGTGAATTTCCCCACAGGCACTTCCATAAGCAGCGCTGTGAGCTGCGGATTGAGTTTTGCTGTTTCGATTTCTTCTGGCGCACTCACAATACCGCTTGGAGTCGGTGGGACGCTGCCTAACGGATATTTTTGCGACACAAGGTGCTCCAAAAGCTCACGTGAGCTTGCACCATAGCGAATAATCTTAATGTGTGTGGGAATGAGAAAATCGGCGCGGTGCTGTTCATAGTATTGTTGCAACTCGTTTTCATCGGCTAGCTCGAGGTTTTGTGAGACAATCATCGCATAGAGTTTTTTTTGCAAGACACGTTTTTTGACATCGTTGCGGTAATATTCCATATCGATACCTTGTGCTTGCAGGTTTTCACGCATCGATTCGACACTCTGGCGATTGCGCGCGGCGATTTCGTGCAGCATTTCATCGATTTCGAGTTCGCTTGCGCTAAGGTGATAACGTGCGACTTCTTCATCTTGGATTTTTTGAGTAATGAGCAGCTCGACTGCCTCTTCTTTGCTGACTTTTGCCATTTGTGCGGTTTTGTAGAGTTCGTAGAGTGTTACGGGCTCATCATTGACATAGAAAGCAATCCCATTGACGATATTGAGCGCATAACCAAGAGAACACAACACAAACACAAAAACCCAGCGCATAAACAACCTTCAAAATAGGAATCAATAACGCATTATAGCCTATTTCTGCTGCTTTTTATTGCATGCTAGCGCTAGTTTTTGTATGCCCAATAGAGAAATCCCCCTATACCGATGAGCACGACTAATGTTAAAAAAATCACCAAGATAATATCAAGCATTCTCTTTCTCCTGTCTGCAAATTTTTTGGGCAAGTTTTAGAATTTCCATATCAGTTGTGGGGTCAAAGAACACAAGCCCCATACCACTCTGTCGCTCGCCACCGAGAATGTCGCCGCTTTTGCGCAGACTCAAATCGAGCTCGGCAATTTCAAAGCCATTGTTTGTCGCGGCAAAGGATTCGAGGCGACTTATGTTGTCGCTATGGGTAAAAAGATAGCAGTAGCCATCTCTTCCTGTGCGGCTCACGCGCCCGCGCAGCTGGTGCAATGTGGCGAGCCCAAAATGTTCTGCTCCTGAAATCACGATTGTGCACAAACGGGGCAACGAGATTCCAACCTCGATGACCGTTGTGGAAAGCAAGATTTTGCCATTTTCGCGAAAATCAAGCAAAACCTTGTCTTTGTCTTTATCCTTGCTGTGTGTTAAATGCACGATTCCAAATTCTTTTTCCCAAAACTCTTGTGCCTCTGCGAGCGAACGGTAGGGCATTGTGTCACTTTCTTCGCGCAAGGGATAGATGATTGCCGCTTGTCTGCCCTGCTCGATTTCGTGGTGGAGATGAGATAGGAGTTCGCGGAATCCATCTTTTCGGATAATTTTTGTCGTAACATTGCGCACAAAGGGTTGTTGTTTGATGAGACTAAGCCGCACGAAGTTGGATTCTATCATTGCAAGAGTGCGTGGAATCGGGGTTGCCGAAAATTGTATCATGTGCGGACGAATGGGCATTTTAGCGAGAAGATTGCGATGGCGCACGCCAAAACGATGTTGTTCGTCAATCATCACGAGCACAGGCTCGCGCGGGAGTTTGCGCGAAAGCAGTGCATGCGTGCCGATGAGCAGGTTTGCGCTCTGAAAATTGGGCGGATTCTTGCCTGCAAGAACGAGTGCGATGTTGAGATTTGGCAAGAATTTTTGTGCCTCTTCATAGAGTTGGTGCGCGAGCAGAACGCTTGGTGCAAGCAGCACGCAGAGGCAAGGAAAGACCATAAATGCGCATGCAAACATCACGACACTTTTGCCACAACCCACATCGCCCATCACGACTCGACGTGTCGCATTCTTGCTGTGTAGGTCGTTTTCGATGTCCAAAATGGCTTTGCGTTGGTCGCCTGTGAGCACAAAGGGTAGGGAATTGATGAAATCTTGCGGTGAACGCAATGGGATTTTGGGGGCAGGGAACTCGCGCACAATGGGACGTTTGCGCAGATAGTTTGTGATTTCGACAAACTTGAGTGCCTCGAGTGTTTGCATGTCAAAGCCGCCATTCTCGCAAAAAGCCTGCACAAATTCTTGCGTGGGGTGAAACACGGCTTCGATGGCGTGCGCATAGTGCGCGGGAATGCCTTCGCCAATAAGGGCAGTTTCGGTGATATGTTCTTGCAAAAAGGCAAGCGCCTTGTGTTGTGCGATTCCTTTGGGCAAGGCGATACGTGGCACGATTCGCTCGCTTTTTTGCAGAATCTTTGGCTGTATGAGCACAAGCCCGTCTTTGTGGTCGGTTTTTGCACTCACAATATGCGAGCTGCCGGCGCGAAAAACCATCATGTGATAGTGCTTTGGGTGAAAAATGAGAATCTTTGCATAGCGATTCCAATCGGGTAAGAAGACGTCGACGTGCGCAAACCTCGCATGTGCAGAATAACGCAAAATCTCGACTTTTGCAACAAGTGGCGATTGCGCAAGGTCGTTGCTTAGGAATTGGTTATCATAGCCTTTTGGTACGAGTAGCGCGAGCTCAAGCAGATTTTCGCAACCCAACCTTTTCCACATTATTTTTCCTTGCTAAATCTGATTTTCGGGCAGAATCTTCGCGCAGAGATTCAAGATTTTGAGAAAAATGCTCGTATCGGGCGCATGTTTGTGCGTTCTCAAAACGCCGAATCTATCACGTCCTTGCCAAATCGTGCGTTGATTTTTGAGCGAGACTTTCCACGAAGATTCCATATCGCTATTGATGGTTTCACAAACCCTTTTTGCGAAATGTTCATTATCGAAAATCGCGACAATTTCGGTATTGAGACAATTAGAACGTTGGTCGAGATTGAAACTGCCAATCCATGTGATTTTTTCATCGAAAACCAAAACCTTGCTATGCAAAGACGAGCCCGATTTGATCTTCCCACGAATGCCTGATTTTTTGTTTTTGCCATAATAAGGATATTCATAAATCGCGACACCACTTTGCAAAAGCTGTTTGCGATATTTTTCCCATTTTGCATAAACGGCGACAGAATCGACGGACGAAAGCGAGTTTGTCAGAATGCGAATCTGCACGTCTCGTTTGAGAAGTTCTTCGTTCATGCGCAATCCATTTTCGCCTGGCACGAAATACGCCGCGGCGATGTCGAGTTTGTGTTTGGTGTGTTGCGTGATTTCAACGAGTGCGCGCGTAATTGGGTGGTCTGTCGTTCCTCTTTCAATCTTTTGTGGCACATCGGCGATGAGCTCGGCATGTCCCCAAAAGATTTGGAATGTTCCATTTTGATAGGATTCGAGGAATTGTTCCATAATTTGATGATATTTTTCCCAGTCTTTTGGGTGTTTTTCCATTTTATGTCGGATTGTTTTTCTTAGGTTTTTGAGATAGTGTTCCATCGAAGCTTTTGAGGGAATCCATGTTGCAGGAACAGAACGATGATAATGCCAATATAACGTAAAGCTCTCTGTGGCTTTTTGGGCGAGTGCGCCAACAAAAACGACATCAGTATCGACAAAATTCACATTCTTGTCGCTATCAAAATAATTATCGGCAATATTACGTCCCCCAACGATACAGGCAAAATTATCCACCACGAAAAGTTTATTGTGCATTCTATGCGTGATTCTGCCAAAGTCGAGTGCCATTTCTAGGAGGCGCAACAAACGATTGCGGCTGCGGTAGGGGTTGAAAATCTTGACTTCGATATTGGGGTGCGAATCCAGCGCGATAATGTCCGAAAAATCTGAATCCAGCCCGTTGTCGTCAACGAGAATCTTCACGCAAACACCGCGGTTTGCCGCGCGCCAAAGCTCGAACATGAGCAGCCGCGATTCGGAATCGTTTTGGTAGATATAGGTTTGGAGGAGAATGCTCTTTTGGGCAATGCGCGCGAGTGCTGTTCTGTGCAGCAGCGCTTCGGTGGCGTTGCTTACAAACAGCGCGCCAACCTTGCCTGCGTTCTGTTCCGTTTGGGCAAAAACCTGTGCAACCTGCGTTGCGAGCGGGTCAAAATTATTTGGAATCTCGGGGCATTGGAATGCAATTTTTGTCTCATGAATGCTCGCAACCAACGAGTATTTTTTGACGATAAAACAAAAAAGCACAAAGAAAATCCCAAGCCAAAATAAATCCAATATCTTTCCTTTTTGTGATGATAGCACAAAAATTCAAAGATTGGATTCAGTCAGATAGAAGCCGCAAACTGCTAGAATCAGCCATTTTACGCGAGGAGAACTCATGAAAATCAGTGCACGCAATCAAATCAAAGGCAAGGCTATCAAGCTTGACATCGGCGGCGGGAACATCATCTCCGCGACCGTGTCTCTCGAATCTGTCAAGGAGCTTGGAATCAAAGAGGGCAAGAAGGCTGTGGCGATTATCAAGGCAACATCTGTGATGATTGGCGTCAAAGAATGAAGCACATCAATGACACACTAGAGGGGCGCACAATCCTCATCACAGGCGGCGCAGGATTTATCGGCAGCAATCTCGCGCATTATTTGCAGCGCCACCACAACGCGCGCGTGATTGTCTTTGACAAATTCCGCGAGGGCAACCACAGCCTAAGCCTCGGGCATTTTCGGAATCTGATTGGTTTCAATGGCGAAGTGATTGCGGGCGACATCACGAACAAGCGCGACCTTGAGTTTTTGCAGAGCTTGCCTTTTGATTGCGTGTTCCACGAAGCGGCAGTGTCAGATACGACATGCATGAATCAAGAACTGATGGTGCGCACAAATGTGAATGCGTTCTTGGAGCTTTTGCGCATTGCAAATGAGAAAAAGGCACATGTCGTCTATGCGTCAAGTGCTGGCGTGTATGGCAACACTCCTGCGCCAAATTGTGTGGGCGGGGGCGAGATTCCCGAGAATGTCTATGGATTCTCCAAACTCTCGATGGACAGAATCGCAATGCAATTTGCGGCACAAAACCCACAGATGAAAATCATCGGGTTGCGCTATTTCAATGTCTATGGCGACCGCGAGGCACACAAGGGCAAGACGGCTTCGATGATTCTGCAAATGACGATTCAAGCGTTTTTGCACCACAAAGTGCGGCTGTTTACTGATGGCAACCAAAAGCGCGATTTTGTCTATATCGAAGACGTGATTCAGGCAAATATGAAAGCGCTGCTTGCCAAACATAGCGGCGTGTATAATGTCGGCTCGGGCATCGCGCGCAGTTATAATGAGATTGCAAAAGCGCTCAAGGAGATTTTGAAGCTGCATTTCAAGATAAAATATATCGACAATCCATACTCCTTTTTCCAAGAGCACACATGCGCCGATATTGCCAGCACAAAAATCGACCTTGACTATGTCCCGCATTTTAGCCTCGAAGACGGCATTCTCGCCTACAAAGATTCACTCTTGCGCACAGCAAAAAGCCTCATATAATGGAATCCGCCTTTTTCGATTTGCTCGAAGCGCATGCGCTATGCGTGCTTGTCGTGGGCGATGTGATGATTGACCATTATGTTTGGGGCGAATGCGAGAGAATCTCTCCCGAAGCGCCTGTGGCAGTCGTTGATGTCAAAAGCGAAAGCAGGCGGCTTGGCGGGGCGTGCAATGTGATGCACAATCTGCTTGCGCTTGGTGCGTCTGTGATTCCGTGTGGCGTTGTGGGCGATGATTTGGTGGGTGCAGAGATTTGCCGCAAGCTTTCTGAAATGGGAATCGATACAACGGGGCTTGTCTCGCAAAACAATCGCCTAAGCACGCAAAAAACGCGCATTATTGCTAGCAATCAGCAGGTTGTGCGCGTGGATTGGGAACAAAGGCATGACATCAGCGCGCAAAGCGAGGAGCAGATTCTTGCGTTTGTGCGTGACGTTATTGCACGTGTTGATTGTGTTGTACTCTCGGACTATGCCAAAGGCGTGCTCACGTCCTCACTCACCCCACAGATTATTGCATTGGCAAACGCGGCAGGCAAGCGCGTTTTGGTGGACCCCAAAGGCAGCGATTATCGCAAATATCGCGGTGCAACTCTGCTCACACCCAACAAAAAAGAGGCACAAAGTGCAACGGGAATCACGATTGCACGTGGCGATGATACGTGCTTGCGGCAGGCATTGCTCGTCTTGCGTGAGCAATGCGCGCTCACCTATCCGCTCATCACGCTTAGCGAAGAGGGAATCGGGATTTTGCATAATGGTGAGCCCTTGCGTGTCCCAACCATTGCACGTGAAGTCTATGATGTAACAGGTGCGGGCGATACCGTGATTGCTGCGCTTGCTTTTGTGTTGTGTTGTGGTGAATCGATTGTCAAGGCGGTGCAATTTGCTAATGCCGCTGCTGCCGTTGTTGTGGGCAAGATTGGGAGCGCAACGGCGACTTTAGCCGAGATTCGCCGCTATGCGCATGTGAATCGGGCGCACAGCAAGCGCGTGTTTGCCGAGAATCTCGCCACACTTGTGGCAAAACTTCGCAGCGAGGGCAAAACAATCGTTTGGACGAATGGTTGCTTTGATATTCTGCATTACGGGCATGTTGCCTATCTGCAAGAGGCACGTGATTATGGCGATGTGCTGATTGTGGGCGTGAATAGCGATGATTCTGTACGTGCGCTCAAAGGCAAAAGCCGCCCCATTAACATGCTCGAGGATAGAATCGGCGTCCTTTGTGCGCTAAGTGCCGTTGATTTTGTCATTAGCTTCGAGGAGCAAACGCCGCTTGCGCTCATTGAAGCTATCAAGCCCGATGTTTTGGTAAAGGGCAGTGATTATGAGGGCAAAGAGATTGTGGGCGCAGAGTTTGCGGGCGAAGTGCGGCTTGCAAAATTGCTTAGTGGCAGAAGCAGCAGCGCTGTAATCGCAAAAATCCAAGCGGTGCAACCCTAGATTCTGCTTAGTATTTTTTCTTGTTTGCATCTTCAAGGATTTGGTTTGCAATCAAGCTGATTTCCCGCGTAATCTCGTTTGTATTGTTTGCAATCTGGACGTTTTCTTGAGCGATTTCTTGGATATGTGCAATCGAATCGTTGACTTGCGTGAGATTTTGGGATTGCGTTTTGATACTATCGCTCATGTCTGTAACGCCTTGCACGAGGATATTCATATTTGCCTCGATTTCATTGAGGCTCTTGCCTGTGCGCTCGGCGAGCTTACGCACCTCGTCAGCCACAACGGCAAAACCACGTCCATGTTCACCCGCGCGCGCCGCTTCAATCGCAGCATTGAGCGCGAGCAAGTTCGTTTGGTCGGCGATGTCATGAATGATTGTTACAATCCCGCGAATATCGTCCGTTTGTTTGCTCACATCAATTGTTTTTTCGTTAATCATCTGCATCGAATCATTGATTTCATCGAGTGAAGATGCCGATTGTGTGAGCGAAGCAGTCTGCTGTTCGCTCGAATGCGTGAGTTTTTGCATGGCTTCATTGAGTTTATCGTTTTTGTTTGCAAGTTCGTTTGCAAATTCATTTGAAGAGCGCAACATTTTCTTAATCTCCTCACCCAAGATGTTGGCGATGAGTTCTATTCTGCCTTGCGCATTTTCAACTTGTGTCGTGAAATCGAGATCGCGATAGCTTTCAAATACGCGTTTGATTTCATTGATATTTGTTCCAATATTTGTTTGTAACACATGAATCATTTGATTAAGCATATTGCGCAATTCTAATAATTGCGGATTCATGGGCTCTGTATGGATAGACATATCCAAGCTGCCTTCTTCGATTGCCTTAACAACACCAACGGTCTCTTTGACGGTTTCGTTGTCTTTGCGTAGAGATTCTTGAATCTTTGTGATATTGATATTCACGGCTTGCCCAATCTTGCCCAGCTCATCGTATGCGTGGATTTTTAGCGGCGTTACCTGCTCTTTTTCGTGGTTGATGTAGGCAAAGAAGTCCATAAGGGTGTTGAATAGCACATTCAGTCGGTTGATGATGACGTTTTTGGTGTAGAGGAAAACAATGAGAATCACGGCTGCAACGAAGATAATCGTCATGGCGATAGCGATGATTTGTAGATTCACAAGCGGCGCAAGTACAGAATAGAATGGAACGGTGGTTACCATTGTCCATGCCATAAGCGGTGTGCCGTTGTCGTTGCCGATTGTGAAAGGCTTGATAGCCGCATAGCTTTCAAGGTTTATTCCATCGCTTCTGTATTCTTGCACGCTTTCTTGTTGTGATTTGCTTGCCTCTAAAATATGTTGTACGCTCTGGTGTTGGTTGATGTTGCTTAGATTTTTACCCAGAATTTCGCGGTTGCTATGGATAGCAATCGTGCCATTTTGGGTGATGACAAAACGCGAATCGTCTTCAAAAACGTTGAAACGTTCATTGAGTAATGCTTTAGACATTGTGTATAAATCGACAATCACACCCAAAACACCCATTACATTGCCATTTTTGTTGATAATCGGCATTACAATGTTGACTGCAAAAACGTCCAAATCATCGATGATAAGCTCCGAGGGTTCGCCAAAAATGATACGTTTTTGTGTCATCGCTTGAACAACTTCAGGTGTTGCAATAATGACATCTGTTGGTTCAATAATCGTTGATGCGCCTCGTTTATTGATTTCGGGTTTGTCGATGAGAATGAGGAATTTGTCGTTTGGAGTGAAAAAATCTTCATTGTCTGTTTTTGGGAAGTATGTTTCGGGATTTGTGAGGTGGATGTAGCCATAATTACTCCATGCATTGCTTTCGAGCATATTCTTGATTTTGTGTTCAAGCGCCGTGATTTCAAACGTTTGCGAATCGAGTTCATCTGTGAGGTTGTAGCCTGTGGTTTGCAGTGCAGTGATGGCTTGTTCAAAATTGCCCTGAATGTAGTTTGCATAGCGAGAGGAATTGATGCTAAGCGTACGTTTGGATTCGTCAATCATTGTTGATGAAACATTGAACATAATGGTGCTTGAGAGGGCGATAGTGCCTCCAAACACGGCAATCGAAATAATGATAACAATTTTTGTGCCTATGCGGAGATTACTAAAATAGCGCATTAATGTCCTTCGGAGTTATAGTGGTTTTGTGCTATATGGTAAGCCGTAATTATATCACATTTGCGATTTAATGTAAATATTTTTTAATGAGACAAAATGCACGGGGCGGAATCCAATTTGCTTCAGACTCAAAAGGAAATTGTGGTATAATTTCGCAAAAATGCCCAAATACAAGATTGCGGCTATGTCATTTGCCAACTTGAAGGAGCGTATTGATGAAAGAAATACTTTCAAATGTGATTGATAGCCTTCCCCCCTTACCAGAAACTGTAACCAAACTGCAGTCCTATATGGCTGCAGCAGGATGTGAAGTGAATATGCAAACAGTGGTTGATATTCTTTCCAAGGATCCACTGATTACAGCGGAGCTTTTGCGGCTTGCAAATTCCCCATTCTATGGATTTTCGCGTGAAATTACAACAATCCAGCAAGTTGTTTCGTTGCTCGGTGTAACCAACATCAAAAATGCAGTGATTGCGAGCTCGATTCGTAACAAAATGCAAGTCGATGTCTCGCCTTATGGGCTTGATACTAAAGCTTTTTTGGCGCAATGCAGTGCCGAATCGAATTTCATCACAGATTGGCTCAACGAAGAGGACAAAGCGCTTGCGCAGCTGCTTGTGCCATGCTCTATGCTCATGCGTCTTGGTATGATTCTCATTGCAAATATTCTCATTAGAAGCCATAAAGACACAGAATTTCTCGCCGCACTCAAAGTCAATAATTTCAAAAATATCTCGCTACTCGAGGACGAATTTTGTGGTGTTGATAGCCTCTCGTTTCTTGGTTTTCTGTTTGACCATTGGAAATTTGATGAAACACTCATTCAAACGATTGCCTATATCCCAGCACCCCATGCAGCCACAGATGAAGTGAAGCGCAATGTCTATGCGCTTGCAATTGCGAATCAGGTCTTTGACCCCTACGATGGAGGTAGCGTCTATCGCATGAGCGTTGTCAAGGGGCTTTTCAAAGAAGCAAGCGATAGAGATGTGCATTATAACTATGACAATTTTGTGAAGCGAATCCCAAACAGCGCGCGCGCAAATCTTGAGCAACTCATCGAGCTATAAGGACGCGCTTGGCAGATTTCTTGCAACAACGTGTTGAGAAAATTGTGTCTCTACTCGAAAACAAAAAAGCCGAATCTGTGCTATGGTTTGACTTGCGCGAAAGCGGTTACTTTGTCGATGCTGTTGTTCTCGCAACAGCCTTTGTCGACAAGCATGCGCTTGCGTTGCTCGATGAGCTCAAAACACATCTCAAACCTTTGGGCGAGGAGTTTTTAAGCGTTGATGAGGGCAGCGACTGGATTGTTGTCGACTTAGGCGACATTCTTGTTCACCTCTTCACCGAGAATCATCGCAAAAAGTTCAACCTCGAAGAATTCTTGGGTGCGTTTGTGAAGCAGCGCACGGGCTAGCTTTTGCTACGTTCCTTGTCGATTGCGCAAAGAATCTCGCTAATCGCCCTCTCTAGCCCCACAAATACGGCGCGCCCGATGATACTATGCCCGATATTGAGCTCGCTAATTGCTTCGATTTTTGCAATTTCACCCACATTTTGCGCATTGAGCCCATGTCCAGCAGCGACAGAGAGCCCGAGATTGCGCGCAAACTCGGCAACTTCATGCAGATTTTGCACACATGAATCCAGCTCGCTTTTGAGTTCCTCGCGGCTTTTTTGCAGCGCTTTAATGCTGTGCCGCGTGCGTGGGAGGTTGGTATATAACATAAGCCAAAGATTTGCATAATGTCCCGTGTGCAGCTCGACTTTGCGTGCACCAAGCGCATGGCTTTTTTGCATATTCTCGCGCGTGGGGTCCACAAACAATGCGGGCGTGATTCCTATGTTTGCAATCTTTTCGATTGCTCGAGCGATTCTGTGCTCGTTTGTGAGCAATTCCAATCCGCCTTCGGTTGTGATTTCTTCGCGCCGTTCGGGCACGAGTGTGATGCTGTGTGGGCGATTCTTGCACAGAAACTCGAGGATTTCTTCATTCAATGACGATTCGACATTCACAGGCAGGCTCGATTGCGCAAGAATCGCGCAAACATCGTCCTCGCAAATATGCCGCCTATCTTCGCGTAAATGGATTGTTACCTGATTTGCTCCTGCTGCTTGTAGGTAGGGTAGGGCATAGAGTGGATTGGGTTCGCTAATCTGCCGTGATTCACGAAGCGTGGCGATATGGTCGATATTCACACCTAGTTTCATCGGAGCTCCTTTTTGTGTTACTATTTTAGAGTACAATTGCTAAAAATGCTTTGGAATCATCAATGCGGGCTATGGGAATTGATTTGGGCAGCAACACGTTACGTGCGGTACTGCTTGGCGACAAAAACGAGATTCTGTGGGAGTTTGAATGCGTTGTGCGCACGGCAGAGGGGTTTGCCAAAGCACCCGTGATTCTGCCCCAAACCATCGCGCGCTTGTGCGAGAAAATCCGCGCAATGCAAGCGGATTTGTATGACAAGACAAAGCTAGAATTTGCAAAGTTGCCCACACTTGCTCTTGCCACAGCGGCTTTGCGCAAGGCGCGCAATCAGCAAGAGGTGCTTGCCGCTCTTGCCGAGCTTGGAATCCCATTTCGCGTCATCAGCGCCGAGCAAGAGGCGGTTTTCACGTTGAATGCTGCACTTTTTGCATTGCGCTATGCCGCGCCAAAGAATCTAGGCGCGCCATTTTTGTTGCTCGACATCGGCGGCGCTTCGACAGAGATTTGCTTGTATTGTGGCGATGGGCAATATCTGAACGCATTTGGAGATTGCTCGTTGTTGTCCAAAAGCTTTGATATTGGAATCGTAACATTGAGCGAGCGCACCGAAGCTGACAAAAACGTCGCGCTCGATTCTTTCCATGCGCATCTGCAGCATTGGCTTGCAAAACTGCAATCGCCGCTTCCTCAAACACTTCTCGCATCAGGTGGTGTGCCACAAGTCCTTGTGAATCTCGCAAACGATACACCACAACATGCACCGCAAACATTGCATAGAGACGAGATTGCACGTGTGAGCGCGTTCTATCCCACACTTTCTGTGTCCGAGCAGATTGCGCGCGTGGGCGCGGGACGTGAAAGCTTGATACTGCCCGGAATTGCGCTTTTTGATGTTGTCTTGCGTGTGCTAGGTTTGCAACAATGTCTTGTTGTGCAAGAGAGTTTGCGCGAGGGCGCTGCGCTGTATATCAAGTATTTTTAGGGATTTTTTGTTAGAATCCCATAGTTTTATGAAAGGAGAACCAATGAGGCTGAACGGTTCTGAAATGGTGATTGAAGCACTGCGAAACGAGGACGTCAAGGTCGTTTTTGGCTATCCCGGTGGTGCTGTTATGAATATCTATGACGCAATCTACAAGCAAAACTATTTTGAGCATATCCTAATGCGCCACGAACAAGCCGCCGTGCATGCCGCCGATGGCTATGCGCGTGCGAGTGGCAATGTCGGCGTGGCAATCCTCACATCAGGTCCGGGCTTTACAAACGCCATCACAGGAATTGCCACCGCCTATGCCGATTCGATTCCGCTTGTGATTATCAGCGGGCAGGTGCCCACAGGGCTCATCGGCACGGACGCCTTTCAGGAAATCGATGCAGTTGGAATCTCGCGCCCATGCACGAAGCATAACTATCTCGTGCGGCACATCGAAGACTTGCCACGTATTCTCAAAGAGGCGTTTTATATCGCCAAAAGCGGGCGTCCGGGTCCTGTGCATATCGACATTCCCAAAGACATTACGGCAACAAGCGGCGAGTTTGAATACCCCACAGAAATCGCGCTCAAAACCTATAAGCCTAACTACAAAGGTAATGCGAAACAGATTAAGAAAGTTGCCGATGCGATAAGCCGTTCTAAAAAACCGCTACTTTATCTTGGCGGCGGAATCGTGCATTCCAACGCGAGCGAAGTCGTGCGTGCGCTCGTGCATAAATTGCAGCTGCCTGCTGTCGAAACACTCATGGCGCGCGGCGTGCTCGAATCAAGCGACCCAATGCTGCTGGGAATGGTTGGCATGCATGGCAATTATGTCTCCAATATCGCGATGAGCGAGACAGATTTGCTGATTTCTATTGGTGCGCGATTTGATGACCGTGTAACAAGCAAGTTGAGCGAGTTTGCGCGCTATGCCGAGATTGTGCATATTGACATCGACCCAAGCAGCATTGCCAAGATTGTCGATGTGCATTATCCGATTGTGGGCGATGTGAATGATGTCATTAGCGAGCTCATCACGCTCACCCATGAAGACTGGCGCGCAACATGGAAAGGCTGGCGCATGCAGCTCGAACGTTATAATGCACTCCATCCACTCGGCTATGTCGATAGTGATTCACCGCTCAAGCCACAATGGGTTGTGGAGCGAATCGGGCAGATTCTGGGCGAACGCGCAATCATCGCAACTGATGTGGGACAGCACCAAATGTGGACGGCGCAGTTCTATCCCTTTAGCTTCGCGCGACAGTTCATTACAAGCGGTGGGCTTGGTACAATGGGCTTTGGATTACCCGCTGCAATGGGCGTTCGCCTCGCGTGCCCGCACAAAATCGCTGTGAATATCACAGGCGATGGTTCGATTCTCATGAATATTCAAGAGCTCATGACGGCTGTCGAGGCGCGCATTCCCGTGATTAATGTGATTCTAAATAACAACTATCTCGGAATGGTGCGGCAATGGCAGACTTTTTTCTATGAGAAACGTTATGCACACACCGATTTGAGTTTGCAGCCCGATTTTGTACGACTCGCCGAGTCATTTGGTGGAATTGGATTTGTCTGCAATACCAAAGAAGAATTTGATGTTGCGCTTGCGCAGGCTGAAGAGAGCGGCAAGGTCGCGCTGCTTGATGTACGTATTCATCGGCTTGAGAATGTCTTGCCGATGGTGCCCACAGGCAGCGGGCTTTCAAATATGATGCTCGATTACTATGACGAAACAACACCAATGAATACTGTGGCAGCCAAGTGCCCGCGCTAAAAGGAGCTTCTATGCATGAACGGCGAGTGATTTCAGTTACAGTTATCAACGAAAGCAGCGTCTTGTCCCGTATTTCTGGGCTTTTTGCGGGCAGGGGCTACAATATCGAATCGCTGTGTGTCGCGCCCATACCCGATAGTGATTTATCGCACATTACTCTTAGTACAAGTGGCGATTCACGCGTGCTTGAGCAGATTCTCAAGCAATTGCACAAACTCATTCCCGTACTCACGGTAACCGAGCATAGCGCGATGATAGCCAAAGAAATGGCGCTCATCAAGTTCCCGCCGCAAACGCCGCTTGCCGAAATCGAGGCTTTAGCGCGCAGCTTTGGTGGTGAGATTGCCGCAGGAGACGCGAAACAAGTTGTTTTGGTTGCCACACGTTCGCCCGCACGAATCGATGATTTGATTGCGCTTGCAAAACGATTTAAGCCTAAGGAAATCATTCGTAGCGGTGTTTTGGCAATGGAACGTAGCTAGGAGAAAGTATGAAACTATACGAAATCGCAGAATATCTTCAGTTGCCACTTCCCAAAGGTGGCGAAATCGACATTCATTCTTTAGCTTCGCTTGATGAAGCAAAGAGTGGACAAATCAGTTTTGTGATGCACAGTAAATACATTCCGATGCTCGCAAGAAGTCAGGCGAGCGCACTGCTTGTACGTGAGTGCGATGTTGTCGAGCTAGAACGACACAATGCGTCTATTATCCCGCTTGTGTGCGATGACCCACATGTGGCTATTGCACGGCTTTCAAAGTTGTTTGCGAAGCCTTTGTTTGGCGGGAATCAGAATCCACCAAAGATTGACCCAAGTGCACAGATTCTCCCAAGCGCAAGCATTGGTAATGGTGCGACCATCGGAGCACGTACAATCATTATGCAAAATGTTGTCATTGGCGAAGATGTTCGTATTGGAGATGATTGTGTTCTTTATCCAAATGTTGTGATTTATCCCAATACCATACTCTGCAACCGCGTCTTTATCCACGCAAGCAGCGTGATTGGTGCCGATGGCTTTGGCTATGCGCGCTGCAAAAAGACGGGCGAAAATATTAAAATTTACCATAATGGTATTGTCTATCTCGAAGATGATGTCGAAGTTGGCGCAAATAGCGCTATCGACAGAGCTGTTTTTGGGCAAACGCGAATCAAGAAAGGCGCAAAGATTGATAATCTCGTGCAGGTTGGGCATAATTGTGTCGTTGGCGAGTCTTCGCTTATTGCTGGGCAGGCGGGGCTTGCGGGCTCGACAACGCTTGGGAAGAATGTCGTGATGGCAGGGCAGAGTGGCGCAGCAGGGCATTTGCATATTGGGGACAATACCACACTCACAGTGCGTTCTACTGCCTCAAAAAGCCTTGCTCCGAATAAAGTCTATTCGGGTTACCCCTCGTATGAGCATAAAGAATGGCTAAAGATGCAAGCATTGTTGAGAAAAATGACAAATATTAAACGTTGGGGTTCATAGTGTGAAAGAGAAATTTCCCACCGTCAAGGAGGCGCTCGAGGCGGCAAAGGCACAAAAGGAAACCAAAGCAGGTTCGCTGCCTGAATCGGCGCAGCCCAACCAAAACAGCGAAGCCAAAAATTTCGAAAAGCTCGAGAACATCACTGAAAACCTCAAACTGAAAGATTCAAAGAATCGTTTGCATGATGAATCGCGCGAACCCGAGAAGGATTGGGGCGAGATTGTGAATGCAATCTATGAAGAACGAGAGCAGGACGAAATCTTGCCACGTTCCAAAACCACATTGAGTCTCAAAGACATTGCGCACAAAGTAACACAAGAAGCAAGAGAGGAATGGAGCAACGTCAAGCAAAAAACGCAGAACGTGATGGAAAAAATGGGGAGTTTTTTTCGGCGCGGGATTAACGAAATGAACGATTCGGCGCGCGAGTTGCAATCAATTTTGCCGTTTGCAACATCTGCAAGCGAGGATATGCAGACACCAGAATCGCCCAAAAGCCCGGCTGCACGTGATGCCGATTCAAAACCATTACAAAAAGAAGAGCAGCAGCGCGATGTGGAATCGGACGCAATGTTTCACATGAAACCTTTACGCGCACAAGCCTTTATGCGCTATGACCCAGAGCCCATTGATATGCCCAAACACAAGGGCGCTGCAATGCACATTCCAGAATATCTCGCCATTCCTCTATCGGAGAAATTCCCAAGCAAAGAGAAAGGTATTCCTACGATTGATACTCAATACACCAGTCGTGTGCGTTTGCTCCCCGCCCAAAAAACTGACGAACAAGCTAAAGAGCAGTCGCAAACAATACAGCCAAGCGCAAACAATGAGACTCGCCCATACAAAGTGGACTCTTCGTTACCCAAAACCATTATCTATCGTTCGCGCACATCGATACGCAAGAATCTCGATACACCCACGTTGCGACACAAGCAAAGCGCAGAAAGACTCAATGCCGCAATGCGTGAGCAGCAGACGACAGGATTTGATGTGCAGGTGAGTGGCGATTATTCTCCATTTCGCGAAACAGGGATTATTGAGAGTTTGCGCATTGACCTTTCGAGCCCGCCCTATAATGGTCCAAGGCTTCCCAACCCGCCAACACCACATTTTGTTACCACAGAATCGGAGCGGTTTTATCAATCCTTGTTGAACGATTCTGTGCCCGAGCATGAAGAAGAGCTAGAAATAGCGGAGCAAAACGAGGACGTAGAAGACGAGATTCAAGAACAAGAATGGCAGAAATATCAAGAATTGCTCGATGAATCGTTTGCCGCCATCGAACACATGCATGACGCACCAACAGCGAACGCGACACAACATGTCGAATCTACACCACCGCCCCAAACGCAGCCCGCGCAACCTCTCGCACAGCATGTGGCGCAGCCAATGGCGCAGGCAGGGCAGGGGACAATGCCAAACGATGTCGCCCAAGCTGACCACGTGAACGCGCCCGTTCCCGAACCGCTCCCGCCAGCAGCCTCTGCTCCCGCCGCTTTGCCCGCGCCGCTCGAATCGATACCAGCAGAATCACCTTTGCCCACAGCGCCCGCGCAGAGCCATTTTGCGTGGCAGCAGAATGCGCAGAGTTATGTTGGCGCGTGGCAGTCGCCGTTCTCGCAGACTGTGCCGCAAACGCGCCCAAGCCCAACACCCTTTATCTTGCCCGCCGTTTCTATCGCGCCAGCGCCCCAGCCAGCGCAGAATCCCGCACTCGCGATTCCACCCCAAACGTTTGCAATGGCGCAAAACTCCATTCCAGCGCCAGCAGAATCGGTTGCGCCCCAACCACCCGCCGCCCCCGCTGCATATCC
>CAMWUR010000010.1 GCA_947177485.1 uncultured Helicobacter sp.
CCCCCCCCCCCCCCCCCCCCCCCCCCCCCCCCCCCCCCACCCCCCCCCCCCCCCACCACCCCCCCCCCCCCCCACCCCCCCCCCCCCCCCCCCCCTGAAGTGAAAAAGTCATTCGCGCCACTTCTATGCCCGGATTCAGCCCTCCATACTGCGTCATCAACGGACGCAAAGTCTATTTCGTCCGCGAAGACATGCTGCCAAATAACGGACGTAACCTTTGGTAAGGACGTTGTCGTGATAGAACCGAGCAGTCTTATTGCATGCACACTTGCCGATGGTGTTTTTGTGGGTCCGTTTGTCGCGATTGCGCATGGCGTCTGTGTGGGCGCACACACGCGGATTCAGTCGCATAGCCTCATTCGTGAATATGTCGAGATTGGCAGCAATTGCTTCATCGGGCATGGTGTCGTGTTTGTGGGCAATGGCTTTGCTAGCGGTGAGTTGAGCCAAAAACGGCATGCTGTGGTTGGCAACAATGTGAGCATTGGCAGCAACGCAACGATTCTGCCTGTGCGAATCTGCGATGGCTGTGTGATTGGCGCGGGTGCTGTGCTGACAAAAGACGCGCTCACACGTGGAATCTATGCGGGCAACCCCGCGCGATTGTTGCGCTCGCTTGGCTGATGTGTAGTATTTGTGGCGGGCATTACCCGCGCGCTGTTGTCGAATCTGCTAGCGCGGCAATGGCGCACAGAGGTCCTGATAATCGCGGCATTTTTGTGCATGACAATTGCGTTTTAGCGCACAATCGCTTGCGCATTATCGACCTAAGCGATGACGCAAACCAGCCCTTTAGCTCGCCGTTCGCGCCTCATCTTGTGCTTGTCTATAATGGCGAGATTTTCAATTATCGCGAACTTCGCGCCGAGCTTGTGCGCGAGGACGTGCCTTTGAGTACAACAAGCGACACAGAGGTGCTGTTTTGCGCATTTGCGCATTGGGGCGAGCGCTGTTTGCAGCGCCTCAATGGCGATTTTGCGTTTGCGGTTTTCGACACCAAAAGCGGTGAGCTCTTTCTCGCGCGCGATAGATTGGGTAACAAACCTTTGTATTACACTCTCGAGCAGGGGCGCTTATTTTTTGCAAGTGAAATCAAAGCCTTTTTTGCGTTGCGTTCGTGGCGTTTTGATTTGTTGCAAGTCGCCTCGTGGCTTGCATTTGGTGGCGGCGATTGCGACAAGACCATCTATGAGGGAATCATGCCCTTTCCGCCCGCGTCTTTTGCACGTTTTGCGCCGGGCGATGACGCGCTGCACCCCGTGCGCTATTGGGATTTTGCGCCCCAAAGCCCAACGATAACGCGCCTTGATTCCGCGCTTGATGAGTTGCAAGAATTATTGCTCGATTCCGTGCGCTTGCGCATGCTTTCTGATGTGCCTGTGGCGCTTAGTGTTTCTGGCGGAATCGACAGCTCGCTTATTGCGCATTGCGTGCGGATTTTGGACGCGCCTTGCAAGCTGTTTGGTGTGAGCTTTGTGGGCTTTGTTGGCAGCGATGAGAGTGCGCATATCGCCGAGCTTGCGCGCGATATTGACCGCCCCATCACACAGATTACGCCGAATCTCGAGCATTTCGCGCAAGATTTTCCGCGCCTTGTCCATGCGCAAGATGAGATTTTTCGCAGTTTTTCTATCTATGCGCAATTTTTATTATTCGAGGCGCTCTCGCATCATTGTGTCGTTGCGCTCGGTGGGCAGGGGGCTGATGAGCTCTTTGGAGGTTACTATCACCACATCGCGCGCTTTGTGTTTGCGCACAAACAGGCGCTCCATGACCGCGTGTTGCTCTATGGCAAAACCGCGCTCGATGAATTGCGCTTTGGTGCGCAATGTGCGCTCTCTCGTCAAGCAAAAACGCGGCTTTTTGCCGATGATAATGCGTATGCGTTCTCGCGCCTAGAATCACTCGGGCTGCCGCGCCCACCGCTTGATTATCTCTTGGAACGTTTTATCCCTGATTTTGAACAATCGCTTTGGAATGATGTTTGCATATTCAGTTTGCCCCATTTGTTGCGCTATGAAGACCGCAATGCGATGTGGTTTGGAGTCGAAAATCGCTGCCCATTTACTGACTATCGTCTTGTTGAGTTTGCTTTCAAACTCGATTCAAATCTCAAATGCGCCGAAGGGTTTAGTAAATATCTTTTGCGCAAACTTCTTGAACGGCTTGGCAGCCCCAATCTCGCGTGGCGCACAGACAAAATCGGCTTTGGCGCGCCAGAATCTGCATTGCTGCAAATTTTAGGTTATAATTACAATACAATTTTTGATGTACGGCTCTGCATTTTTGACGCCTTGCAGAAGCGAAACGAGGAAACCCATGCTATGGATTGATGTGGCAACGCCTAAATATGCTCTCTTTTTTGCCTATATGATTCCCGAGCTGCAAAAACGTGGGCATAGAGTGCTCGTTACCACGCGCTATGCTCCGCATTACACCGAAGCAAAGCAGATTTTAGACATTCATGGAATCGAACACATCGTGCTTGGCGAGTATGGTGGTGCGACTTTGCTTGAGAAGTTTGAGGCACGCATTTTTCGCCAAAAAGAAATTCTCGATTTGTTCCGCGCCAAAGGCACACCAAAAATGCTCATCAGCGGCGCTGTGGTCGATAGCGTGCATGTCGCGTATGGAATCGGGATTCCTGTTGTGAATATCTACGACACGCCCGCAGTTACCACGCCAGGCGATAGTAGCTGTCCACATGAGCTCACGGCTGTTTCGCGCCTCACGTTGCCGTTTTCACGGCTTTTTTTCTATCCATTCATCTTGCCGCGTGAGCTTATCTTGCGCTTTGCGCTTGATGAAAGCCAGGCAATCGCCTATCCGTTCATCGATGTCGCGCTGTGGATAAGGCAAATTCGCAAGGATTCGCGCAATGATTTTCGCGTACGTTACGGGCTCGATTTGAGCAAGCCAACCATTCTCGTGCGCGAGGAAGAATACAAGGCGCATTATGTCAAGGAGAAGATTCCGACAATCTATGAGGTGATTCCGCTGCTGCGCCAAAACCTCAATGCCAATGTCGTCATCATGCCGCGCTATGAAAAAGAACGGCTCAAGAAAGACTTCGGTTCGGTGGCTGTTGTGCTCGAAGAAAAGCTGCGCCCCGAGGAGTTTTATCCATTTATCGATATTTTCATCGGCGGCGGCGGAACGATGAACCTTGAGGCTGTGTGCTATGGAATCCCGACCATCAGCACGCGGAGTATCTGGCTTGTTCATGACCAATATCTGATTGAAAATCATTTGATGTTTTGGAGTCAAGATAGCGCCGAAATTGTCGAGATTGCCAAACGCATGCTTGGCAAGCGTATTGATAGCTTGAGCTATTTTGTCCGCGGTGAATGCAATTTTAATATGATTATCGACCACATCGAATCGCAAATCTTGAATTGCTAGAGGGTATTGTGGAAACTAAAATCTCTGTTTTGCACACTGAATGGAGCAATGGCTGGGGCGGGCAGGAGATTCGCATCATCAACGAAATGCTCAAAATGCGCGAGCTTGGTTGTGAATGTGCGCTTGCATGTCGCAAAGAATCGCAGATTCTTGACAAGGCACAACACCATGGATTTGAAACATTCACCCTGCCTTTTCGAGGGCAACGAGACATTGAGACGATTCTTGCATTGCGCAAGATTTTGCGTGGACGTTTTGACATCATCAATACACATAGTGGAATCGACACATGGTGCGGTGGACTCTCGAGCCTCTTTTTGCCTGTCAAATTTATCCGTACGCGCCATTTGAGCAATAAAATTAACACCTCGCGATTGAATTTCATCAATGAGCTTGCCGATTATATCTTCACCACAGGCATGAATGTCATGGAGATGATGATTACTGAAAATCGCATTAAACGTGAGAGAATCCAAAGCATTCCGACAGGGATTGACACAAGCCTTTTTGACCCGCAACTCTACGACAAAATAGAATGTCGCAGGCAGCTTGGGCTGCCCGAAAATGCGCTTCTGATTGGCAACCTCGGCGTTTTGCGCCGATTCAAACGTCAAGATGTGTTCATCTCGCTTGCAAGCATGGTGAGCGAGGATTGTTTTTTTGTGATTGCAGGCGCGCAAACGAGCGAAATGCGCGCGTTTCTTGATTCTGTTGCGCGCGAATATGACGTTGAAAAGCGCATTCTATTTCTTGGGCATGTTGAGAATCCCGCCGTGTTTTTGAAGGCGATTGATATTTTTGTGATGACAAGTGATTGCAATGAAGGTGTGCCTCAAAGCCTCATGCAGGCGCTTGCAATGGAGCTGCCATGCATTGCAAGCGATATTGGAAGCATCAAGGATTTGCACACAGGCGACAATCGCGGCGAGAATTTTTTGCTGTTGCATGCAAAGCCTGATAGAGGCGAATATGCGCTTGCACTCAATCGGTTGATCCATGACCTCAAAAACGAGCCACAAAGCTTGTGTTTGCCCAATCGCGCCTTTATTGTGCGCAATTTTTCGCTTGACATCATGGGGCGCAAGATTCTTGATGTCTATTCAAAATTGCTAGGCGTTCAAGAAGGCGCATAGGAGAAAATGATGCAAGAAGTGATTGTCAATGAAAGCATTTTGAGCAAGAACGACCGACATGCAAAGACGTTGCGCGCTATTTTTGCGCAACATCGTCTGTTTGTTTGCAATCTGATGAGTTCTCCCGGAAGTGGCAAAACAAGCCTGCTTGAATCGTTTGCACGTTTGAGTACGTCGTTTGCCGTGATTGAAGGAGACTTGCAAACCAATCGCGACACAGAGCGTCTGCAACAATGCGGCATTCTGTCGCAACAGATTAGCACGGGCGATTTGTGTCATCTCGATGCGCAAATGGTTGCGGGCTGTTTTGAAACCCTAAGCCCAAAGCTTGCAGGGCAGGAGATTCTGTTTATCGAAAATGTCGGGAATCTCGTTTGCCCCGCGAGCTATGATGTGGGCGCGCATATCAATGTTGTGCTGTTGTCTGTGAGCGAGGGCGATGACAAGGTGCTCAAATACCCAACCATGTTCTTGCGCGCCGATTGCGTGATGGTTTCTAAGGTTGATTTGCTGCCGCATTTTGCGTTTGAGATGGACAGAATCCGCGATGATTTGGCACAGCTTGGCAAGCAGATTCCGATTTTGCCCATCAGCACCAAAGACGACATATCGATTCGCAATGCTTGGGATTATCTCTTACAAAGGAGGGCACAATGTGTCTAGCCATTCCGTCTAAAGTTGTCGCGATTGATAAAGAAACCAACACAGCAACGCTCGAAACGCTTGGCGTTACGCGCGTTGCGAGCTTGGATTTAATGCAAGAGCCTGTTTCTGTCGGCGAGTTTGTGTTGTTGCATGTGGGCTTTGTGATGAGCAAAATCGATACAGAGAGTGCCGAACTCTCGCTTGCTGCGTATCAAGAAATGATTGCCGCAATGGAGCTCGAGGAGAGAGAATCGCGTGGAATGGATTGACAAATATCGCGACAAATCCCGTCTTGTTACCCTTCTTGAGGCGATTACTGCCGCTGCGAAAAAATTGCGCACCCCGTTTCATATCATGGAAGTTTGCGGCGGGCACACGCACACGATTATGCGCAACGGCTTTGCGCAGATTCTGCCCAAAGAAATCGTGCTCGTACACGGACCGGGCTGCCCCGTGTGTATCATGCCACGTGCGCGCATTGACCACGCGAGCCTGCTCGCGCAGCAAGATGATGTGATTTTGCTCACACTTGGCGATATGATTCGCGTTCCGGGTTCGTTTGGAACGCTCGGCGATGCGCGTGCACGTGGCGCAGATGTACGTTTTGTGTATTCACCGCTTGAATGTTTGCGCATTGCCAAAGAAAATCCTCATAAAACCATCATTTTTTTTGCGATTGGATTCGAGACAACAACACCCATGACAGCAGCGCTACTTGCGCAGATTCAAGCACAACAGCTGCACAATGTATTGCTGCATATCAACCATGTCAGCGTTCCCGAGCCGCTTTTTGCGCTACTGCAATCCCCACAAAGCCGCATAGACGCGCTGCTTGCGCCTTCGCATGTCAGTGTGATTATGGGCTCAAAACTCTATGAGCCGCTGTGCGAAAGATTCCAAATCCCCATTGTCGTGGCAGGTTTTGAGCCTGTCGATATTCTCGAATCGATTCTGCTTTTGCTTGTCCAAAAGCTCGAAAATGTCGCACGTGTCGATAATCAATACGCACGTTGCGTGAGCGCAAGCGGCAATCTCAAGGCACAAGCGATGATTCAAGGCGCGTTTCAAAAGCGCGACTTTGAATGGCGCGGGCTTGGAATTATTCCGCTTTCAGCTTATGCCTTGCGCGAAGAATACCACGCATTTGACGCTGAGGCGCGGTTTGCCGACATCTTGTCGCAAAGTGTCGCAAAAGACCACAAAGCATGCCTATGCGGAGAGATTTTGCGTGGGGCAAAAAAGCCCACCGATTGCACGCTTTTTGGCAAACATTGCGTTCCGTCCAATCCCATTGGAAGCTGCATGGTGAGCGATGAAGGCGCATGTGCTGCATATTACAAATATGGCTTTGTGGAGATGTAATGCAGTTTTTGGGAGTTGCGGCGCGCATGTATTATGACTTTCTCGAACAGACAGGGCGCAGCCTCGAATCCATTCCTATCTCGCAAAAAGAAACGCGAAAAACAAGTATTCGCTTGCAAGTGCCACGTACAATCTTTACAGAATCTTTGCTTTTGCAAGTGGGTCAGGACTTCTATGCGCTCGATTCAGACGACTTTGCTGTGCAATATGATGATAAAAATGGTGTGCTCACTATCGAGACGAATGTAGAGCTTGTGAAGCGCGCGCAAAAAGAAAAAATTGAACTCTTTTCTGACCTCAAATTCCTTGTGCAAGCCGTGGTTCGATTTTATGCGAGCAACCGAGTGCAGCCGCTGTTTCATCACAAACGTTTGCAACAAATTGCGGCGATGTTGCCGCGCGCGATTCCGTATGCGCAACATTTGGATAGCCACCAAAATAACGCATTGCAATTGCTGTTTGCAAACCCCATTTCCTATATTTGGGGTCCACCTGGGAGCGGAAAGACGAAAGGTGTTTTGCTCGAATCGCTGCTATTTTTGCTTGCACAAAAGCAGCGGATTTTGCTGCTTGCGCCCACGAACAATGCGCTTGAGCAGATTCTGAATGGAATCTTGCCCCAAATGCAGTTGCGGCAATATCCGCTTGAATGCGTCTTTCGGCTTGGGATTGCGAGCAGCGATTTTTTAGCGCGCTATCCGCAATGCTGTGATTACCATGCGCAAAAAGAGCAGCCCAATTTGTTTGCCAACAAAAAAAGCAGCAAGCAACGCATGAGCGAGGCGAGTATTCTCGCGATGACTCTCGATGGATTTATCAAACGTTACGAGACAATCGAAAACATCGCACATATTTTTCTTGACGAAGCGCCCTATACACCGTTGATTAAAGCTTTGACATTGAGTTATTTCACCGCGCCGCTCACGATGTTAGGCGACCACAAACAATTAGGACCTGTTTGCGAAGCGAGTGAACGTGAGTTTGTAGGCGATGGAGCGATGATGCGTGTGTGGGCGATTTCGTCCATCTATGCCGAAGAGTTCGAGGAGGATTCGCGCACACTTCTTGCAAAAGCAGCGAATAGCGAGCCACCAAAGCTGCAAAAAACAGCGTGTGCACAGCTTTTGCAAAACTATCGCTATGGACAGAATCTGACCGATTTGCTCGATTCATGTGTGTATCATATTGGTTTGCGCGGGCAAGAAGCACCCACAGAAATTTTCTATATCGACAGCGGCAAGGCTGCACCGATTGTGAGCAAGCAATATCAAAGTATGAGCGAAGCAATGGCAATTGCGCGGCTTGCGCCACATTTGCTACAACAAGAGGCGCGGCTTTTGCGCAAGGATTGTTTCGCGATTCTCACGCCCTTTCGGTTGCAGCGCAAGGCGATTTTGCAAGCCTGCCCACAGCTGCGCAATAAAGATAAAGTTTTTACGATTCATCGTTCGCAAGGATTAGAATTTGATACTATCATTTTTTCTCCTGTGCTGTTGCATTATTATCTCACCGATTCGCGCTGCATGAGCGCGTTGCAAGCGCTGAATGTCGCTGTGAGCAGGGCGCGCAAACAAATTATCCTTGTGTGTGATGTCGCGATGTGGCGCACGAACAAGGGGCAATTTTTGGAACGTTTGCTGCAAAACGCAAAACCGCTGAAGGAGGCATCATGAACAAATGGATTACGCTCGCTGAAGGCGGCGGCGGGCAGGAGAGCGCACGGCTTGTTGCTGCATTTGGCGAGATTTTGGGATTGCAAAATGCGCATGAGGACGCCGGCGTTTTTTCGCTCCCAAGCCCGCTAGCGATGAGTACCGATTCGTTTACGATTTTGCCTCTGTTTTTTTCCGGTGGCGATATTGGCAAATTGAGCGTGTGCGGCAGTCTCAATGATGTTGCAATGATGGGCGCAAAGCCCACATATCTCACATGCGGTTTGGTGATTGAAGAGGGCTTTTCGCGCAAGGATTTGTATACAATTCTGCAATCCATGGCGCATGAGGTGCAAAAGGCGGACGTGCAGATTGTGTGCGGCGATACAAAGGTGGTTGAACGAGGCGGTGTGAAGGGCTTACTCATCAATACGACAGCAGTTGGCGCTGTGCGTTGTCCCGCGCTTTCTTCGCGCAATCTGTGTGCGGGCGATGCCGTGATTCTAAGCGGTGCTGCTGGAACACATGGCGCGCTTATTTTTGCATTGCGCGAAGAAATCAGTCTGCAAAGTGCATTAGAAAGCGATTGCACACAACTCTATCCGATTGTCGCGCCACTCTTTGACGCAGATTTGTCATTGCATGCATTGCGCGATGCCACGCGCGGCGGTGTGGCAGCGGTGCTCAATGAGTGGGCGCTGGCTTCTAATGTTGGGATTGTGATTGAGCGCGAAAAGATTGTGCTGCTTCCTGAAGTACGCGGAATCTGTGAGCTTCTGGGACTCGATGCGCTGAATTTAGCATGCGAGGGCGCGGCAATCATTGCGTTGCCCAAAGAGAATGCGCAGCGAGCGCTTGAGATTCTGCACCAAAACGGCGCAATCAATGCACGAATCATCGGCGAGGTTGTGTGCGAACATCGCGGGCACGTTGTGTGCGAACAACGGCTTGGCAGCTTTGTTGCCCGACAATATCTCGAATATCCAAGTGGCGAGTTTTTGCCACGAATCTGCTAGGTGTGCTATGCATGAATATTCGATTGTGGCAGATTTGGTTGAGAAATGTGAGGGCTATGCGCACACGCATTGTGCAAAAATTGTTACAATTTTTGTTGGGCTTGGCGAACGCTCGGGTGTGAATGCCGAGTTGCTCGCTCGAGCGTTTGAAAATTATACCGAAGGAAGCAGCTTGGAATGTGCAAGGCTCAAGATTGTGCCCATTCCTATTACGATTGCTTGCGCGCAGTGTGGCGCAAACCATATAATCGAGAATCTGGAATATGGCACATGTCCAAGCTGCAAGGGCTCGAATGTGCGCATTATTGAAGGAGAAGAAATGCTGTTGTTGCGCCTCGAGATGGACAAGGACTAAGGAGGGAGAATGGAGAATCGGGACAAGGAACGATTGCTGGAGTTTATCAAACAAGAATCGCAAATCAAAGAACGTTGGCAGGTTGTTGAATGGTTTGAACAAGAGAAAAAGCGCTTTGAAGACGAGAAGCAGAATCTGCTCGAAAAATGCGAAAAACTCGAGAGGGAGTATAGCGAAAAAAGTCAACTGCTCGAAGAGATGCGCGAACAACTTGGAACACTCGAACAAAGCTTTCGCGAGATGGAACGTAAAGAGATTGAGAGCAAGGAGCGCTATAAGGAACGGGAGACCCAAAGTCATCAGCTTTTGAGCCAGAATATGGAGCTCACCAATCAAGTGAGTGTGCTACAAAAAGAACAAAAAGATCTCAAACTTGCTGTGCAGTCGCTCAAGGCAGAATATATCGTACGACAGAATGCACTCAAAGACATCAAAGATAGGCGCGATTTGTTGCTTGAAAGCACAGCACGTTCGAGTGTCCAAGAAGCAATACCTGTACATCGTGTTGAAGTCATGGGCAAAGGCGGTGAGGTGAAGAGGGCGATTCCTGCTAAAAACTATTATGAAGAAATCATCGTGAAATTTCAGAGCGGTGAGAGCCGAAGCGAGCGCGAGCTACATGAAGAGCTCGAACGACTTCAGGCGCGCGTGATTGACTTGGAGCTTGAGAATGCAAATTTGAGCATTGAAAATCGCGAATTGCGCGGCGAGATGACGCGCGCAAATGGGGGCGCAACAACAAGTGTCATTATGCGTCGTGAAAAAGACGAACAGGCAAACAAAGACGAACCAAGCGATGAAGCGCCCAAAAAACAAAAGAAAAAAGAAAAAATGGCAGCGAGTAAAACACGAGAGACATCTCTAGCAAGGGCGATTCCAGAGCCCGAGATTGAGGATAAAATCGCTCATTTGGGGCAGGTTGTGGAATCGAGCAATTTTAAAGAAGGTGCGGATAATGAATTGTCTGAAGCACTCGAACTCGAATCGTTTAGCAGCGATTCGCCCAAAAAGACATTGCTCGAGGATATGCGTATCATCGTTCCAACTTTTGCTAATACAAAGAATATGCAATGAAAATTGTCGTGAGCGCGCTTGAACCCAGCGCAAATGTGCATTTGAATGTGCTGCTTTCACATCTGCAACACCACGATATTGAGCTATGCGGCGTGTTCGATAGCAATCTCGTGCAAGGTTTCCAATCTCTACATTCCCTCGCCGAGTTTGCCGTCATGGGTTTTTTGGGCGTGATTGGCAAGATTCCCTTTTTGCGCCATGTACAACGTGAGATTGTGAATCTTGCCAAAGATGCTGATAAGGTTTTGCTTATGGATTCAAGCTCATTCAATCTCCCGATTGCCAAAGCCATTAAACAGCATGGTTATACAGCTGAAGTGATTTATTATATTTTACCGCAAGTATGGATTTGGAAGCCATGGCGTGCCAAAACTCTCGAGCGCTATTGCGACAGGCTTGCTGCCATTTTTCCATTTGAGACTGCATGCTATCAGAGCAAGGTCGAATTTGTAGGGAATCCATTGCTTGATACTCTTCCCCCTGCGCGCGTGAGCCCAACAAACTCACGTGAAATCGCTTTTTTGCCGGGTAGTAGGCGCGCCGAGATTGCCTATCTATTTCCCATTTTTGCCGAAGTGGCACAGATTCTGCGCACACAGGGCTACACAACAACCTTGATTGTCCCTGCTGTGTTTCAAAAAACCGACTTGCACACACTCTATGGCGATGTGAGCGGATTCCAAATTGCGTATGATACGCCTGCAACATTGCAACGTTGCGATTTTGCCTTTGTTTGTAGCGGCACGGCAACCTTACAAGCTGCGCTGATGGGCATTCCTTTTGTGCTCGCCTACAAGGCGCGCGCACTCGATTATGCGCTGGCGTCTCTTGTTGTCAATCCGCGCTATATCGGGCTTGCAAACATCATGTTTGACAAAATGGGCAAAGCGCCACTGCATGTCGAGCTGCGGCAAAATGATGTGAATCGCGACAATCTTCTTGCCGCATTTGCGCATGCCGATTCGAACGTATACATCACAGCAGCGCGTGAACTGCGCGATTATCTGCAATCGGGCAGCTCGCAAAAGGTTGCACAATGGCTCATTGGCTAAGTACTTTTTAAAAGGCACTACGTTACTATAAAGTCTTTATTCGGAGGCAGCATGCAACAACAAAACGAACCTATGACGCATTATGGCTATGATTTGGTTGTGGCGGAGCTCAAGAATCTCAAAGAAGTTGAGCGTCCCAATATTGTCAAAGAAATCAGCGTTGCACGTGAACATGGCGACCTCAAAGAAAATGCTGAATACCATGCGGCAAAAGAGAAGCAACAATTCATCGAGGCGCGGATTAATGAGCTGGGCGATTTACTCTCGCGCATACGTGTGCTCGACCCATCGACACTCAAGCATGATAAAATTGGCTTTGGCAGCACGTTTGAGATTCTTGATTTGGATACAGACAAAAAAACATGCTATACGATTGTTGGTAGTGTCGAGAGCGACCCAAAACGTGGGCTCATTTCGTTCCATTCGCCGCTTGCTAAAGCCTTTATTGGCAAAGAAGAAGGCGATGAGGTGAGCGTCAAGCTACCGAGCGGCGAAGTCGATTACGAGGTTGTACGTGTGTTTTTTCGAGAGATTGCGTTTGGGGAAAACGATGCGCATTAATGTCAAGAAGATTCACAAAAATGCACAGATTCCGTGCTATCAAAGTGCAGGTGCTGCGGGATTTGATTTGCATGCATGTGAATCTGTGCGCATCGAGCCCGGTTCTGTGGGCGTTGTGCCGATTGGAATCGCGATTGAGATTGAGAGTGGCTTTGAGGTGCAGGTACGTTCAAGAAGCGGGCTTGCTTTGCAGGGAATTAGCGTGCTGAATAGCCCTGGGACGATTGATAGCGATTATCGTGGTGAATTGCAAGTGATTTTGATGAATCATTCTGACTCGCCCTTTGTCGTGCAAATTGGCGATAGAATCGCACAGGGTGTGCTTGCACGCGTATTTTCTGCCGAGTTTGCAGAAGTGCAGATTCTCAACCCGAGTGTTCGTGACACAAAGGGCTTTGGCAGCACAGGAATATAGGAGAAACGATGAGCCTAGAACAAAATATCCAGAAACTCAAAGATGAAGCGGTTGCCGAAGAGAAGTTTTTGGAAAGCTTTTTGCGAGTCGAAAAATTTTGGAAAAACTTCAAAACACCCATTATCATTGCGCTTGTTGTGTTTGTCTTTGGCAGTGCGGGCTATTTTGCGAGCCAATGGTTTGTGGAAATGCAAAAAAAGGAGCATTTCGCACTCTATGAATCGCTTCTTGCCGAGCCCGAGAATGAGCAAAAGCTCCTTGCGCTCAAACAGAGTGGCTCACCACTCTATGAGCTCTTTTTGCTCAAGCGCGCGTCTATGGCAAATGATGTGGCTGCTCTCGAGCAGCTTTCAGGTGGACAAGAAAGCTTTCTTGCAATGCTTGCGCGCTATCAGGCTGCTTCGCTTAAGGGCGATTTGCAAGCGCTTGATTCTTTACATGATGTCGATGTGATGCTCGCCGAGATGACGCTTTTGCAGCGCGCCTATCTGTTGTTGAAAACTGATGCAATTGCAGAGGCGCATAGCTTGCTTGGTAAGATTCCGCTTGATTCGCCTTTGCATGGAATCGCACAATTTTTCGTGCACTATGGAATCACCAAAACCACACAAGCAGCCGCCACACAGGACGCAAACAACCCCCCAGAGGGAATCGAAATTTTTGACGCAAACGAATCGCAAAATAGCGGAGCGATTGAAGGAATCGAGCTCTTTAATGGTGCGAAATCGCAACCAAAGGAATAGCATGCGAATCTTGCTTTTTCTTTATGCCGCATTTTGTCTCACTGCTTGCAGCACCAAGCAATACTATACGCCAAGCAATATCGAAGCAGAAGTGCAGCCGCTCGCGCTCACATCGCCTCTTGCGATTGAGAAAAGTGGCGGTATCACGCTCGAAAATGGTGCTGTGCTCACACGTGCTGGAATCTCGAGCTACAAACTCGAGCGCGGCTGTGTATTTTTGAACGAAAACGAGGAACACACGCTCGCGCTGTGCGATGAGACATTGCAAATTCTTGACAAACAAGGCGGCACAAAACGCAACTTGAGCTATCCACACAAACCGCTTGCTGCCTCGATGAATGGCGAGATTCTTGCGCTTGTGCTTGCTGACAATACGCTTTTATTGCAAAATGCACACACAGAACAGATTTTGTTTAGCCAAAAGCAGCCGAGCGTGAGTGCGATTAGCGACATCAATGCGAATCCCTATTTCTTGCGCGATTTGGTGATTTTCCCCACTCTCGATGGTGCGCTTGTGATTGTCGATTATAATCGTTTGCAGATTGTGCGCAATATTGTTGTGGGCAACGCATCGCAGTTTAATAATGTCAGCTTTCTTGATGTGTTCAATAATCGATTGTTTGCTGCAACCAAATTTCGGCTGATTGCCGTGAGCCCAGAATATATCAGCACGCAAGATGTCAATGTGCGCGAGGTGCTCGTGTTGCGTGATAGAGTCTATATCTTCACCACCGATGGCGAGGTTTTGCTTTGCGATATGAATCTCAATATCCAAAAACGTATCAAATTTTCTTTTGCGCATTTCCTTGCTGTGGCAGTAGGGCAAGAGCTTGCAATCCTTGAAAAACGTGGTTATATCATCGCGCTTGAGCCAGACTTTGAATCCTTTCGCGTCTATCAAATCACTAGAGACATTCAAATGCCTACTTTTGGTGATACAAAAGCCTTATATTTTGGCGAATATTATATCAAGATTCCATAGGGGCTAGGCATGGTTTTGTGCGACATTGGCAATAGCTATCTGCATTTCTATTACAACGGGCGTGTGTGGAAAGTGCAGGCGGAGCGACTAGAGCGCGATGAGGCGCTGCTGCCAATGTATTATGTCAGCGTGAGCCAGAAAAAGACGAAATATCTCCTCGAGATATTTCCCGAGGCGATTAATCTCACACCTTATATGCTACTCGATACAGCGTATATTGGGCTTGGCGCTGATAGGATTGCGGCATGCAAAGGCGTGAGCGATGGCGTGATTGTCGATGCGGGCAGCGCGATTACAATTGATGTGATGCAAGACAATATGCATCTAGGTGGCTGCATTCTGCCCGGTCTTGTGATGTATGGCAAAATGTATCGTGCCATTTCATCTGTGCTTGGCGGCGAGTTGAACCTTGCCATTGAGTTCAACGCATTTCCACAAAACACGCGTGACGCATTAAGCTATGGTGCGCTCAAAAGCATTGTGCTGACGATTGAATCGATTGCAAAAAATAAAAAACTCTATTTCACAGGTGGCGATGGCAAATTTTTAGCACGATTTTTTGCTGGTGCGATTCAAGACGATTCGCTCGTATTCAAAGGCATGTTACGCACTATTGCGGAGCAAAAAGGGGGAGGCAGATGAAACTACGTATTGCATTGCCCAAAGGGCGAATCGCCGAACGGGCACTCACCATATTTGAACAAATCTGTGGTACACATATCGCCTTTAGTGGGCGCAAACTTTTGTGCGATGTGGGCGATTGGCAGTTCTTGCTTGTGCGCAATCAAGATATTCCTGCGTATGTGCAACATCAAGCAGCTGATGTCGGGATTGTTGGGCTCGATGTGCTCGAAGAGCAAAGTAGCCAACTTGTGCGGCTTTTGGATTTGGGCTTTGGGCATTGTCGCGTGGTTGTGGCTTCGCCTATGGGGAGTGAGATTGATAACACCAAGCCCGCATTACGAATCGCAACAAAAATGGTCAATCTTGCAAAAAGTTATTTTGCTTCGCAAGCTATTGCGGTTGAAATCATCAAACTCTATGGTTCGATTGAGCTCGCACCGAGTGTGGGACTTTGCGATGCGATTGTGGATATTGTCGAGACAGGCAACACGCTCAAAGAGAATGCGCTCAAAATTGATGCCGTGATTCTGCAATCGAGCGCCTATTTGGTTGCAAATCCCAATAGCTTCTATGCTAAACGTAAGGCGATTTTGAGTCTGCGCGCCCAACTCCAAAATGTGATTGAGACGGCGCGATGAGGTGGTGTTATTTTTGCCTTTGCTTGGGCACGCTTTGGGCAGAATGGGTGATGTTTAGTGATAGTGCTGATACCTATCTCTATAACAACCAAACAGGAGAGGTGTATATCCGCTATAAACAAGGTGGGTTGAACTACAAAGACTTTTTTGTACGTATGCCAAACGGCGTGATTCCAGAAAACATTCAAGCACCAAGTTTGCCACAAAGTTCGATAAAGCCACTCTCGGGGACAACAAACAACGATAAGGATTTGAATGCAGCGAAGAGAATGGTTGAAGAGGCGACAAAGCAAATGGGGAATATGCTGTATCAGGGGCAGTAGATGAAAAAAATACAGATTCTCAATGTTTCAGATAAAGCAGATTTGCCACGATTTGAGGAATTTTTTACGTTTTGTATCACGCACCAAGTGAGCAATCTCAAGGAGATGATGGAATATTATGAGAATCATACGAGCGATGTCGTGTTGTTTTGGAATCTGCCCATTGATGATGATTTGCTCGATTGCATGACGCTTATTGCGAGTTTACGTCCCGATACTTATTTCTTGCTTATTGCTGCAAATAAGCCAACTCTTGCACCAAGTGCGCGCATGATTTGTTGTAATAACCATGCACCAACAATTCTCACACATTTGTGCCGCATTGCATTCGATGGGCAAAAGGGCGAGCTCGCGCTCAATGAGTTTTTGCATCATGATGAGATTGTCCTCGCACTCGTGCATGTCCCAACCATTGCGCGCACGCGGCTCATCTCAACGCTCGATTCTGTCCAATTTTTGTTGCGCCAAATCAATGATTTTTTTGAGAGCTATTGCCCACGTGCAACGCGTATTTTTCAGACAGATTCGGATTGTTTTGCGATAGTGTTTCTTGAAAACGAGCTCGAAGCGGCAAAAGATTTTGTCGCTGCACTCGATATGTTGCGTCTTGAACATGGATTCGAGATTGATGAACGCGAGATTGATGTTGAGTTTGTTACAGGAATCGTGCAGGGCAAGGGCGAGATTCTCGCACCAAAGGCATATAGCGCACTCGCGCTCGCCACGCACAATAATGCAAAATTCTACACTCTCGAGCAGAGTGATGAGGAATTTGCCCAGCAGCAGCACAATAAGATTTATTGGATGAGAGAAGTCCATGCCGCGCTCAAAAGCGGACGCGTTGTGCCCTATTATCAGCCGATTCTCAACAACGAGAGCGGTGCGATTGAGAAATATGAAACGCTCGTGCGGCTTGTTGACAATCAGGGCAATGTCATCTTGCCCGGGATATTCCTCGATGCGGCGCGCGAATCGGGGCTTATGAATAATGTAACAATGGCTGTGATTAACAAGAGTTTTGCTGATTTTCGTGATTGCGATTTTGAATTTTCTATCAACATTTCCGAAGAATGCCTGCAAGACCGCCGCATTATCAACTATCTTTTGAATCGTTGTGAACGTTATGAGATTCCGATGAATCGTGTACTACTTGAGGTTTTGGAGGGAATCAATACTTCTCAAGGCAAAGTGTTGGAGCACATCAGGGAGCTACACAGCAAGGGTTTCAAGATTGCGATTGATGATTTTGGCGCGGCAAACTCCAATTTTGGACGTTTGATTGACCTCAAGGCAGAGTATATCAAAATTGATGGCAATTTTGTGCGCAATATCGACACAGACGAGCGGAGCTATAAAATCGTGGATTCGATTGCAAAGTTTGCAAAGAGTATCGGCGCAAAGAGTATTGCCGAGTTTGTGCATTCCGAAAAAGTCTATCGTATTGTCTGTGAATTGGGCGTAGATTATTCGCAAGGCTTTTTATTTGGAGAGCCTACTTCAGAGCTTTGATTTTTTCTAAATATTTTATCATGTTGAACATTTTGCCATGTTGAGCGGAGCGAAATATCTCGTCATTATGATTCTAGCTTTCCTTGCGTCCTAATGGACGCTCGCAATGACATCCAATTGTCATTCTGAACGCGAAGCGTGAAGAATCTTAAAATGTAAATATCATGAGATATTTCGCTAGCGCTCAACATGACAATCGGAGGCTGGATTCAGTCGCACACAAAATGTGCGGTTAAAACCGCACCCCCAACAGCCTTTATTTGCTATTGCTCTAGGTATATTTGGTGCTTTAAGCCGAAAAATGATAACATCATCTTAGTTTAGTGGGGAGGTTAGCATGCATTTGCTCGGAAAAATAACACTCAAACTAAAAATCATGTTTTTGGTGCTCATGCCAAGTGTTGTGTTACTCTATTTCATGACCGCCGAATCGGTTGGCGCATTTGTGGCATGGAGCAACACGGGCGAGCTGCACAGGGAACTTGCGGTATCGAGCCAAGTTTCGCGGCTTGTGCATGAACTGCAAAAAGAGCGCGGTATGACCGCAGGCTATCTCGCGAGTCGTGGCAAGAAATTTGCAAACGATTTGCCCAATCAACGCAAGAATACAGACGAACAGATTGAGGCGCTCAAAGCCGTGCTCGCCAAGATAGAGATTGCCCCCGAGTATCGCAAGCTTGTTGATTCTGGGTTTGAGGCTGTGCAAAAAATCACAACAATCCGCAACAACGCAGACGCCTCGCTCAAAAGCGGCGAGAATCTGACCGCCGTTACCACGGGCTATTTCACCAAAACCATCGCGGGGCTTCTTGGCAATGTCCTAAGCTCGATTGAGCTCATTCATGACGCCGAGTTAAGCCGGGAAACATTGGGCTATGTCAATTTTCTCTATGCGAAAGAAAGTGCGGGACAGGAGAGGGCGATGGGGAACACGATGATTTCAGCAAACACGCCTGCTGTGATTACTGTCTATAACCGCTTCATTGAGCTCATCGCCGAGCAACGCGTTTATTCTTTCCTATTTGAATCCTTTAGCCCCGCTGCAATGGTGCAAAATTATCAGCAAGTTGCCAAGCACGCTAGCTTTGAGAAGGTGTTGCAGATTCGCAAGGCTGTGATTGCGCGGCACGCGCTGGGTGATTATGGCGTTGCTGCTGAAAGCTGGTGGGACGCGATTACGACAAAGATTGATTTGCTCAAAGATGTCGAAGATACGATTGCAGCACATCTCAACACAAGTGTTGAGGACGAGATTAGCTCGCAATATTCGTATTTTCTGATACTCATCGTCATTGAAACATGCTTGCTCGCCCTCACGTTTGTGCTTGCCTTTTCTGTGATTTATAGCATTGTTTCGCGTGTGCAAGAGGTCAATAGAACACTTGGATATATTATGAGCGAAAAAAGCCTCAACACTAAGCTCCAAATCAAAGGTAGCGATGAATTTAGCAACATGGCGCATTCGATTGATACGTTCATTCAGTATATCCGCGACACATTCGTGGTTGTGTTTAGCCAAAACGGGCAGACATTGCAAGTCTCTGAATCTCTTGCTGCTGTTTCGACACAGCTGGATTCTATCAGTGCCGAGATTGAGAACGTGAGCAGTAATAACACAGGGCTTGGGACAGAGAGTCGTGCGATTATTGACAAGAATATCGTGATGTCGCAGGCGACTAATGCAGAGCTTGAGATTGTCTTGCAGAATGTGCAGCATACGAGGGAGATTATCAACGAAATCAACGAGCAGGTGCAGAAGAATGGTAAGCAAGAAGAGGAGAACGCAAACAAAGTCGCTTCGCTTTCACAAGAAGCGCAGGATATCCAGAATGTCCTCACTGTGATTACCGACATCGCCGACCAGACGAACCTGCTTGCGCTCAATGCCGCGATTGAAGCCGCGCGCGCGGGCGAGCATGGGCGCGGATTTGCCGTTGTGGCAGACGAGGTGCGCAATCTCGCCGAGCGTACGCAACAATCGGTTACACAGACCACAGCAATTATCAAAAATGTCTTACAAACCATTGCTGCTATTAGCGCAAGTATGAAGCAGAGTTTGGATTCCACACATTCTTTGATTGAGCGTTCGAACTATATGGAAGAAGATATCGATAAACTTGTTGCAGCGATTCATGTTGCGGCACAAAAATCTCTTGAAACGCTCGAGGGTGCTCAATTGGTTGATGATAAGACATCGGGAATCTTGGAAAATGGCACAAAAATCGCCGAATGTGTTGCCGAGCTCATCAGCACAAATGACAAGATGAAGCAGACATCATCGTTACTCAACCACCAAGCGAATGAATTGCATCAACTTCTTTCGGCGTTTAAGATGTAGGGGGCATTCTTGATTTGTACGTGGTGCAGAAGCTAGAATCATTGTGGACACTCGCATTGGATTCTAAACAATACCTCTCGCCACCCGTGTAGAGTAGCGACTAAAGACTGCGGAGCAAAGCGAAGCAAACGTGCTCGCTACTTCCCCACACGATTGCAAAAGCCAAAGGCTTTTGCAATTCCCATAATAATTAACGTTTGGAGAATTGTGGGCTTCGACGTGCTTTTTTCTTGCCGTATTTTTTGCGCTCAACTGTGCGTGAATCGCGTGTGAGTAAGCCTTCAGGTTTCAGGATTGCACGGAAAGCAAGGTCGTAGGCAGAGAGGGCTTTTGAGATTCCATGCCGCAAAGCCTCTGCTTGTGCAGAGTAACCACCTCCGAGTGTGTGCGCGATAATATCGACACTTTTTTCTTGTTTGGTTAGCAAGAGAGGTTGCATGACTTTCATCTTGATTGCCTCATGTCCTCCAAGCCAATCGTTGAGGTTGGTTTCATTAATCGAAAGCTTGCCACTGCCGGGCGTGAGCCAAACTTTTGCGATAGCTGTTTTGCGTTTGCCTGTTGCATAGATTTTTTTCATCATGTGTCCTTATTTTTGCACTTGTGCTGTGTGGGGGTGGGATTGCCCGGGATAGACTTTGAGCTTCTTAATCATTGCGCGTCCGAGCTTTGTTTTCGGTAGCATTCCACGCACGCTCAAGCGATAGAGCTTTTCGGGCGAATTGTTGAGCATTTCATGCAATGTTTTTTGTTTGGTGCTGCCAAAATAGCCTGAATGGGTAAAATAGAGCTTATCTTCGCATTTGTTACCACTAAACTTGACATCTTTGGCATTAATCACAACCACAAAATCGCCACAATCGGTGTGGGGTGTGTAGCATGGCTTGTGTTTGCCGCGCAACAAAGTCGCAATCTGGGCAACAAGACGTCCAAAGATTTGGTCTTTAGCATCGAGCACAATCCATTCACGTTTGACTTCATTTGCATTTGTCATTTTGGTGAGGTTCATAGAACTCCTTTTGGAACAGAATCGAATGTTTATTATAGCGCATAAGATATTAAAAAATGCTGAAATTAAGCGTTTCAATAGGTCAGAAAAATATAGAGCGGTTTGCCATTGAGCAAGAAATCAACCTGCACTCCCATTTTGCCAACAATCAGGGAATAGAGTTCTTTAAAATTCACATAGGGTTTAGGCAGTGAGATGTTGATGCTAATATTGCGTTCTGAAAGAAGCGCTTTGCTGCGCCCTGCGATGATGTTGGTGAATTCAGAGACGACGTCAACCAAGTCGCTATCACTCTCGATCTCTTCGCCAAGCATCATCATCGCTGCCTCTTTGACGATGTCTTTGTTGAATATCAACACCAAGCCACCAGAAATATCGCCATCGAAGGTAATCATCGCGCCCATAAGGTTGTCATGCGAGGGAATGTTGCACTCCATGACACGATGCGAGGTTTTCTCGACATTTCCGCCCGTGAGCGATTTGAGCGTTTCGAGTGAAGCATTGACAAAGTGCAAGAGATTTGCCACGAGCTTTTTGGAAAGCTTTTGGGGCTTTTGGCTATTGACAGCATGTGCCAAGGCAGCAATTTTTTCGTTTTTGAGCGCGCTTGCATGGTCGTTGTAGATGTAGATTCCTGCGCGGCGAATCTTCTCATCATTTGCCGAATCGATGAGATTAGGGCGCATACCCAGAAAGACAAACACAGCACCATACGAAACGGCATTGCGCGTAAGCGAGATGAAAAAATCAATCGCTTTTGATTCGAGAATTTCGGTGTCTTTGAGATTAAACATAAAGACCTTGAAACCTTCAGCAAGCCGCAATGCATGCGTTTGTAGGCTAAAAAACCGCGCAATCTTGCCATCGACTTCTTTGTAGAAATGGTAAATCACCGTGCCTTGCGTAACCTGCACAGGAATATGGTTTGCTGTGATGTCAAACTGCATGTCGAACACATACAGCGCGTCATTGCCGTATTCTTGCTGCTTTTGCTTGAAGTCTTTCACGTTCTGAACAGCTTGAATGTCAAGTCCCTTTGCTTCGAGACTTTGAACGATGAGTGTTTGGGTGATGCTGTCTTTTTCAAAAACGATAATTGGTGTGCCAGCCGGAGGCATTTTGATTTGCAAAAATAGCATCGCTTGGCTAATCGTCTTGAACAGTGGCAGAGATTTATTGGCAAAAATCTCTTTGAGCCGCTTGAATTGAGTGGCATTGTATTCACAGATGGCAACCACAATATCGAGTTGTTTTTGCAGCTTGAGCAAGATATGCGCAATAGCAATGATGGTTGAATCTTGAAAGTCATCATTGGCGCGCATAGAGAAGAACAAGGCTTGTAGCTGTAAGCTGCGAATACTCGAAGCACTGCCCTGTATCACGCGACAAATCTGCTCTTCTTCGGCACTGCCTAGCTGGCTATCTGCATAATAAATAACAACATTTTGTGAAATAATTGGCTTCATCTGTGTGTTTCTCTTTTATTTTTATTGTGTAACGGGTTCGATGAAAATCAGTTCAACGCGGCGATTCTGCGCACGTCCCGCGGCTGTGTTGTTGTCGGCAATCGGACGAGTCTCGCCATAAGCACGAATACCAATTCGATTCTCTTCAACACCAAATTCCATCATCTTGCTTTTCACAGATTCTGCGCGCTTGCGTGAAAGTGTGAGGTTGTAGGCTTCGGGTCCAACCCAGTCTGTGTGCCCTTCGAGGAGCGCACGTGAAGCGGGCACACTCAAGAGATGTTCAGAAAACTCTCGAATTTGCGATTCGAAGACAGTCGCAATGTCATAACTATCGAATGCGAATCGCACTTCAGGTTGGTTGAGTGTAACGACTCGCGTTACCTGATGTTGCCCATCTTCAGTGTCGATAATCTCACCGATTCGCGGGTGTTGCTCGCCCGCATAGCCTTCCATGAAGCCTTCGCCTTGGTGTTTTTGCCCAACAACACCTCCAGCTTGTGGTGTTGAGAGTCGCATTGATTCTGCACCAGCAGCAGCCCCTCCGCGCGATGGCACGGGTTGTGGTGCGAGTGGGCTTGTTGCTGCATTGTTTTGTGTAAGTGCTGCTTCTTTTGCTGCTTGCTCTTGTTTTATTCGTTCCTCTTGCTCTTGTCGTGCGCGCCCTTGTGGTGTCGAGCCAAGCGGAATCGTGAGCCCAACAGAGGCAACAAGGTCGTTACGCCCATCGAAAATGATAGCATCGCGCACTTCGGCTTTGAGATGAAGCCATTTGGTTGCGATGAATCGAGCACCCACACCAACTTGCACAAAAGCATCATGGTTCATGCCGTTTGTCTCGATACCAAGCCGCTCATAGCCCAAACCACCGAGTGCATAGGGAGCAAACCATGATGTCTGCATGAGCTCATGCACATAGTTTGCAAAATAACGGTTGTTGTTGCGTTTGATATTGCGCTCATGCGGCTCGAAATGCGCCGAGAACATGTGCTCCCAACCAAACTCAATGAGACTCTGTTGCGTTGCACGTACACCAAGTCGCAAACCAGCTGCGACTTCTTCATCGCCAGCATAGCCACTCTGATTGATGTGAAAATTACCACCAATTGTAGGCGTAACCTCAATCAAATGGTCGATAGCGCCCCAAGCAATGGAACCGCAAACCATGAATGTGGATAAAAACATCGAACATTTTTGCATACCGAACTCCTTTATTGGTTGATGTGGATTGCGAAATAAAACAACTTTCAGCGAATTTCACTGCACAAAAGGCTATAATTCCAAAATTTTATGAATCATACTCAAATTTCTTTGAGTCGAAGCTAAAACGTTCATCACACGTTTAAAGGAGAGCGTCATGGAGGCGAAGAATCCCGCTATTGTTTGCAATGCGCTTGTCTCGTTTCTGTGTGCAGAAATGGCGGCACGTGGCTTTGAACGTTGTGTATTGGGTCTTAGTGGAGGAATCGATTCAGCTGTTGTGGCACGTATTGCACAGCTCGCGCTTTGCCACGAATCGCATGCATATTGCGAGATTGCCCTAAACGAGATTACCTCTGTGGAGAATCAACCGATTCTGTGCGTTTTTATGCCCTCAACCCATTCCTCACCCCAAAGCCTCGAAGATGCCCGAGAATGTGCGCGTGCGTTTGGCTTGCCACTTGTCGTTGCGCCATTATGGAGCTTTGAAACAGTGCTTGCTGCGCTCTATGCGGGCTGTGAACCCACAGGTTTACGGCTGGGTAATGCATGTGCGCGATTCCGCATGACATTGCTTTTTGATATTGCCTTTGCACAGAATCGAATCGTGCTCGGAACAAGCAACAAAAGCGAACGCATGCTCGGCTATGGTACGATTTTTGGTGATTTGGCAGCGGGATTAAATCCGCTTGGTAACCTCTATAAAACCGATGTTTTCGCGCTCGCAAAATATTTACAGATTCCACAAAGCATTCAGCAAAAACCACCGAGCGCTGATTTGTTTGCTGGGCAAAGCGATGAAGCAGACTTGGGGTATAGTTATGCGCTGCTTGATTCGATTCTGTTTGATTTTCTTGAGCGCGGTAGCAGTCGTGAACAATTGCTACAAAACTATGATTTGCGCGCTGTTGATGATGTGTTGCGCATGTATGAAAAAAGTCGATTCAAGCGCGAACCTATCCCGCTTGCTGTTGTGTAGGGTGGCAATGAAAAAGCGGCAGATTCCCTTTTGTGTGCTCAATATCAGCGATGACGAAATGCAAGCTGTGCTTGAGGCGCTCAAAAGGGGCGAAGAGGTGTGTCGCTATGTCGAACGACTCGAAGATGCGTTTGCCGAGTTTATCGACACGTCATACTCGATTGCAACAGCAGATGGCACATCGGCACTCCATCTCGCACTTGCTGCACTTGGTGTGCGGCGCGGCGATAGAGTGATTTGCTCTGTCAATTGCCACCCGTTTGTGCCTGAAGTCATTCGACATTTCGATTCGATTCCTCTGCTTGTTGATATTCATCCTGATGATTATAATCTACAAAGCACGCATTGTGAGGAGCTTTTGCGCGAACAAGGAGCGCGCAAAATCAAGGCGATTATCGTTTCGCATATCGCAGGCAATGCGGCGGATTTGGAAGCATTCTATGATTTGAAATATCGCTATGGAGTTCCGATTATCGATGATGCAACAATGGCGCTTGGGTTGCATTATCACGGGCGCAGAATCGGTTCACTTGAATCCGATGCGACCATCTTTAGCTTTGCATTTGAGCGTCCCGGTGCACTCGCAAATGGCGGCATGATTGTAACAAAAAACCAAAGTTTTGCACACAAAATGCGCCTTTTGCGTCACCACGCAATCACGCGCGAAGAATATGTGAAGAATCGCCCGTCCTATATGTACGACATCATCGACAGGGGCTATCGCTATGACACGACACAGCTCAATGCGGCATTTTGTCTTGCGCAATTGCGCAAAATCGATTCGATGACGCGTAGGCGACAAGAGATTGCTGCACTCTACACAAAACAACTTGAGGGCATTGCACACATCACAACACCAAGCAATCCGCAGAGTATCTATTCGGCATACATCGTACGTGTTGCCAAAAATCGCGACAATATGGCGCGCGAACTAAGCGCTGCTGGAATCGCAACCGATTTGCATTTTGTCCCCATTCATCTCTTGAGCTATTACAAAAACAAATACAGCTTCAAGGTGAGTCAATTTTCCAATGCACTCAACAACTACCAGCGGATTCTTTCCTTGCCTATCTATTCGTGCCTTCGTGATGATGAGGTGCTCTATGTCTGTGAACAGATTCGCAAAATCAACCAAAAATGGACGGAACGATGAAATTTTTAGAACGTTACTTTTTCAATCCCACTTTAGGGCAGAAGCTCATGGCTTTCGCACTCTTGCCTGTCTCGATTTGTGTCTTTGTCGGTGCGACATTGCGCCGCGCTTTTTCGCCCACAAAGCAATACAAAGCCGCGATTGTGAGCGTGGGGAATCTCGTTGTGGGTGGCAGCGGCAAAACACCGCTTGTGATTGCGCTTGCTAAAGACTATGAGCCCAATTGCGCGATTGTATTGCGTGGCTATAAGCGCAAAAGCAAGGGACTTATTGTGGTTTCTCATAATGGTCGCATTGTGGTTGACGTGAACAAAAGCGGCGATGAGGCACAGCTGCTCTCGCAACGTCTGCCTTTTGCAACAGTCATTGTGAGTGAGGATAGGCACAAGGGAATCGAAAAGGCGATGAAGCTTGGCAGGCGCATTATCTTTCTTGATGATGGATTTCGATTCAAATGCAACAAGCTCAATATTTTGCTACGTTCGCAATTGCAGCCCTATTATTCTTTTTGCATTCCTAGCGGTGCTTATCGTGAATCTCCTTCTGCTTACAAAACTGCCGATATAGTTCTTAACGAAGGGAAAGAATATAGCCGCGAAGTTGTTGTGAAGAATCCAACTGAACGCATGCTGCTTGTTACGGCGATTGCGAATCCTTCGAGATTGGAACAATTTTTGCCAGCAATTGTAGGACGGCTAAGTTATGGCGACCACAGCTTCTTTAGCAAAGAACGGATTGCGCTCGAAATGGAAAAAAGCGGCGCAACATCAGTTCTTGTTACCGAAAAAGATGAAGTCAAAATGAAGGATTTTGGCTTTCCGCTCTCTGTGCTCAAGCTCGAAATGGTCGTGGACCCAGCAGTCTATAGTGCTGTACGTGATTATATTGGCAGATACCAGCAATATTTGCCGCAAAGCTAAGGAGAATGGAACAAATGGGCTATCCAAGCATATCAATCATTATCCCAACCTATAATCGTTGCCACTTTTTACGCAACGCTTTGCAGAGTGTGATAGAACAAGATTATCCAAATCTACATGTGTTTGTTGTCGATGGCGGTTCGACTGACGACACGAGCACAATGGTGAAAGCATTTGCTATGCAGTATCCGTTTGTGCATTTATTACAAAATGCCTACAAATCGGGCGCATCGGGCGCAAAAAATACGGCGATTGCCGTGCTTTGTAGCGAACTTTTTGCTGTGCTTGATGATGATGATATTTTGTTACATGGCGCTCTCAAAAGGCTTGCTGAAACGTATATGCAATATGACAGACAATATGGAATCATTTTGGGCAATCGCTTGCGCAGCGATACGAAAGAATATACGGGGCGCGGGATTGACAAAAGCCGTGAGGTGGCAGCGGAGGAGTTTTGGTTTGGTTCCTTAAGCGGAAAGTTTTTTGGAATCTTCCAAACACAACTCATTGGCGAGGATAGATTTGATGAAGAGCTCAAAGGAGGAGACAGACTCTTTTGGAATAAAATCTATGCTAAATCAAAGATTTATTACCTCCATCAGCCCATGCGAATCTATTCGATTCATTCCGATAGTCTCACACAAGCACTCAATACGCAACCGCTTATCGAGGCACGCAATTATGAAAAAGAGATTGCATTTCTCAAAGAGTTGCATGACCACCATGAAAAGGTGAATTATCTCGCGACTTTGCACAATAAGCTTGCGCGGCTGTATCTTGCGGGGAATGAAAAATTCAAAGCCCGTGAGCATCTCAAAAAGAGTCTCTCCTGTAAACTCGGGTTTGAGGCATTTGGTATGTGGTTACGTTCGTATGTCTATTGATTCTTTTTTGAGTCTTGCTCTGGATTCTCGCCGTTTTTCACAAGCGGTGAGAGGTCGACTTTTCCAACGGATTTGCCCCACATGAGCTTATATTTGCGCTTCATCGATTCGAGTTCTTCTTGCGTACGTTGCAGCTGTTCGCGCAGAAATTGTGCGCTTTTTTGGTCATCGTCATAGATGTCTTGCATTGAAAATAGCGCGTCTTTGAGGAATTTATTCTCGCTTTTGAGTGTGCTAATCGATTCGTCTTTTGCTTCAAGCACTTTTTCATGGAGATTCAAAATTGTACCAATCGTTTTTTCGGCAAACGCAATCGGTGCATTGCCGTTTTGTGCGCTTAACGCATTCTCACCGGTATGGACAAGGCTATGATTTGTGGGCTCGGTTTGGATTAGAACCTGTTCCCCTTCGGTTTTGTGCGTCAATTTGTTGTCTTGAATCAGCTTTTCGACAAGCTCACGTTTGAGGTGCGTTGAGGTACAAAACTCATCGATTGTCAGCCATATAGCAGCCATTGTGTCTCCTTATGGTAATCGTTTCTCGATTTCTTGCGAATCGAGCTCAACATTTTTTGCCTTCATGATTCGATCTTCGCGCAATTTTTCGGCAAGCTCGCTATCGCGCAGGGCGAGAATCTGCATGGCAAGATATGCGCTATTCACAGCACCGCTTTTGCCAAGCGCCACTGTGGCAACGGGCATGCCCGAAGGCATTTGCACAGTCGAGAGCAACGCGTCTAGCCCATCGAGCGCGCCTCCACTCATCGGCACACCGATGACAGGCTTTGTCGTCATTGCACAAATCGTGCCTGCAAGGTGTGCTGCCATACCCGCAGCAGCGATGAAAAGCTGTGCACCTCGTTTTTCGGCGTCCAAGACATATTTTTGCGTACGTTCCGGGCTTCGGTGTGCCGAACTAATGATGATTTCATAAGGCAAATCAAACTTTTCGAGCACATTCAGACATTCTTGCATTGTCGCATAATCACTCTTGCTTCCTAGAATAATCGCAATAAATTCCATTATGTTTCCTTTGTTTGTGTTCGCAAAAAGCTAAAAGCCGCAAGCTGTGCTGGTAGCATAAAGGCATTGGTATTGCCGCTATGAATACTCTCTAGCTCCTCACCGCTTTGTGTGCAGACTTTGTGCAGCCGCACATAGAATCTCCCTTCAAATGGATAGATTGTACCAAGCTCATTGCTCACAATCTGTGGCGCGATTCCTTGCGGAGAGATGATTTCGTAGCTTTCGTTGGCGCGCACAGTGCCGCGCGCAAAGGCGGCGCCATTTTCAGAGATTTGTGCGACAACAGCGAAGCTGCCATCGCTTAGCGCCGTTTGGTGATTCTGTGTGTCGAGCCGCACAAAAGGGCGGTGGATGATGTATCCATCGGTGAATCCACGATTTTTGAGCGTGGCAAGCTCGTCTGCATAGCGCTTGGGTGTGAAGTCATGACGCATTGTGTCGTTGATTGCTGTGCGGTAAGTTTTGGTTGTGATTGCGACATAGTAATTGGATTTGGTGCGCCCCTCAATCTTGAATGCATCGATAGCGCCGCTTTTTACAAGCTCTTCGATGTGCGCGGCGAGATTCAAGTCTTTGGCGTTGAAGATGTGCGTCCCAACGCCTTCTTCTTCGACAAGCTGCATCACAACGCCCGTGTCGGGCTCGCGCACGAAATGCGCGCAATCTTTTGCGTCAAACATTGTCGAGGAATTTGGCGGTTGAATCAGATAGGTATAGTCGAAGCGACAATCATTGGCGCAGCTGCCGCGATTGGGCACGCGCCCGTGTTGCAAGGCGCTAATGAGACAGCGCCCAGAAAAGGCGAAACACATGCTGCCATGCACGAAAATCTCAATCTCGAGCTGTGGCAATGCGCTTTTGACCTCGCACAAATCGTTCAGGCTCATTTCGCGCGCAGCGATAATACGTTTCACACCCATTTCATAATAGCATTGCGCGTCAAGCACATTCAGCACATTCGCTTGAGTCGAGAGATGAATCGGAATCTGTGGGGCGATTTGTTGTGCGAGGCGCAGCACACCGGGCGTGGCGACAATCAATGCGTCCACGCCGATGCTAGCAAGCCGCGAGAGATGTTTCTTGAGCGCATCAATTTGGCTATTGAATGGGAAACCATTGACAGTGGCATAGAATTTCTTACCCATTGCGTGGGTGTAGTCGACTGCCTCGGCGAAGCTTTCATAAGTGAATTGTTTTGCGGCTCTGCCGCGCAACGAAAAATGGCTCACGTTGCCATAACACGCATCAGCACCATACGCAAGGGCGATTTTGAGTTTTTCGAGATTGCCAGCGGGGGAGAGGAGCTCGACCAAATTAGTGATGTCCTCCACCCAATGTTGCGATGAGAGATTCGATGTCATCATCACTCACGACATCAGCTGTGCTCGTATCGCCGACAATATGTACAGCAGAGGCAACGCGCTTGCTGTCGTCAATCTTGCCTTCAAACAAGGAATTCATATATTTTGCAAGTGCGCGCATGACATTGATAACGCGCTCGATTTTTTGGCGGTGAATGTCTTGGTATTGCATTGTGTCCATAATGCTCATAATGCTATCGCCTGTGTCGAGGCTCGCGGTGATAATCGAATCAATCTTTTTTTGCGTGCTGTCAATCTCTGTGAGCGCTTTTGAAAAGGTAACAATTTGCGGAAAGGCTTCGTGGAGCTTCTCAAAGAGGGCTTTTTGATTCTTGATGAATTGCTGCAAATCGCGCCCATTGCCCTCAATGTCCATCATTTTATTGCTCATATCCTCGAGATAATCAAAGACTTGGTTGGCCTTGGATTCGATTCCTTTGGTGACGTCATCAAGCTGGCTCACGACTTTGTGGTCTTCGATAGGCGGTGGCGGAGGCCATGGATGCTCTGCTGTAACGCGATAGTTCTCCCCTTCATCATCATTCGCTGCTGTTGTGCCCTCTGGTTCTGCCGATTCTTCCTCTGCGACAACATTGTCCATATCGACATCGCTATTCATTAGCGAATCTAGCTCTTCTTGTGTCATAGCAGTCCAAACTCCATCTCAAGATAATGCACTCATTATACATTGTCTTTGTTGTGATTCGGATTAATGCGGCACCAAAAACCAAAAAATTAACGAGATAAGGCTATAATAAGCCTCACAAATTGCAGAGGCAGACAAAGGAGCGCATAATGGCTGTTGTTTTACAAATCGGAGCGGGTGGCGTTGGGGGCGTTGTTGCGCACAAAATGGCGATGAATCGCGAGGTGTTTTCACGCATTGTGCTTGCTTCGCGCACGCTTAGTAAATGCAGGGCAATCGCGGATTCGATTCGCGCCAAAGGCTTGGGCGAGATTGAGATTGATGCAGTAGATGCCGACAATGTGGAATCTCTTGTGGCTTTGATTGAGAAATATCGCCCAAAGCTCGTGGTGAATGTCGCACTTCCTTATCAAGATTTAAGCATTATGGAGGCGTGTTTGCGCACGCGCACGCATTACCTCGACACTGCGAACTACGAGCACCCCGATTCCGCGCATTTTGAATACAAAGAGCAATGGGCGCTGGACGCGCGCTACAAAGAGGCGGGAATCTTCGCTCTGCTTGGCAGCGGCTTTGACCCGGGCGTTACAAATGTGTTTTGTGCGTATGCGCAGAAGCATTATTTTGATGAGATTCATTCTATCGACATCTTGGATTGCAACGCGGGCGACCACGGATACGCGTTTGCGACAAACTTCAATCCCGAGATTAATCTGCGCGAGGTGAGCAGCAAGGCGCGATATTGGGTGGCGCGCAACGCGTCCCATGCGAATGGGAGCGATTCCACGAATCCCCCCTCCCATACGCATCGAGGGGGACACGATTCCATAAGTTCCCCCTCCCTTGCAGAGGGGGCTAGGGGGTGGGTGTCGCCTTTTGATTCTAAAAAAGCGCTCGCTGATTCCAAATCATCATCTTTTGATTCCAAAGGAGCACCTTCCTCTTGTTGTCATTCTGAGCGAAGCGAAGAATCCCTTATCTCCCAAACCGATTTGAATCTCAACCCCGATTTGCAACAAGACACGATTTATCGCAAGTTTGAGCGCAATGAAAAGCATTTTGCGCTCGAATCCAACACGCAGGATTTGCAGGTGGTGGATTATGCAGGGGGGCAGTGGCGCGACATCGCACCGCTTGCGTTGATGAAAGAATGGGACTATCCCGAAGTGGGCGTGAAAAACTCGTATCTTTTGTATCATGAGGAGTTGGAATCTTTGGTGCGCAATGTGCGGGGGCTCAAGAGAATCCGCTTTTTTATGACCTTTGGCGAGAGCTACCTCACGCACATGAAATGCCTCGAGAATGTCGGGCTTTTGCGCGTGGATTCTGTGCCGCACAAGGGCGGGTTTATCGTGCCTATCGAGGTGCTCAAGACCCTGCTGCCCGACCCCGCGAGCCTCGCGCCCCGCACAAAAGGCAAGACGAACATCGGCTGCTATATGCGCGGAGTGAAGGACGGCAAGGAACGCACGATTTATATTTATAATGTTTGCGAGCATGAGAAATGCTATGAGGAAGTCAATGCGCAAGGCGTGAGCTACACCACGGGCGTGCCCGCGATGATTGGCGCGAAGCTGATTTGCGAGGGTAAGTGGGGCGTTGGCGCAAAAAAGAATGTGGCTTGCACGCAATCTTCGCAGGAGCTTGAAAAATCCTCACTCGATAGACCCCAAGTCTTATCTCAATCGGATTTTTCGGCGCAACCTGCAAATCTTACGCACAATCCGCATTCTTTGGAATCTTATAATGCCGAGCGTTTGGAGGCAAACAAGGATATGCCAAAGGGTGGCGAGGCGCAAGGTGTGGATTCTGCGCAAGGTGCGGGCGTGTGGAATATGGAACAAAACGACCCCGACTTTTTCATGCAGGAACTCAACAGGCAGGGGCTGCCGTATGTGGTGTTGGAGGTGGAGAATGATGGGGAAGTTAGGGTGGTTGAAGATGGAAGGAAGCCCATTTAAGAATAGGCAAGTTATAATGCTTAGATAATTAAAGGAGAAATGTATGATAAAAGATTTTGAGATTGAAAATTTTCGAGGGATACGATCATTAAAGCTCGAAGGATTTTCAAATGTGAATATTTTTGTAGGCAAGCCAAATACGGGAAAAACCTCGATTTTGGAGGCTTTGTATTTGTATTTATCGAAACACCCAGATGCAATAACCAATATCTTAGAATTTAGAAAAACTGTGGTTGATAAGGATTGCTTTCAGGGTTTTTTTTATGATTATGATTTAAACAATCAGATTATATTAACAAATGACGATGAAGAGTTAAAAATACATTGTCGCAATAATCACTATACAAATATTATGATTGATGGCTCACAGCAAAAAGATAAAGGGGTTAATGAAATGAGTCTTGAATACCATAAGTCCAAAAGCAAGAGAACAATGAGAATCTCAAAGACATTTCCAAATCCATTTCAAATACATTTTCAAGCTAATTTAACCTCTTTTGAAAGCAATCAAATTAATTCAGAAAAAGCTGATTTTGTTAATGAAAGCAATTCTTATGAAAATATTCTAAAAAGGAACTTGGAGACAATTTTATCAAACAAAATAAACAAAGAAGTATTAAATAAATGCCTTAAAAAGTTTTCTAGCAATATTCAAGAAATTAGTTTTTTGGATAGCAGAGTTGTGATACAAAAGGAAAATTTAAATAATGTAATTAGCCTTAAATTAATGGGAGCAGGATTTCAAAAATATGTTGCAATTATATTATCGATTTTACAAAATAAGAAATATATATTTATTGATGAAATAGAAAATGGATTACATTTTGAGAGTATTGATTTGTTATTGGAAGCTATCTTAGAAGCCTCCAATAATGTTCAGTTTTTTATTACAACACACAATGAGGAACTTTTGAAACATTTAAGTGTCTTGCTTGAAAATGGAGATAAAGAAAGTGTTGCTGTTTTTAATGTATATATAGATAAAGATTCTAATATACAGGCGGGTCGATATTCGCAGAAAAGCTTTGTTTTTAATACAGAACATAACAATGAAATGAGGGATTAAAGACATGCTTATTATAGTAGAAGGAAAATATGATGTTGGCTTTTTAGATATTTATTTGCAATATTTGGGAGTAGGAGTAAAAGATTATAAGTTTCATGAAGTTGGAGGAAATAAGAACTTAGAAAATCAACTCAATAAAGAAGTAGAAACAGATGAAGATAAAAAAGAAAATTTACGTGAAAAAATTAATAAGGCACTAAAAGAAGGTAAAAAAATTAAGATTATTTTTGATAGAGATGATAATTATGAAAGTTCGCTACAAAATATTAAAAAACAATTAGACAATGACCTATTACCAAAGTGTGAGATTTTTCTGATTCCTAATAATCAAGATGAGGGTAATTTGGAGGATTTGTTTTTTAGAATAGTAAAGGAAAAGGATATTTTAAAATGTCTTAGAAGAAGTCGTGAATGTATTGAAAAAATTGACAGTGAAATTCCAAATTTTGAACCACCAGATAAAAAAGCTGTAGTTTACGCTTATGCTCACATGTTCGGGGGTGCAATTAAAGATGGAAGAATTAAGCTAAAAGGCAATATTTTAGACATACTAGACTTAAATAATGAATATCTACAACCACTCAAAAACTTTTTATTAGACATAAAAGATTGAGGACAAGTAGAATGATAGATTACAAAAAAGCATTTTACAGCAAACTAGAAGACTGCTACTTAGGCGTGAAAATCAAAGTTTTTCACAAAAGCAACACTGCCAAAAGTGGCTTTAGCAATCTGCTTAAAATCAAAGAGCAATATTTTGCCCATATCAAAACTTATTTAGAATCACAGATTGAAAGTGAGCCACTCTCGCACGATATTTACAACAAACTTTTCACTTTCTTTGATAGCTATTTGAATGAGAGCGGCACACCCTTTTTCAACGATACGCCCATCTATAAAAACATCTATGCCAAAGTGTATAGCAACTCCAAAGACACAAGCCTATTCTACAAAACACAGAATCTCTACTATGTCAAATCCGATATTCTCTACCAAAGCCTCACTCTAAGCGATGAGCAAGAAAGCTACGAAGTCGTTTTTGATGCAAGCGATTATAAACAAAATGCAGATAATGCTAAAAATAAAGTGCTATTCAAACTAGATTCCATATCTTGTAATGAGCCTGTAAATACAGACGAAGAACCTCATAATCAAATCCTCATCAAAGTTATCAACCAAAAGGATTTATTCCCAGAGCTCAATAATGTATTCAAGCAAAATTCAAATGAATTTAGCGAGGATTTTCTTAAAAGCTTGAAGCAAAAGAAACTAAAATTTAACGAAGAAAGCCTCAAAAAAATCTTTAGAAGCTACAAAAAACAAAGTGAAATAGACTTTTTTATCCACAAAAACGCCAAAGCCTTCTTGCAAGAACAATTTGATTTATGGATGTTTTACTATCTCTATCAAGAAAGCGGGATTCAAGAATGGAATCCCAACATCATAGCACATTTGCAAAAAATTAAAAATATCGCCCATGAAATCATTAAACTCATTGGTGATTTTGAAAATGAATTAAAAAACATTTGGCTAAAGCCCAAATTTGCTAAAAAAGTGGAATATGTTTTTAGCGTGGATACAATACTTCAGCATATAAATAATGCAACTACACTTTTAGAATCGATTGCAAATGACAAAGGTTTTGAAGTCCAAATCAAAGAATGGCAAGAATTAAATTTAATTGATGAAACTTTTGATAGAGAGGATTTTATTGTGTCATTGCGAGGCAAAGCCGAAGCAATCTACAATCATGCAAAAAATAGAGATTCTATTGTGGAGACTCAAATTGTCGATTGCCACGAGGCAGAGCCTCTCGCAATCACAGATTCTATCAGCACAGAATCTAGCAATCTTTGTCATTCTGAACCTGCTTTGGCAGGTGAAGAATCTCAAAATATAAAATCTCAAGAGATATTTCGCTTCACTCAATATGACAAAGAAGCAAATTGTCATTCTGAAGTCTTGCGTAGCAAGGCTAAAGAATCTAAAAATAACAAATACCGCTATCTCCCCATAGATACAAAGCACTTCACCAAAGAAACAAAATATCAGATTCTAAGTAGTTTTGAAGATTTAGAATCCCTGCTCAATGGCGAACTCATCAAGTCGGATAATTTCCAAGCCCTCAATACCCTAATGCCCAAATATCAAGGCAAGGTAGATTTGATTTATATCGACCCGCCTTATAATGCCCCTGCAAGTGAAATTATCTATAAAAATAATTTTAAAGATTCTACATGGCTTTCTATGATGGAAAATCGTTTAAGAATGGGGAAGGAGTTTTTAAGCAAGAGAGGGATTCTAGCTTGTGCGATTGATGAAAATGAGCAGGAAAATTTGGGGTTACTTTTAAGTGATATTTTTTATGAATATGAAAAAACTTGCGTGAGTGTTGAACATAATCCAAAGGGAATACAAGGAGATAATTTTTCATATAGTAATGAATTTGCTTATTTTTTGATTCCACAAAATACTGAAATACAAAACGAATTTGTGGAAATGCAATATAAAGAACTAATGAAAACGGGGAAAGAATCAGAAAGGCATACTGCAAAAAATTGTTTTTACCCCATTTATATAAAGAATTCTCAAATTATTGGTTTTGGAGAGGTATGTAAAGATGATTTTCACCCAAAACAGAAGATTATTGACAATGGAGATTTTTTAGAAATTTATCCTATTGATTCTAATGGAAATGAAAGAAAATGGCGTTATGCAAGGGAAAGTATCGAAAAAGTAAGAGATAATTTAAAAGCGTTTATGACAAAGAACTCAATAACTATAAAATTAGGTAAAACAGAGAAATCTTTCAAGACGATGTGGTATGGCGCTAAATATAGCGCAACGGAATATGGGAGCAAGATTCTAAAAGATATTATTCCGTATAATGAATTTGACTATCCTAAATCTATTCACACAGTAAAAGATTCTATTTATTTGGCAAGCAGGGAAGATTCTATCATTTTGGATTTTTTTGGTGGGAGTGGCACAACAGCCCACGCAGTGTTGGAACTCAATAGAGAGGGTTCAAATCGAAAATTTGTGCTAGTAGAGCAAGGGGAACATTTTTATAATGTGATGATTCCACGTATTAAAAAAGTCGCCTTTAGTAGTGAATGGAAAGATGGAAAGCTAAAAGGCAATAAACAAATAAAGCCTTTGAGTATCGCTTTTCGCTACTATGAATTAGAATCTTACGAAGAGGTTTTGAGCCATTGTGAATATGTGCTAAAAGATTCTTGTCATTATGAATCCTCCCCTTGTCATTCTGAACCTGCTTTAGCAGGTGAAGAATCTCAAAATATAAAATCTCAAGAGATGTTTCGCTTCGCTCAACATGACAATGAAATCTACAAGGGCAAAGACTATGCTAAGGCTAAGGCGATACTAGACTACCGCAAATCCCGCAAGCTCATTGATAGGTTGCATAAAGGCGAGATTGTATGCCTAGATATGCGCACAGAGTATAGAGAGGAGTTTGATATTTTTCACACTATGGCAAATTTAATGGGCTGGAAAATCAAGCGATTGTTTTTGGATTCCAAAGGCATAGAATCTTGTGAGTTTGATAATGGCGAGATTATCTCTTTAGATTCGCTAGACTTAGCCAAATACCCAAAACTTAGAAATCTAATATGGTGGGAGTAGGGAATGAGCGAAGATGAAACTTTAGAAAATATCAAAAAAGAAATTAAAAGAATTATGGAAGATACCGAATATTCATATAAGGGGCATTTGGAGAGTGCAACGTATTGGCGATATGGAAATTATGTGCTGATGATAATATCTTTTGTTATTACATGTATATCTTTAAGTATCACATACGGTGATATAGGCAAGTTATCTAGTATTTGTATCTCTGCTCTATCAGGATTTTTTATGATGTTACTCATTTTTTTAAATACTCAAGAGAAATATATCTCACACTATAAAAGTGGAAATAAATATCTTAAACTTAGAAATAAGGCAAGAATATTTTTAGAAGTAGAATCTAGAAATATGAGCTTAGAACAACAAATGGAATCTTTGAAAAAGCTAAATTCTAAAAGAAATAAAATAAATAAGCACTCTTTGCCTATTGCCTCAATGGGATATAAGGGTGGAAAAAAGCAGATTGAAATAGATAAAAATACGCAATACCAAGTGGATAAGGAGCAAGAATGAGCGTGAATAGCTATTTGAATGATTTGGCAGAAAGAGCAATTGTTAGGGATAATGAGAAGAATAAAATTCAAACTTCTATTAAATCTATTCTTCAAAGATTGCAACGATTTGATGAAAGTAATGGGTTTTCCCTTGCCTCAAAAAATCAAATCCACAAATACTGTATCTTTGGTTCTTATAAAAGAAAGACAATTATATCAAGGCAATTTGATGAAAATTCTGATGTTGATATAATGGTTGTTTTTGGAAAGAAATTTGACGGATTTTATCATTATGAAGTTAGAAACAATTACCCCAAAAAACCACAAATATATTTAAATTACCTTAAAGAATTTGCAGAATTAAGCTATTCCCGCTCTGAAATTTATCAAAGCTTTCCGTCTGTAGTTTTGGAGCTCAATCATATAAAGTTTGATTTAGTTCCTGCTATTATTGATGATTGGAATAATTACAGAATACCAAATAAACAAAATTGGTATCAAACGCAAGTTTTGGATTGGATTACAACTAATCCAAATGATTTAGATGGTGCATTAGCAGGTAATCAACCCTTAAGGCGATTGGTAAGGGTAGCCAAAATATGGAACGCAAAGCAAGGACGCATTTATGAATCCTATGGGCTAGAAAAATGGATAACACAGCAATGCGATTTATCTAAGCGCCCCTTTTTGAGAGGAGATTATAGTCTATCCGAGTATTTTTACAGATTTTGTGAATTATTGTCTTGTTGGGGTTTGCCTGAATATAAACAAAAGAAAATTGAAAGATTGCAAGAAGCTGCAAAGGAAGCTGAATGTTTTAATAATGAAAATTGTATTAAAGATTTATTTGAGTGAGGTTAAAATCTATGCCCAATCTCCTCCTCTACACCACACAAGATAAAAAAATCAAGGTTGAGCTTTATGAACTTGGCGAGAGTGTGTATCTCAATCAAGATTCTATCGCCAAGCTTTTTGACACCTCGAAATCTAGCATCAGCGAGCATATCACAAATATCCTCAAAGAGGGGGAATTGCAAGCAGATTCAGTTATTCGGGAAATCCGAACAACTGCTACCGATGGTAAACAATACAGGGTGAAATTTTATTCTCTCGAGATGATTTTAGCTATTGGCTTTCGTGTGCGAAGCAAACGAGGAGTGCAGTTTAGAATCTGGGCAAATGAGCATTTGGCTAGCTACCTGCAAAAAGGTTTTGTGATTGATAGTGAGCGATTAAAAAATCCAAATGGCAGGACGGATTATTTTGATGAACTCTTAGAACAGATTCGTGATATAAGGGCAAGTGAGAAAAGGTTTTATCAAAAAGTGCGAGAGCTTTTTGCTTTGAGTGCAGATTATGATCCAAGCGACAAAGCAACACAGATGTTTTTTGCGCAAACACAAAACAAACTTTTGTATGCAACTACACATAAAACCGCAGCAGAGTTGATTTGCGAACGAGCTAATGCGAATGAACCAAATATGGGGCTAACAAGCTGGAAAGGCAATGTTGTGCGTAAAGGCGATGTGATTATTGCCAAAAATTATTTGAGTAAAGAGGAGCTAGATATTCTCAATCGTTTAGTCAATGTATTTTTAGAATCCGCAGAACTTAGAGTGAAGGACAAACAAACTTTGACAATGGAGTTTTGGAGGCAAAATGTAGATTCTTTGCTCACCTTTCAGGGCAAAGAAATCTTAAAAGACAATGGAAGTATTTCTAATGCGCAAATGGAGCAAATCGCCTATGAGCAATATCAACTTTTTGAGGAGCAACGCAAAAAGGAGGAATTGCTGAAGGCACAAAAAGAAGATGAAGAAATTTTGGAATCCACCTATAAAGCACTGAAAGGCAAAAATGGCTAAAGTAAAATCCACAGCACAATTAGCACAAAAAGAATTGATTCTAAAAGAAATCATTGCTCCAAAGATTCAAGATAGCGAATCTTTGCTAAATAGCTTTGATTTGCAGAGTTTTTCGCATACTATTTCTTTGCAAGATTATCAAATTGCTGCGCTTAAGAGCGCCATAACTGCCCTAAATTTTTACGCACAAAATGCTGATGAATTATATCAACGCTATTGTGATTATGGAGTAGGGGATATTGCACAAGAGCAAATCAATACCGCAAGCTTTTGGATGGCAACAGGGAGCGGAAAGAGTATTGTAATGATAAAGCTGATTGCGCTTTTGCATAGCCTAATGACAAATGGTGTATTTCCCAAAAAGCCAATCATGCTCCTTGTGCCAAATGATAAGATTTTGGAACAATTTAAGGATCATATTGCAGAATATAACACTTACCAAAGCAAGGCTATCAGCATTAAAGATTTAAAGGATTATGAAAATGTGGCGGCTTATGCTTCACTCTTTGATGAGAATGTCGTCTTTATTGGACGCAGTGATTTGCTTGATATTGACGAAAATGTCGGCAAGGATTCCAAAGCAAAACGGCTGAATTATAAAAACTTCCTCAACAAAGAAGGCTGGATTGTCCTGCTTGATGAGGCACATAAGGGCGATAGCAAAGATTCTGTACGGAAAAACTACATCAGGGAACTTGCAAAAGGCTTAGATTCTAAAGAATCTAACAATTTCAAAGGCTTTATCTTTAATTTCTCCGCAACCTTTAGTGATAGTTTTGATTTGCAAACTTGTGCGTTTAATTATAATTTAGAAAAGTTTAATCTTGAGGGCTATGGCAAAAATATTGCGGTGTTAGATTCTGATTTGAAAGCCTTTAGGAATAAAGAAAAAAATGAGGAGCAAATCGTAAAAATCTTAGAGAGTTTTATACTCTTTTGCGCGATGAAAAAGCATAGAGAAAACATAATGCAAGAATTTAGCAAGAGTTTAAAACTTGCCTATCATCAACCGCTGATTATTGCTGTTGCAGATAAAGTCAATACACAAGATGCTGGGATAAAGCTTTACTTTGAAGCGATTTTACAGATTTTAAAAGAGGATAGAGACATTACGTCTTTAGCGCAAAATCTCTATGAGAATCTTTCACAAAATCAAAACTTGTATTTTGATAAGAATATGTGCTTAGATGAGGAATTTTTAGGGCTTATTCAGACAATGGATTCTAAGACTTTAAGAAAAGAAATTTTTTATGCCAAAGAAGCGTCTATGATTGAGGCGTGTAAGATAAAGGGTAACACCAAAGAGATTGTCTTTAAGTCTAAAAATGCCAAAGAGCCCTTTTTGCTTTTAAATATTGGGAGCATTCGAGAGTGGGAGAGGCAATATTTACAACATCTCGGCGTTGAGAGTGGCGAGGACATCACAGGCGGATATTTTCAAAGCATCAATGAACAATATTCACCGATACAAATTATGATGGGAAGCAAAGTCTTTAGCGAGGGTTGGGATAGCAACCGCGTGAATATGATTAGCTTTATTAACATAGGCAGTAAAAATGCAAAAAAATATGTTTTGCAAACCATTGGACGAGGTGTGAGAATAGAACCTTTTAAGGGAGTGAGAAAAAGGCTTGGACAATGTGAGGGGCTTGATTTTAATCTGCGGGAGAGATTTCGCAATAAAGCTTTAGGCATTGAGATGCTTTTTATAATGGCAACTCAAACAGAGGCGATAAAGGGGATTTTGGAGGGATTAGAGGAATTTATCCAAAGCTACCCCTTAAGTGGCTTTAGAAAAGGCAAAACATTTAAGCCCTTGCTTGTGCCAAAATATAAAGATTCTACTGCTTTGCAAAATAAGCCTTATATTCTCTCACGATGTGATTTTGAGGAGCTTAAAAGTTATATAGAATCCTTTGATGAAGATGTGCTGCTTTTGAGCGAGAACATAAGAGCGAAAGATTTAGGTTATAAAACATTATGTAAAATTAAAGAAAAAATGACAAATGATGGTGAGACACAAGCAATTGAAATTAGCGGAGATATACCAACGCTTAAAGCAGAGAATACTTTGAGAGTTTTAGAGAGTTTCTTTCATGCTAAGAGCAAAGAATTTGAAAGGTTTGCAGAAATTGACAATGAAATTTGCCATTATGAGAAGTTTAGCTCCACGCTTGATTCTATTATTGTAGAAGAAATGAATAAAAAGATTAGAGAGCTTGTATCGGCAAAAGACACAGAAACAAGAGAGGATTTAGAATCTAAAGGAGTGCCAAAAGAGTATGTAGACACGATTCTACAATCACAATACAACAAGAGGAATGCTGAAGTCTATGGATATATTTTAGATTCTAGTTTGCAAGAGCATTATTATAATCCCTTAGTGATTGATAAGAAAAATGATAGCAGAATTATTTATGCGATTAGAGAAGCAAGTGAAATAGAATTTTTACAAGATTTGCAACAATATTTGCAAGACAACAATAACGTTTTAAAGCAATACGATTGGTGTTTCAGTCGGATTGTTGAAAATGTGGATTCGATTTATATCCCTTATTTTGATGAGGAGAAACAAGAGTTTAGAAAATTCTATCCTGATTTCATCTTTTGGCTTAAGGCTAAGCAAGGCAATAAATATAAAATCTTTTTTATTGACCCAAAAGGCTTAAGACTGGAGGCGAATGCTCGTTGTAAGCTTCAAGGTTTTAAAAATATTTTTGAGAAAAATTCAGTTAATTTTGATAATTTTCATATTGAAATATTTTTATTTTATTACAATAAACAAAATTATCAAATTCCTATTATCCAAGACCATATTAAATCGACTATTGCAGAATTGTTTGTATAACGTCGGGACATAGCAAAATGCTTTTCCACCCTTTCGAGCCTAGCAGTATCGATAAAGATTCCCAAATCCTCATTCTTGGCTCTTTTCCCTCTGTTGCTTCGCGGGAAATGGGATTTTATTATGCGCACCTACAGAATCGCTTTTGGAAGGTGTTGGGGGCATTGTTTGGCGATGAATCGATATATGCAAAATTCACGAAACTCAACAAAGAGGAGCGGCGGCAACATATTAAAATGCAAAAAGCATTTTTGCAATCCCACTCTATCGTTCTTTGGGACATCGTGTATTCATGTGAAATTACAGGCTCGAGTGATAGCAGTCTTAAAAATATCGCATTCAACGATATTTTTGCCTTGCTACATTCAAGCAAGATTCGAGCCATTTTTCTCAATGGCACAAAAGCAACAATGCTGTTTCAGCAATATTGCAAGAAACTAGGCCTTCCAACAACGATTCAGGCTTACCCGCGTTATAAAATCCTTGCCCCCACAGAATCTCTAGCGCTCAAATTTGGACGCAAGATTCATATCTTTTCTTTGCCCTCAACGAGTCCCGCAAATGCAAAATATAGCCTCGATTCCTTAATCGATTCGTGGCGCATTCTTTTAGATTTTTACGGGTAATTTTATTATTCATCTTTACTTCGCTGCCCTAGTTTGCGAAAGTAGTTTTTCAATGTCTTTTTGAGCGCTTCTTCGTTTGGCATGCCGTCTGAAAAGGTGAAGCCATAACGTTTTTTGGGCGGCAACGCCTCGCCCGACATCATCTCGCCGCATTTGGGGCAGGTGCATGCGTATTGCGCGTGCAATGGGTTGAGCGCATCGCTTTGTGGTTGGTAGATTCTGCTAAAGCCGCACTTGCATGTATATTTCACCGCTGCTGGTTGTATCATGTGTTTCCTTTCTATGTTGCAATGACATCATCATAACAAAAATGAACTTAGAATCTCCTATGCCAAAATAGGCACATTTAAAGCCGCAAAAGACAACAATTAGAATTACAATTTGCTTCTATGATTTAGTCAGCTTCACATGTGTGTCGGAGATTTTTTCCATATCATAATCCCTCAAGCGGTTCAAAACGCCAACACCTCCTGCTGCTACTGCAATGCTGATTGCTGTGGCTGTTGTGGCAGCACCAAGAATGCCCACAGCTCCCGCAGCGGATGCGGCAGCAAATCCTGCACTAACTCCAGCTGTTGCGGGCGAAACCATGAGGGAAGCCACCGCGACTCCAATCGCACCAATGGCAACGAGCCATGCCACTTGCCCTGTTGCCTTAATGCCAATAGTATGCCTTGCTAAGTCGCCATGTATTTCGATACTATTCATGCCACCTTCAATTGCCTTTGCCAATTCTTGTTCCGTGCGTACTACCATTTTGTCTCCTTTTATTTTATGAATTTTGCCCTATAAGCAGATACTTAGATTGCGTTTCAATATTTTTAGCCTCATTTGTCCATTGTTCAAATGCTTGTTGTTTGGATTCGATAGTCTCCATTTCATTGTTTATTCCTATATATTTATCCTTTAACTGCATATAGTTTTTAAAAAATATTTCTATAAAACTTTCACTATTAACAAGTTCTAAGATTTCTTTTCTTTGTCCCTCAAGATTTTCTTTAATGCCGTCTTTTACTTTTTGAAATTCCTGCTCTTTCTCGTATTGTTTGTAGCTATCCCATAGCTCAAACGCTATACCTGCTATGGCAACGGCAACATTTGCTCCTTTTGCAAGTTTGACAGCACCCCAAGGTTGAAATTTTAGGGCTTGCGTCAAATCTACACTCACTATTTTTCCAAAATTTACCATGCCATCTCGTATTATTTTTACATTGTTAGCATTAATGATTCCAGACTTTTGAATATAGCCTAACCCCTCTTTCCCAGCAGTATTTATAAGCTTAGAAAAGGTGTCGATTTCTGCTTCAAAATGCGTAGCAATTTTTTGAAGCTCAAGATGTACATATTCGACTTGCTTGTCAAATTCATTTTGGATTCTTGTATTTAGAATAATGCCCTCACTTCCTATCTCGCGTTCAAAAAAATCTCCAAAAGTTTCTAGGCTTGTGCCTTGTAGTTGTAGAATCAGGTCTGTAAAATAATTTGTCATAAAATTGCGCAAATTTATTCTTGATTCTGAAATATTTTCTTCTAGTCTTTTCATGTCTGACTGCAAGTGCTTTGTGCCTTCAATAAATTTTATTTTAGCTTGACTTATATTCTCATTTTCATCTGTAATTAGTGGTAGTTGTTTGTATATCACATCTGCAATTATGCTTTTTGTGCTTTCAAGCATAATAAGTTCAAAACCGCCATTAGTTGTGATTTTTTCTTGTGTGGCGTTTTGGAGGCTTTCTATGTGTGATAGTGCCTTAAATTCTTGCATGTTTTGTTGCCAATGCTCAAAGCCCATATCAAAAGGATTTGCCGCAACGGCTACAATTGAAAGTGTTTCGCTTTCTTTCTTAGATAGCCCAATCAAGTCGCCCAATCTTTTGAGAATATTTTCTCTTTTAATTTTTAAGGCTTCCTGGTAAGAATCTTGTTCTTCAATGTCGACGACTTCATCGAATTTACTTAAAACAAAAATGGTTCTTGACAATAGATTTAACGTCCTAAATAACCAATTTAAATCATCTTTGTGGCTTTCTTTAATGGGATTTGCCGCATTCATGACATATAAAAGTAGATGTGCTTCACTGATATACTTACGTGTGATGTCTTTGTATTTTTCAACACTCGCCGTCTCACTATGTTTTTCTTTAAATCCGAATAGTCCCGGCGTATCGATAAGCTCAATATCGTCTCCTAGTTCATATATTGCTAGCATGTCTGATGATTCTTCATGGCTAATTTTCATGCTTGATTTATCAAGTCTTTCAAGCCATGCTGCCGCAATAGACGTTTTACCTTCTGAAAATCCACCAATGAGAGCCACTTTGAGCTTTTTGGAATCTATCTCACTTATTGCCCTTAAGAGCTTATTAATGAGATTTTCATCAATAGATACCCCTAGCGTTTTGCCTTTTTCTAAGAAATCCAAAAGATTTCTGCAGGCTTCCAAAGCTTTGTTTTGCTGTTCTTTGAATTTCTGAATGGTGTTTGTCATGGAAGTTCTCCTTCGTGTTGAATTTGGTATGTGAGTTGCCTGATTTCTTTTTGTGTTTGACAGATAAAAATATACGGTTCTCGCATGTGTTCAGTTACCGTTTCGCATTCTCGTTGGATATTTTGTATATATTCATTTATATTTCTGCGAAGCTTTTCTAGCTCTACTTCGATATTTTCTTTGATATTTTCCGATATTCTCTTGAGGTTTTCATTTGCTGCTCTTTTTTGCTCTGATTTTTTATAATCGGAGCTGAAAAATTTATATATAGACTTACCAAAACCTATTAACGTTGCTATCCCAGTTAATGCAGCGGCAGTCCAGCCTACGGGATTCCAAAAGTTTGCCAGGGTAAAATAAATTCCCACAACACCAAGTAGCGAAGCAAAGATTCCCACAGTGTCGATGCCACTTTTCATATCCATAGATATATTATGTTCAAAGTCTATTTTGAGATTGTGATTAAAATCTTGAATCGCATACGAAATGCGCCTCTTAAGATTTTCTAGTTCCTCTTTTATGTCTTCTTGGAGTTTTTTAAATTCATCATCAAGAATCAAATTATTTTCAAGGATTTTTTGTTCTTGTCGAATAATGATTTTGAATGTTTCCTCAAACTCTTTATCGCTCACATCTGAATCGATAAAATCATAAGTATCTATTCTTACATTTATTTTAAATTTTTCGATATATTTATCAATCTTATTTGAAATTATTTTTAGATTTTGAATCTTAATGCGCTCCAGATTGTTTTTTGTATTATCCACTTCATTTTGAGCATCACTTAAAAGATCCTGAAACTTTCGAGAAACTTCTGTAAGTAATGTTTGGAACTCACAAAGTATCTCGCTAGCTTTTTTGTAATGGGATTTCTTGATTTTAGCCTGCGTATTTTTAATTAAACTCCTTGCAATAAAGTCTGCAAAGTCGCTAAAGCCACTTTTTTGAAGTAAGGTTTCTGAATCATACTTACTTAAAAATTTTTCCCTCTCTTGTTTAGTTTTTTCATCAAACAAACATTCAGCAAGAGCCAAAAAGGCTACCTTTGCGCAAAGGTTTTTTCTGCCAATATAATGTTCGCCCAAAGCTTCGCACATTTTTTCATCAAGCACCTGTAAGCTTTGCCTTTCACCTTCGTTAATTAGTGCTTGTTCCAATTGTCGTGGGTTGGTAATGGACTTGTTAAAGATAGCATACACCTCGCTTTGTGCTCCTAAGTGCTTTTTGATTTTTTCTAGTGTGCCTTCTTTGCCATCATCGCCTTTTTGTGGAGGAGTGGGAGAGCGCGTAATGTAAAACACGCAATGCGCCTTTTTGGTTGCAGAATCTATGCTATCTATCACTTGCGATTCATCGCCTTCGATACCCGCAACATCGAGGATTTGGAAGTTTTGGTTGTTGATATTAAAAGCATAGGAAGTCGTTTTACGCGTGAAGTCTGAACGTCCATCGCCAATGATTACACCATCGCTTAGATTAAGCAATCTATCATTATCTTGATTGTTTAATAGTGCCTCAAAGTTTTTTTGTGTTTTGACATAGAGTGATTTTTTATCATCAAGTTCTTTTTCAAACTTTTTGATTTGTATTGCTGGTGTTCTTGATTTAAAGAATGAGATAAGACGATACCAAAATGATTTTCTGTTTTGAACTTCTTGTTCTATTTGTTCTGCAATATGCCTTGATAATCTCTCTATGTCCTCCTCTTGTTCAAGCATGCTTTGTTTTAGGTTTTCTTTTTCTTTTAAGAATATTTCATGGATATTCTTAAATTCATTCCAAGAATCCATTTTGGTTTTTTCTTTAAAATAAATCCGCAAAGCTTCGATAAGGGTAGATTTTCCCGCATTCGTTTCGCCATAAAATGCAATGGTAAAAGTGTCCCACTCGGCATTTTGATTGAATGAATCCAATTTAGAATCAATTTCTTTTTGAATGCTGTTTAGAAACTGAATTTGTGCTACTAAATGCTCCTTTTCCTGCTTGGCAAGGCGCGTATGGATTTCATTCAGCTTTATTTTGATTTTTTGGTAGATTTCGTTGGGAAGTGTTGGGCTCATCAAACACCTCCCCTTGTGGAGCAAGTAAGTGTGCTTTGCAGCGGATTTGTTGCGCAAACTTCGCCATGCGAGCCTGCATAGATTCCAGAAAATGTGTCGCGCAGGAATGCGCCGCTATGGGCGCTCGTTTGTGCTGAATTTTGTGTGGAAGATTGTTGGCAAACGCCTAGATAGAGTTTGAGATTCTGCCCATCAGAATCAATGAGGTATGCGAGTTGGGGGGGGGGGGGGGGGGGGGGGGGGGGGGGGGGGGGGGGGGGGGGGGGGGG